>JAZLMO010000001.1:0-49166 GCA_045598675.1 Sphaerochaetaceae bacterium
GAATACACAGCAGCAACTGCAATATTTACAAATGTAGAAATTGTTGGAGTAAATGTAAGTAAAGGTGGAACAACACCGTCAAATATCACACTTGAGTTCATAGGTCTTAAAGCAGACGGAACATCAACAGCAACAGACTGTAAGGTATACAACATATTTGAACTTTCAGATGAAGGACAGAAAGGTGTAGCAGACATTTATGTACTTAACAGTCTTACAACAGAGCTTAAGGGAATTACAGTAGAGAACAAGACAATCAAGCTTGGTATTGTTTACATCAATACTACCACAACTGATATGGCTCCTCATGAAGAAGGTCATTTCGATATGCCTGCAAGTCCTACTGATATGAAAAAAGTTCCTTTGAACTTTGAAGCATTGACTTCTGGAGTTACAATAAAACTTCAAAAGGTTGGGACTCCTTTTGATATCAGTCTTGTTTAGACTACACTATTGATGACACAATTACTTTGAATAATGTAGGTGATAAGGTGTATTTCAGAGCTAAGACATCCAACACTAATTTTTCAAAAGGTTATGGAGAGAAGGACTATTACAATTTTGTGATTTCTGATTATGTAAATTGTAATGGAAATGTCAACTATCTTTTGGAAAAAGATGGGAATGTAGGGGATGTAAATGTAGGGAATGAAAATCAGCTGCCAGAATCTGCATTTGCTAAGCTTTTCTATGGATGCGCTAAATTAAAGACCGCTCCGGTTCTTCCTGCAACTTATTTAAACCTTTATTGTTATCAATATATGTTTGAGGGTTGTACATCTTTAACGAAAGCTCCGGATCTTCCTGCAACAGGATTAGCAGGTAGTTGTTATTACAATATGTTTAAAGGTTGTACTCTTTTAAAGAGTATTAAGATTCATTCGATTACACCATACAATTATGAAACGTACCATGATTGGTTGGCGAATACAAATGACTCAGGCACAATTTATTGTACAAAAAATTTCTATCAAACAGAAGGAAAGCTTGAAAATGGTGTGACAAATATTCCTGCAGGTTGGACTATTGTTCATATCAATTAAACTTGTAAAACCAAAAGATTCAAGGCGCTTCGGAAACGGAGCGCCTTCTCTTTATGAATTTTTCGGTTAAAAGAAAAGGTAGCCCTTTCAGACTACCTTCATTCGAGATCTGCGGGGCTCGAACCCGCGGCCTCCACCGTGACAGGGTGGCGTGATAAACCAGCTTCACCAAGATCCCAAGCAAGATAAAACTTACAGCATATGTTTTGTTTTGTCAACTGCTATGCTATAATTTTGCTCATGGCCAGAGTACTAGTAGGAATGAGCGGCGGAATCGATTCATCTGTTGCTGCATATTTGTTGAAAGAACAGGGACATGACGTTGTGGGAATTACAATGCGTGTCTTTAAAGATGATGGAAAGTATAAACCCACATCTGATAAAAATTCATGTTTTTCTGCCAATAAAGAAGAAGATATCATAAAGACAACTCAGATATGCAAGAGCCTTGGAATTGAACATAAGATTCTTGATATTTCAGACAAGTACGAGGCCGTGGTTTTAAAAAACTTCAGAGATGAATATCTGAACGGAAGAACACCCAATCCATGCGTTTGGTGTAACCAGAAGATTAAATTCGGCTCAATGGTTGACAGTGCAAGAAGCATGGGAATCGGTTTTGATTATTTTGCAACAGGCCACTATGCCAGAATTTTGAAGGAAAACGGAAGATACGCACTGATGCAGGCTGAGGATAAAACAAAAGACCAGAGCTATTTTTTGTATCGGCTCAGCCAGAAGCAACTTGCAACTACTATGTTTCCTCTAGGAAAAATGACCAAAGCAGAAGTCAGGAAGATAGATGTTCAGTTGGGCTTTCATGATGAAAATCAGACAGAAAGTCAGGATTTCTACAGCGGCCGTTATACTGATTTACTTGATGTAAAACCTGTTGAAGGAAACATTGTGAACCTGGAAGGAAAGGTTCTGGGAAGACATGACGGATTCTGGAACTACACCATAGGACAGAGAAAAGGACTTGGAATTGCAGACAAAATGCCGTTATATGTAGTAGCCTTGAATCCGGAAAAAAACGAAGTTGTTGTAGGATATGAAGATTCTGTCAGCAGTTTTAGTGTAACGGCTTCCAATATTGTTTGGGGTGCAATTGACGGTCTTGACGGTGAAATTGAAGTAAAAGCAAAAATCAGATCCACCGGAATCCCTGTAGAGGGGCTGTTGTCAGTTGATTCACAGGATAGGCTATGTTTTAAGTTCAATACTGCTGTAAAAGCGGCAACAAAAGGGCAGAGCCTTGTGGTTTATAAAGATGAAAAAGTATTATGTGGCGGAATAATAGATTCCGTTTGCAGGGAGGAAATATGAAAGTTGTAGTAAAAGACACTTATGAAGAAGTATGTAAATGGGCAGCAGAGCATATTGCTCAGTCTATTAATGAATATAAAGGAACAAAGCCTTATGTTTTGGGACTTCCTACCGGTTCAACACCGCTTGGAGTATATAAAGAACTGATTAAACTTTATGAAGACGGAAAAGTATCGTTTAAGAATGTAATTACATTCAATATGGATGAATATGTAGGTTTGCCGGAAAGCCATCCTGAAAGTTATCACAGTTTTATGTTCAACAACTTCTTTAATCATGTGGACATAAAGAAGGAAAACGTTAACATACTCAACGGAAATGCAAAAGACCTTGCAAAAGAATGTGAAGACTATGAAAAACGAATAAAAGAAGCTGGCGGAGTAAGACTTTTCATGGGCGGAATAGGAGAAGACGGACACCTTGCCTTCAATGAACCCGGTTCTGCATTGGATTCCAGAACAAGACAAATGATGCTTGAATGGGAAACTAGAGTTGTAAACTCAAGATTCTTTGACAATGACCCGGAAAAAGTACCTGCTACGGCACTGACAGTAGGTGTAGGCACAATCTGTGAAGCAGATGAAGTAATGATTATTGCAAACAGCACAAAGAAGGCCAAGGCAATTAAAATGTCCGTAGAAGGTGAAGTATCAAGCCAGTGGACATGCAGTGCCCTCCAGAATCATAAGAATTCCGTATTTGTCCTGGATAAGGATGCAGCATCGCTGCTTACAAAATAAAATGGAAAAGACTTCCAATCTCGACAGGATAGAAATCATACTCTGTGATACTCAGGACGGTGCAAATATCGGAAGTGCCTGCAGAGCCATGAAAACAATGGGCTTAAGTCATCTGACTCTGGTAACAAATCAAACTTATGATGAAAACAGAGTCAGGACACTTGCACTGCATGCATCGGACTTATATGAAAACAGAAAAGAGTTTACAAACCTTGCGGATGCTCTTAAAGACAGTGTCCTTTCCGTTGCTGCAACACGCAGAAGGGGAAAGGACAGAAAGACAAGTTGTGTAACTCCTGTTGAACTTGCAGAACACATAAACGGCTTCGGAAAAGGTAAGATTTCAATAGTATTCGGATGTGAGGCCAACGGGTTGTCTGATGAACAGGTACACCTATGTTCAATGGTAGTTACAATTCCTACATGCGATGCATTTCCCTCGCTGAACCTGTCACAGGCCGTACAGATTATCTGTTACGAATTGTTCCAGAAGATGAAAAAGTATCCTGCAGGCGGCAATATCGTAACAACTGAGCGTGTAGGTAAGGCTGCAGATGTATGTATACAAGCCCTGGATAAGATAGGTTACTTCAAGGTTGATGACGAACGTGTTTTCACACGTGAGTTTCTCTGCGATCAGTTTGCACGTTCTTCAATGACAGAAAGCGAAGTCAGACGTATGGAAAAGATTTTTTCAAAGGCAAGCAATGTATCGCTCTTTAAAAAAGACGTTCTTAAAAAACACTGATTGTTTCGGCGTTTGTGTTGTGGTTATTTTCAACTTATAATACAATTTACGGATATGGATGATAAACATTTAGTTCAAATCAGAAATGTACTCCTGTTTTTGCTTGTAATAGCACTGATGACTGTTTTCAAACTTACAGGGAGTGTATCAATCAATGTAATTCTGTCTCTTCTGATTTTTCTGATAATATTGCCTTTGGTTTCTGCTCTGGAAAAATGGCACGTTCCGTCAGCCCTTGCTTCAATAATTGCAATATTGCTCATTGTCATGGTATTTGCCGGGGCGGTCTGGTTTATTGTCTATGTTGCCGAACTGCTGGTCAGAATCCTACCTTCTTACAGTGTAAGAATGAATCAGTTCGATGTTTATCTGTCGGGTATTTTGGGAAGATGGTTTGATATTCCAAAGGAAGCATCTCTTATCAGTCTGATTAACATCGATTGGGCTGCTGTTTTTGTTCCTGTGCTCAAATCCGTATCAAACAGGGCTGTATCGCTTATTTCCAATTCTACCGTGATTATACTTTTAACCGTATTTCTTTTACTTGAAAGACATACTATAGTACCTAAAATCATGATGGTTGCAACCGGAGAGAATCAGAAAAAGGCAGTAGACATTCTTGATAACTGTAATAGACAGGTTTCAAAGTATCTTGTTCTGAAGGTTTTCATCAGCGCTATTACAGGTGTTGTTTTCTATATAATCTGCAAAATAGTGAAGCTTGATTTTGCGTTTGTATGGGCGGTTCTTACATTTGTCATGAACTTTATTCCTACATTCGGAAGTATTATTATCACATTCCTTGTGATATTAATGGCTCTGCTGCAGTTTGTACCTCATTGGAGCCCTGTAATATTTGTGGCTATATCAACAATTGCTGCCCAGAATATTATCGGAAACATCATTGAACCCAGGGTTCAGGGAACACAGCTGAATTTAAGTGCTTTTGTTATTCTCGTAGCCCTTTCAGTGTTCGGATATATTTGGGGTATTATAGGAATGTTTGTTGCCGTACCTCTGTTAAGCATTGTTGAAATTGTCATGTTCAACCTTGATTCAACCAAAGGACTGGCAATAATGTTGTCTTCCAGCAACTCTTTCAGAAGAAATGTAAGACGTTCCAGGAAGAATCCGGAAAGATCCCAACCCAGCCTTTTTGATTCAGATTATTCATCTCAGAAAAAAGAATAAAAAAAGCGTAAAAAATCCTTGACGACATGCGTGTCTTATACCTATTATTGTGTGTCTTTATCGGAGGTGCGCCATGAGTTATGAGTTGACTGATTTTGAAAAAGAAATGGAAACAGAACTCCTCAGAATGCAGGATGAAATCAAATCAAAAATTAATCGTACAGACAATGATTTCAGAGATGTTGTAGGCTCAATGGGCATTAAGGATTCCTGTGACCTTGCAACAGATGATATGGCCACAAAGAAAATGGAAGCGTTGAGCCAGATTGATTCAGGAAGACTCAAGGCTGTTGAACAGGCTCTTATCAGAATCAGAAACGGAAAGTACGGTATCTGCGCACAATGCGGAAAAAAGATTCCTGAAGGAAGACTTAGGGCTTTGCCGTATGCACTTCTGTGCATGGACTGTAAAAATCAGTCTGAAAAGAAAAATCACTGAAAACAATCACTGATAACCCAGATTGGTTTTTTCAGTACCTATAGTTGTGTTTCCATTATGGCCCGGATAAACGGTTGTGCTGCTGTCCAGGGCCATTATTTTATTTAAAGATTGAACTAAATCATATTCATTGCCGTTTAAATCAGTTCTGCCGTATCCGTTGGCAAACAGGGTATCTCCGCTGAACAGAATACCTTCTTCTTCATGGTACAGGCAAATAGAGCCGTTTGTATGACCCGGAGTGTGCAGAATTTTAAAGCCGAGCAAATCATCACCGTCTTTCAGAAGAATATCCGGTTTTGGGATAATGTAGTTGTTTTTATTAATATTCAGTCTGTCAAAATAAATTCCCAAGGCATCTTTCATTACTTCAATGATGCTCTGCTCTGAGATGTCTTCATATTGTCCTACACAGATTTTTGCATTCGGATATGCGTCATGTACCGCATTTACGGCTCCTATATGATCAAAATGTGCATGAGTAAGGACAATATGTGTTACTTTATCTGAAATCAGATTCTGAATTCTATGAAAATCTCCGCCCGGATCAATTACCAGAGTGAAGTTTTCACCCTGATAAGATCCTGAAACGACGTAGCAATGGGCTCTAAGAATGCCGGTTGCCACACAGTTAATCTCAAGCATTGTTGGAAGTGTCTTTGCTGTAATCTACTTTGACCTTGCGGCCGCGGTAAGTTTTTCCGTTTACGCTTTCGATAACTGATTTTGCCATGTCTTCTTTGACATAGACAAATGAATAGTTCTGCTTGTATGCAAGGGAAAGAATATCTTCTTCTGAAAGATTTGCTTCTGTGCAGATGAACTTGGAAAGTTCGTGAGAAGAACCTCTGCTGAGTTTTCCTACATTAATATAAAGGGATACTGCACCGGCAATTTCAGGTCTGTTTTCAGATTTTCTTTCAACAGGCTTAGCAGAAAAATGTTTTGATGTTACGTAAAGATAGGCCAGCAGATAACCTCTCATTGAAAAAGGAACGTTCTTTCTGAGGTCTTTTTTAAGCTCCTCAAGAAGTTCTGGATCCTTATAAAGCTTCATTTCTTCAACGAGTTTCTTTATCTGGCGTTCTCTTAATTCCTTTGAATCTGCCATAATTGACTCCTATTAAATAAATCCTGATAAATATTCTAAAGAAAAGAACAATATGATACAATAAGCCCATGACTGGAATTAATACAGAAATTGAAGCTCTGAAAAATGAGATTGGAAAGACACAGCAGAATATAGAATCTCTCTATATGGAACTGGGTGAAGTTGCAGGTCAGTGGCATAAAGCCATTAACTATGAACCCAGTTTTGATTCATACAATGAACTTTGCAATATCATCAAAGTCAAGACTGATATTGAAGGTCAGATGAATGCTCTTCACGGTGCACTCAAGGAAGTCAATTCCAACGATCAGGAAATTGCAAAGAGTCAGCTTTCAATGAAAGACCTGGACAATCACTTCAATATCCTTATTGCTTCTTTCGGAGCAGTTGCAAGTGAAGTTGATTTGGACGGCCGTCTTCCTGAGAATCTTTACAAGTGCCTTGCACCTGTCAGAGATTATGAAAAGAAACTTGCTTCCCTTGAAAATAAAAGAGCCAACCTTGGAGATAAGGCTTCTCAGTTTGCTGTATCAACTCTTGAAAAGAAAATTGCAAAACATAAGGCAACTCTCAATGAGGTTTTCTTTGATACCGGTAAAAGACTGATCAACACCGGCGACTACAGACTGGTTCCGGGTCAGAAGGCTCAGTCTTTAATCCAGGAAATGGAAGAGGTTAAAAATCTTAAGAAAAATTACCGCGGTCTTATAAAGGAAAGTGAGACAAATATCACAAAAGCTCAAGGTGAACTTAAAAACATGGGTGCTTACGGTGATGAAAGCAAGATGCTCAGAACTCTTCAGTCAAAGGATGCTCAACTTCTCGGCCAGCTTGAAGTTAAGTTTACAGAGTATGGAAAAATTCTTGCTATGGGCATGAACGAATGGATGGTTCCGGATGCCCCTAAACCTATCAGAGATGTTTGCAGACGTATTAATAATGCACATATCAGACTTACACAACAAAATCTGCATATGGACTTTTTAATGATTGACAGAGAAGTCGAAGTGCATAAGAATCAAAATGCAGCGTATGTAACACAGATGCAGCATCTGTCTGAACAGAGAATTCAGATAGATAAGCAGATGGCAGATGTTCAGACCAGAATGGATGATGAAAAGGAAGCCATCAATGACTTGAGACAGAAACAGAATGCTATAAACCGTAAAGTTGAGCAACTGTCTCTTGCTAATAGATAATAACTGCCGAAGTGGCGGAATGGTAGACGCGATAGACTCAAAATCTGTTGTCAGCAATGGCGTATGGGTTCAAGTCCCATCTTCGGTAAAAACAGAGTTATCTGCATTTCAGATAGCTCTGTTTTTTTAACTGGGGTGCATTAAACTGCATTAAACAACTGCAATTGGATGAAAATGCCTGTAAAAATGGACTTTTCATCCAATTTTGGATGAAAACCGCTAAAAATGGGGGTGTTTTCATCCAATGTACTACTTGCATTCACAAGGTATCTTGTTTTTGGCAATATAGAGGAACGGAGTATCAAGGACAGCAATTATTGCTTCTATTATCCAAACATCAACTGACAGTTTTGCAATCTGGTCAAAAGTCATGACTGAGGAAAATGCAATGCAGTGGAAAATAAAATTGTCCAGAAGTTGAGACAGCAATGTGCAGATGTTGTTTCTGAGCCAAAGATGTTTCTCGCCATGTCTTTTCTTGATTATTTCATACAGGTAGATATCCGTCATGTTCCCTATGGCATAAGCAACAATTGAACCTAAACATACCCTTGGTGTCAGTTTGAATAAAACAGCAAAACTGTTGTGTGTAAAATCTGTATCATTGGGAATAAATGCAATATCCAGTTGGGAAAAAACAACAAAAGCAATATTGCAGATAAAACCCAGCATAATGGCTTTTCTGGCAGTTTGTCTGTCGTCCTGTTCTGACAGAATGTCTGTAGCAAGGAAGATTGTACCGAACAAAGTGTTGCCCAAAGTTGTGCTTAATCCAAAACAGTTAACGGTTTTCAGGACTTCTATATTTGCAAATACTGTGGCAAAACAGATCCAACCGATGATTCCGTATCTTCCGAACAATCTGTATACGAGAAGTAACAAAGAAAAGGAAGTCAGTAATGAAATGAAAAATAATAATTCGTTCACGCTTTATCTCCGTTGTCGTCAAGTTCAAAAGACATTATCCTATTTGTTACAGGATGTGTAAACTCCAGTTTCACAGAAGTGAGCATAAGGGATTTGTTGAATGGATTTGAACCGTAAAGAGAATCGTTGACAATAGGATGTTTGAGGCCGTAAGCGCAATGAGCCCTAAGCTGATGGGTTCTGCCTGTTCTTGGAATTAATCTGAGTTTTGTAACATCTCTTCCGTCAAGTTTGTAAATAACCAGTTTCTCCCAATCAGTAACAGCAAACTTGCCATTTTCAAAATCTACAATCTGATGAGGTCTGTTATCTGTATCAAGACGGATAGGCAAGCTGACAGTGCCGCTGTTTTCAAGAATTTTACCTTCTACAGTTGCAACATATTCTTTGTAGACCTTACGTTCTTCAAAATCTTTGCAAAGAGTATCATGTGCGTGTTGAGTAAGAGCCAGGACCATAAGACCGGATGTGGCCTGATCAAGACGGTGAACACAAGGTTGTGCAATAGCACCGTATAGATTTCTCACACGGCTTGCAATGCAGTCAAACTCTGTTTTTCCCTCAATTGCAAGTAAACCGGAAGGTTTGTTTACAACAATAATGTCAGAATCCAGATAAACAATGTCCAATCCCAAAATGTACTTCAAAATAGGTTTACAACGTTCATCGCAGGGATTGTAAAACTGTTTGTGAACTGCAGGACCGTTTCCGTAGTAGAACTCAGCCATGGAAACAGGCTTTTTACCGTTCTTGAAGCAGGTGTTCAAAAGCCGCGGTGCGCAGCAGTCTCCGGTTCCTGCCTGACAATTGGGAAAAATATCATAAAGTGATTTTACGGAACCGTCAAAACAATGAAACTCATACAGTTTCTGAATCTCATGCCAGTAATGACGGGACAGATTGCTTCGTACAGTCTTGTCTGGTTCCGCTTTAATTGCACTGTCGGATTCATCCAGAACAGCTTGCATTTTGTCTACATCAAACACAGGAGGAACAAAACCCTCTGCAACAAAAGAGCCTAAAAGTTCTCCGGAAAAGGCTTTGTAGACAGTGCCGTCACTGCAAATCAGGACTCCAAGCATACGCCCGCAATCTTTTTCCGAAAGTTTTGAACCTAATTCAGAACCATCCAGGTCTTCAATCCATTGAGTACAGATTTCTCTTGCCTGTTGTTGCGGAAGAACTGCGTGCATATAAAAAAAGTTGACAGAAGAAAGAACTTCTGTCAACTGATGAATCATAAGATGAATCAAGCAAGATTCTTATCTGCTTATTTCCATGCAAATGTTGTAAGACCGTAGATGTAGAGAAGAATAATCAGAGCAGGTACAACATACATGCAAAGCGGTTTCATCCATTTAGGAACCTTCAAGCCGTCACCTGTATTTGCTTCGGCAATGAAGTTATCCCAACCCCAACCGAATTTCTTGTTTGTACAGAAAAGTACATAACAAAGAGAACCCAGAGGAAGAATATTTGTTGAAACGATGAAATCCCAGAAATCAAGCCATGCAGAACCTTCTGCAAAAGGCTGGAAACTGAACTTGCTGTATCCCAAAGCAGTTGTAAGAGCAAGTACAAATACTCCGACACCGCAGATGACGCTTCCCTTTATTCTTGACCAACCGGTTATTTCACGTACCATTGCAATAATGTTTTCACAAACAGCAAGAACTGTTGAGAATGCTGCAAATACCATGAAGAGGAAGAAGAGTGTACCCCAGAATCTGCCGCCGTTCATGTTGACGAATACTGTCTTCATTGTTTCAAAAAGAAGAGCAGGACCGGCATTGACTGATACGCCGTAAGTTGAACAGGCAGGGAACATAATGAAACCGGCCATAAGAGCTACGAATGTATCAAGAACGATAACACGGATAGATTCACTTGTGAGTGAATTCTTCTTATCGATATAAGAACCGAAGATAGCCATTGAACCCATACCAAGACTTAATGTGAAGAATGCCTGGTTCATGGCCCCTACAATAACTGAACCGTTGATTTTTTTTACGTCAGGAAGAAGATAGAACTTAAGACCTTCTTTTGCACCCGGAAGAGTTGCAGAGTTGATTGCAAGAATAATCATCAGAGCAAAAAGGGCAACCATCATTACCTTTGAAATCTTCTCAAGTCCTTTCTGAAGCTCGCAGCAGAGAATTGCAAATGCCAGCAGAATGACAATAGCAAGAGCTGAAACATTGACTGTTGCGTTGGAAATCATAGGAACAAAGCCAAGATCAGAGAAGTTTCCGGTAAGGAACATCCAGAAGTAGTAGCAAATCCAACCTGTTACCACTGTATAGAAAGCCATGAGTGCAACGTTACCCAGCAGTGAAAAATAACCGTGGATATGCCATTTCTGACCTTTCTTTTCAAGCTTGTTATACATCTTAATCGAACTTGCCTGTGCAGCACGTCCGAGTGAGAATTCCATAATCATTACAGGAAGTCCGAGAACAACCAGACAAATAAGGTAAACAAGTACAAAAGCACCGCCACCGTACTGACCTGTCATCCAAGGAAATTTCCAAACGTTACCGCAACCGATTGCACAACCTGCGGAAAGCAGGATGAATCCAAGTCTGCTTCCAAGACGTTCTCTTTCGTTAGACATTATTCAGTCCCCTTATATTCTCCGCCATGTATTATTAGTTATATACACACGGAATAGATTGTCTGAAAGTTTACAAAAAAAAGGGAAGATAATGCAATATTGAATCAGGTTCTTTCTTGCTTTTTTGCAATATTGCATTTTTCTGATATAAAAAGAATAATCGAACACATGATTAATATTTATGAGCTTACAATTTACATGATTGCAATGGCCATCACACCGGGTCCCAACTGTATCATGAGTATGGTCAATGCCGCACAGAAAGGTTTCCCCAAATGTCTTTCTCTGAACTTGGGAATGCTTGCGGGAATTCTTATTCTTGATACTGTTGCGTACTGCCTGGTTTCAGTACTTGTAAAGTACATGCCGGTAATCAGACCTATACTTCAGGTTCTGGGAATCCTGTATATCCTTTATCTTGCATACTGTATGTTCAACAAAGGCGAAATCAAAGTAACTCAGCAGGCAGGGGATTTCAAAACAGGTTTTTTCTTTCAGTTTATGAATTTAAAGGCCATTCTTCTTGCAGTTACAGTTGTATCAGCATACGTTCTTCCTGCAAATCTGCCGTTTTTGAAAGGATATCTGGTAATGCCATATCTGACTCTTATCTGTTTTGTCTGCGGAGTCATCTGGGCAGCAGGTGGTGCAATCCTTTCCAAGCTTTATAATAAGTACAGAAAAGCATCAAATATTATCTTTTCTCTGACACTTCTTGCATTGGCTGTCAGCAATCTTATTACATTCATTAATTCTCTCAACTGATTGAACCCCTAGCGGAGGGATTTTAAGAGGGATTTGGATTAAATTAGTTGATTTTTCGGGAAAAAAATCCAAATTTGGATTTTTTTGCAAGAAAAAGGGCCAAAAAAATCCAATTTGCAGTAAGTCAACAGGCAACAAAAAAGAGTGCTGCAGAAAGTTAATTCTGCAACACTCCTGATTTTTATAAATCTACAATTAGTCAATGTATGCTGAAGGAGCGGCTTCAACACCCTTCTTCCATTCAACAGCGTTGACGATGAAGAATGTAGCTGTTCCGATAAGACAACCGAATACTACAGGGAGAATTCCAAGGTAGAAGTCACCGCCTGAGAGAATCTGCCAGAAGATGAATCCGATTGTACCGGTAATGATAGAAACCTTACCTGAATTCTTTGTTGCGTTCTTAACAACAAGTCCGAGACCGTATGCAGCGAAAGGACCTGCACAGCGGATACCGAATGCAAATGTGTTCATTGTTGTGATAGGAATGCCTGCAAAAGAAATAACCATGGCTACTGCACAGCAGATAACGTTGCAAAGTCTTGTTGCACGGACTTCTGCCATACCGTCAAGCTGCTTTCCGCTGTAAGGCTTGTAGATATCGTTGATAATCATTGTTGACATACAAAGGAGGTTGGAGTCAGCAGATGACATTGTTGCAGAAATGATAGCTGCAGAAATAATACCTGTAATGAATGCAGGAGCATAAGCCTGTGTTACAGCCATCATTGCGTTTGAACCGTTTGCTGCAAGGTTAGGAATAGATTCCTTGAATGCAAGAGCGGCAAGACCCAGAAGTGTAGGGAATGCTGCCATTGCTGCCATAAGAACTGCAGAAACAAAAGAAGCTGTCTTAGCTGTCTTTTCGTCCTTTGCTGTTTCAAATCTTGAAATCATTTCAGGACCTGAAAGGAAGGTACAGAAGTAGTTGAAGATGTAACCGATGATGGTAATCCAACCGATCTTTGTGAAAGAAAGCTGTTCGCCAGGAAGTTTTGATGCAATTGATGCCCATCCGCCGAGCTTTCCGATAACGATAGGTGTTGCAATTGCAAGACCTACAAGGATGATGAGGAACTGTACAAAGTCAGAAATCTGGTCTGCAATCATTCCACCGAATGTTGTGTAAAGAATGATAACAATACCTGCAATGATCATACATGCCTTCGGAGGAAGGTTTGTAAGAGTTGCTACGACTGAACCTGAAGCTGCAACCTGTGAAGATGTGAGACAGAAGAGAGCCAGAATGTTGAGTACTGCAGAGAATACGCTGCTGAACTTTCCGAATCTTCTTCCTACAACTTCAGGGATTGTAACTGCCATTGCTTTTCTTACTTTAGGAGCAAAATAAGCAAGAGGAATCATTGCAACTGAACATGCAAGGACATACCACATTGCAGACATACCCCAGGCACCGAATGCTTTCTGAGCAAGACCTGTTGTACAACCGCCGCCGATGTTATTTGCTGAGAGAGAGAATGCAACCATAAAGATACCCATTCTTCTACCTGCGAGCATATAATCTTCGGCTCCTTTGATTTTAAGTTTGCCTACTACAAAACCGATAATAAGCATACCCAAAAGGTAGCCAATAACGATAATCAAGGCACTTGTGTTAATAACCATAATTTTCTCCTTATTTGATTATTAGATTATACGTTACATATTATCGCATAACAGCTTTTCTCCTGACAACAAAAAATTTTCCTGTCTTGCAATTTACCTTTTCCTCGTTTACTTTTGATATATCTGATATATCGGAGAACCTATGACATTTGAAGAAAAACTGATTCGGAAAGCAGAGCAGGAAACAGGCGGCAAGGTTTCATGGAAGTCACATTTGGATTATTATGCCGATACAGACGGTAATATCGCAGAAAACGGCGCATTTGTTTGCCAGGCTGAATATACATTCTATATTTCCGACGGCAATTTTGAGACCTCGTTTTATGCTCCTGATGTTAATTTTACCGATCTTACCGTAAAAAAGAACGCCTTGGCTTTTATCAGAAAGGAAACACCCAAACTTAAATACACAAGCCCGATTATGCTTCTGTTCGGTGATGCTGTTTATGTTTACGAGTTCGACAATAACAAAAAGATTTTTGCAATGTCAAAAGCCAATCAGTTCGGAAGGCTGATAGATATGGCAATTTCAAAGCAGAAGTACAGTCTCAATGAGTACAAGAGAATGCATCCGGACAGTAATTAAATCAGATCGATGAGAAGCTTCACAAAAAGAAGGCTCACCACGATAAGCATCATCGGTTTTACTATTTTGACATCTTTTTTTATTGCCAATCGGCTTCCCAGATAATTGCCTACTATTGAGCAGAGCGCACATGGAATTGCTATTCTGAACATGACGTTGTCTGTTCTTATGAAGTTCATCAGAGAACCGAAATTTGACGCCCAGTTGACCATTCTTGCATTTCCGCACGATTTCTTGACGCTTATTCCGGCAAGAAGTATGAATCCCATCTGCATGAACGTACCTGCGCCGGGTCCGTAGAATCCGTCATAAAATCCTACGGTAAGTCCTATTGCAATGCTGATAAAAACCTTTTTTGCATTGG
This sequence comes from Sphaerochaetaceae bacterium, assembly GCA_045598675.1. Lineage (GTDB taxonomy): Bacteria > Spirochaetota > Spirochaetia > Sphaerochaetales > Sphaerochaetaceae > JAZLEZ01. The sequence continues at coordinate 14,680 of JAZLMO010000001.1, forward strand.
GAAGAGTTCTTTCATGTCCTGCATAGTTTTTATCAAACAGAACCAAAGCGGCAATAAGAGGAGTTGCAACAAGTATGATTATTGAAAACACTCTGGCATCTATGAGAAGTGTGGCTCCTGCTCCAAGCCAGGAACCTATTAGGGCGGAAATGAATGCCCCTACAAGGGATGTTATGTCGTAATTTTTAGTTTTTATGTAGTTTGCAGAAGCAAAAGTACCGCCCACAACAGCGGAAAACTTATTTGTTCCCAGTGCAACTGTTGTAGGAAGTCCGCATGCCATGTATGATGTAAGACTTATAAGTCCTCCTCCGCCGGCAATTGAATCTACAAAACCTGCAAGGAACACTAATGGACATAATATAAGCAGAATATTCACACTCATGCTATTGCAATACAACCTCAAAAGGCATCTTGTCAAGGATTATTGTTGAATTTGCCATACTTGTATATTAATATAAATAATAGAAATTTTTGGAGGATAACTCATGAATAAATTGGCAGAGGGTCTCAATGAGACATTAAAGAGTACAAAAGTTTATTCTATGCTTTCAGATTACGGCAGAAGAATGTATGTTCCCAAAGGAATTATCGTTCAGAGCGGAGAAGCAAAGAAAAAAGCTAACAAATATAATGCAACAATAGGTGTTGCACTTGATCACGGAACTGCAATGTTCCTTCCTTCAGTAAAGGCTCAGTTTGCTGAAACAATGAAACCGGGTGAAATTTTCCCTTATGCTCCAATGGGCGGCGTTGTTGCGCTCAGAGAGATTTGGCAGAAGGAAATGGTTGTTAAGAATCCGACTTTGGAAGGAAAGAAATTCTCACTCCCTATCGTTTGCAGCGGTCTTACAAATGCTCTAAGCCTTGTTTGCTCACTCTTCCTTGATGAAGGTGACAGTGTTGTTCTCCCTTCAATGTACTGGGAAAACTATGATTTGATTCTTGATGAACAGAGACAGGCTAAGAAAGTTTTCTTTGATAACTTCGACGGCGAAGGTTTCAATATCAAAGGTCTTGATGCAGCTATTGCTTCAGTTACAGGTGATAAGGTTGCAGTAATCCTTAATTTCCCTAACAATCCTACAGGTTACACTCCTACAAACAAGGAATCAGATGAAATTGCAGCAATTCTCAAGAAGTACGCAGATGCAGGAAAGAAGGTAATCGTTATCAGTGACGATGCTTATTTCGGTCTGTTCTTTGACAAAGATGTCTGCCGTGAGAGCCTTTTTGCAAAGGTCTGTGATGCAAGTGAAAATCTTCTTGCAATTAAGTGTGATGCAGCTACAAAAGAAGAAATGGTATGGGGCTTCAGAGTCGCTTTCATTACATACGGCTTCAAGGGCTGTGATGATGCAACTTTAGATGCTCTTATGCAGAAGACAATGGGTGCAATCAGAGGAAGTCTTTCGAACTGCTCAATGTCAGGACAGCAGATTATTCTCAAAGGTATGGCAGATCCCAACTATCATGCAGACAAGAAAGCCGGTATCGACAAAGTCGGTGCACGTTATACTCAGATGAAAGCAGCTCTTGCAAAGTATGCTGACAAGGATTGTCTTAAGGCTCTTCCTTTCAACAGCGGCTATTTCATGAGTTTTACAACAAAGTGTAAGGCTGAAGATCTCAGACAGGAACTTCTCAACAATTGGGGAACAGGTTCAATCTGTTTGGGTGAGCACCTGTTGAGACTTGCATTCTCAAGTGTTGATCTTGAAAACATTGACGGTCTTGTAGACACTGTCTACCAGGCAGCTCAGAAGCTTTGTTGAGCTGAACATAAAAAATATATTGTGCTTGGCGAAAGCTGAGTTATAATTATTATGAAAAAACAGGCGGGCAAGGGCTAGTTGTCCGCTTTGGAGGATTTATGGCAAAAAAAAGTTTTATGAAGGCCTATCTTGACTTTAACGTATTGTACAAGATTCTCATTGGCCTCGTAGTTGGTGCTATTGCCGGTATTATTCTTGCCGCATCTGGCATTACAGCTATTCCTGCATGGATTTCCATGTTCGGAACAATTTTCACAAGACTGTTGAAGATGATTATCATTCCTATGATCGTAGGTTCACTGGTTGTCGGTGCTTCATCAGTTTCTCCTGCTAACGTAGGTAAGGTCGGTGCAAGAATCATCGTTATGTATCTTGCAACATCAGCTATTGCTGTTATCATCGGTCTTATTATGGGTTCTATTTTCCAGCCTCACGCAGAGCTTGCTTCTGTTGCTGCTCTTGCTGAAGGTGCAGCCGGAAAAGTTGCAGAATCAAACGTATGGAAAGTTATCTATGAAATCATTCCTACAAGCGTTCTTTCTTCACTTGTCAACGAAACAGTTCTTCAGGTAATTTTCTTCTCACTTCTTTTCGGTCTTTGCCTTTCATTTATGAAGATTTCAAAGGACGAAAGAACAGCTAAGATTTCTACAACAATGTATGAAATTTTCGACTGTCTCACAGAAGTCATGCTCAAGATTGTTGCAGGTATCATGCAGTATGCACCTATCGGTGTTGCAGTTCTTATCTGTGAAGTCTTTGCAAAGAACGGAGCTCAGGTTGCCGGTGCTCTTGCAACAGTAACATTTGCATGTTATCTCGGTTATGCTCTTCATGTTGTTCTTGTTTACGGCGGTATCCTCGTATTCATGGGCAAAATCAAGGTCGGTCCTTTTGTAAAAGAAGCTTCAGTTCCTTTCATTACAGCTTTTGTAACACGTTCTTCAAACGGTACTCTTCCTAAGACAATGCAGGCTGCTGAAAACCTCGGCGTTGATAAAGAAGTTTACGCATTCAGCCTCCCGCTTGGTGCAACAATCAACATGGACGGTACAGCAATCTACCAGGGCGTATGTTCAATCTTCCTCGTACTTTCTGTATACGGTAGAATGCTCACAATCAGCGAAATGGCTCTTATGGTTCTCCTCGCAACACTCGCTTCAATCGGTACAGCCGGTGTTCCTGGCGCAGGTGCAATCATGCTTGCTATGTGTATGCAAGGTCTTGACATGCCTATCACACCGGGTACAACAATGGCCGGTGCTTATGCAATGATTCTTGGTGTTGATGCTCTCCTTGATATGGGTAGAACAGCTCTCAACGTATTCGGTGACCTTACATGTACATGTGTTGTTGCCAAGAAGTTGGGCTTTATCAAGAAAGATGCAGTTATTGCATAATTCTTAATCAGCATAAATATAAAAACGGCGTTGCAATTGCAATGCCGTTTTTTTTGTCCTAAAATTCAGGTATGAAATTTGTAATTCAATGTGTTAAAAATTCATCTGTAAGTGTAGACGGCAGTATTGTGGGAAGCATAGACAGAGGTCTTATGGTTTTATGCGGTGTTTCTCAGACTGATACAACTGAAATTGCAGACAAAATGGTAAAAAAACTGTGCAATCTCAGAATTTTCAAAGATGAAAACGGTAAGACAAACCTTTCCGTTATTGATATAAAGGGTCAGCTGCTGATTGTTTCTCAGTTTACTCTTTATGCAGACTGCAAGAGCGGTAACCGTCCGGGTTTTTCCAATGCCGGCAGTCCTGAGATGGCAAATAATATGTATGAGTATGTTCTTTCAAAGGCAAAGGATTATGTTCCCGTTGTTCAGCACGGTATTTTCGGTGCGCACATGGAAGTCAGTATTTTAAATGACGGTCCTTTTACTATTATTCTTGATTCAGATACGCTTTAGGTTATACTTCAGATATGGATAAAAAAGATATAGAAAGCAGACTTAAGGAACTTGGGATTTACAGTGATTATTACTACAAGCTTGAGCTTAAGGTTCTTGCCAAGATTTTGAACTTTGATGAAGTTCTTAACAGTGTCATTACCGGAGTTCTTGACGGTAGAAGAAGAATGATTGCCGTAACTGATTTCAGATTGATAGTTGTTGCTGCAGGTGCAATCAGTGCTGCGGATGTATTGATTATCCGGCGTAATGCAATCAAAAGCTGGAAGTTTAACAGAAAATTCCTTCTTTCTTCAGTTGAAATTGAAACCGAAGAGAAGTCTTTTCTGTTTAAGCAGACTCAGGCCGGACAGCAGAAATTGTTTACATGGGCTATGAATCAGCCTATAAGGAAATATGATGAGTAAAAAAGCAATCGGAATTATCGGTGGAGTAGGTCCTCTTGCAGGAATTGATCTTGCAAAGAAAGTTTTTTCACATACAAAGGCAGACAAGGATCAGGATCATATTGATATGTATCTTGTTTCCTGTCCTTCAATTGTGCCTGACAGAACTTCATTCCTTCTGAATGGAACGGAGAATCCCATGCAGGGTATTCAGACTTGCATGAACAAACTGGCTCAAAGCGGTGCTACAGCCGTGGGAATTTGCTGCAATACTGCTCATTCTCCCAAAATTATCGGCGCTCTTGATATTCCTGAGAATGTTCAGTTCATTAATATGATAGATAAAACCTGTCAGTTTATTTCCGACAAGTACAAGACTGCTAAAATAGGGCTTATTGCAACTTTGGGTACTATTCAGACCGGTATCTATGATGAGTATTTTGCAAAGTATCCTTCATTGGAACTTGTTAAGGCTGATCAGGCTTCAAATGAATCTGTTCATCAGGCAATTTACGACAAAGAATTTGGAATCAAGGCTAATTCAGGAGTCACTGAACAGGCTTTCAAGCAGGTAAACGGGGCTGTAATGACGCTTAAGGCAATGGGTTGTAAGGCTGTTATTCTGGGCTGTACTGAACTTCCTTTGGTATACCCGGGCAAAAAAGATGCAGACGGTGTAGAGCTTATTGACCCTACAGATGTTCTTGCAATTGAGCTTATCAAGGCCACCGAACCTGAAAAATTAATCTTTTGACATTGTTTTGTGGTAAATATAGTACCAAATTAAGAAAACATAATTTTGGTAATAGAATTCCGAGTCAGGAAATAGTACTGAATTTGAGAAAATGAAATTCAGTAATACAAAAGCAATGCAAAACCGTGGGGAAAATAGTACCAAATTAAGAAAACATAATTTTGGTAATAGAATTCCGAGACAGGAAATAGTACTGAATTTGAGAAAATGAAATTCGGTAATACAAAAGCAATGCAATACTGCGGAAAATATATTACCAAATTATTGAAAACGTATTTTGGTTACATTTGAACCATGTATCACAGGGTTTGCTTTTATAGATTTTGGGCAAAAAGAGAGGGCTGCAACGTTACAGCCCTTTTTATACACGGTGCAAGGTTTGAACTTGCGACCTCCACCACGTCAAGGTGGCACTCTCCCGCTGAGTTAACCGTGCGTGCATTGTTCATTATACATTTTTGAAGTTTGTTGTCTAGTCTCTTGCCATTTATTTATAAATAGATACAATCAATTTGTTATGAATTGTGAAATCAAACCGGGAAAAATTCTTGTTCACTGTTGCTGCGGTCCATGTTCTACGTCCAGCTTGACCGTATTACTGGAAGAGGGCTGGAGTCCTGTACTGTTGTTTTCAAACAGCAATATTTATCCGCAACAAGAGAATGATAAGAGATATACACAGTTGCTGAAAGTAGCATCTTTTTATAACTTAGAGGTTGTAAGGGTTCCGTATGATCACGATTCATGGCTGAATTTCATCGCAGGTCTGGAGAATGAACCGGAACATGGAAAAAGATGTCTGAAATGTTTTGAGTTCAATCTTGCACAGGCCCGGAAGATTGCTTCTTCTATGGATATTCCTTACTTTACTACAACTTTGACTGTAAGCAGATTCAAGAACTCGGCATCAATTTTTGAGGTCGGAAAACAGTTTGAAGGGTTTGTTGAAAAAGATTTTAAGAAGAAGGACGGGTTTGCAAAAAGTATCAGGATGTCTGAAGAACTGGGTCTTTACAGACAACAGTACTGCGGATGTGAGTTTTCAATGAATAATCAGGATAATAGTAAATGATAAAACTGTTGAAAAAGTATCTTAAAAAATACTCTTGGGGAGTTGTTGCAGTAATCTGTTGTACTGCAATTCAGGTAGTATGTGAGCTTTCGCTGCCAGCTATAATGGCCGATATTGTCGATATCGGTCTTGCTCAGTCTACCATGAGATATACTTTGGTACATGGACTTTATATGATTCTCATGTCGATAGGACAGGTTGCAACTATGATTGTAATCGGTTATCTGAGTGCAAGAATTTCAAGTGCTATGGGACGGGATATCAGGGAAGATATTTTCAGAAACGCAGAATCGTTTTCATTGAATGAACTGAATAAGTTTACTGTGTCTTCAATGATTGTCAGAAATACAAATGATGTGACAATGGTTCAGAATTTTGTAATCATGCTCATGAGAATGGTTCTGACGGCACCTGTAATGTGTATAGGTAGTATTATAATAGCCTTTACAATCAATGTCCGTCTTGCCATGGTTATTTTGGCAGCAATTCCCGTGCTCATTGCATTTTTCAGTACTATAATATTTTTTGCTTCAAGATTGTTTGTTATATACAGAACCAAAATAGATAAGCTGAATCTGCTTGTCAGAGAGCATCTTTCAGGGACAAGGGTTATCAGGGCCTTTGTAAACCAAAAGCCGGAGCAGAAAAAATTTGAAATCGGAAATGAAGAGATATACAGAATCTCACTTAAGATAAACAGAATTACTTCCGCCTTGCGTCCGGGAATGATGATGACCATAAATTTGACAACGCTTGCAGTCTGTTATTTCGGTGTGGACGGTATCAGAACAGGTTCTGTTTCAGTGGGGCAACTTATGAGTCTTGTAGCGTATGTTACGCAGATTCTCATGAGTTTATCCATGCTCAGTTTTCTGATGATTATTCTTCCCAGAACTCAGGTGAGTGTTAAAAGAATCAATGCTGTTCTGGATCTGAAAACTGAAATTTCGGAACCGGAGAATTGTAAAACTCCGTCTTCATCAGATGGAACGGTATGCTTTAAGAATGTTACTTTTGCTTACCCTGACAGTGAAGCACCTGTAATCAATGATGTTTCCTTTACTGCAGAAGGCGGTAAAACTACTGCAATTATTGGCTCAACAGGTTGTGGCAAGAGTACGCTTCAACGTTTGATAATAAGGCTGTACGATGTAACTTCAGGTTCCGTTACATTGGACGGTGTGGATGTAAGGGATTATTCCCTGAAAGATCTTAGAAACAGAGTAGGCTATATTCCCCAGCGTGCTGTACTGTTTACCGGTACTATTGCGGATAATATCAGATTCGGTTACGAAAAGGCTTCTGACGATGAAGTTGAACATGCTCTGAAAACAGCACAGGCTTGGGATTTTGTTTGTGAAAAAGAAAAGGGAATCGATTCAGAGATTGCCCAGGGCGGAAAGAATGTTTCAGGCGGTCAGAAGCAGCGTCTTGCCATTGCAAGGGCAATTGTCAAACCTTGTGAAGTTCTGGTTTTTGATGACAGTTTTTCAGCCTTGGATTATGCAACAGATTCAAAACTCAGACATGCACTTGCTTCTGATGAAAGACTTGGAAAGACCACCAGAATCATCATAGCACAGAGAATTAGTACGGTTATGAATGCCGATAAGATAATAGTACTGGACAGAGGCAAAATAGTAGGACAGGGAAAGCATAAGGAACTGCTTAAAAGCTGTCCTCTGTACTATGAGATTGCTACAAGTCAGTTAAGCGAGGAGGAGTTACAGTAATGCCGGGTCCTCATCGTAACAGAACAAATGAAAAAGTGAAGGATTTCAAGGGAACTTTCAAACGTTTCCTGACTTTGCTGAAACCTCATAAAATTACATTTACATTGTCTTTCCTGTTTGCATTCATAGGTGTACTTGCTTCAACTTATGCCCCGAAACTGCTGGGTAAACTTATTACCGTTGTATCAAACGGAGTTGTGTCAGGTTTTTATGATGACAATCTGATTACCCGTTTTGTCTTTATGATGCTGTGCATGTACATAATTACTCCGGTTTTCAGATTCCTTCAGCATTTCATTATTGCAGGTGTTTCCGGTCGTATTGTTGCAGACCTCAGAAGTACGGTTAACTCAAAACTGGACAGACTTCCGCTTAAGTACTTTGACAACAGGACTCATGGAGAAATCATGAGCCGAATTACCAACGATATTGACAGAATAGATGAGAGTCTGCAGGAAGGAATCAGCCAGGGTGTTATCAGTGCATTTACGATTTTATGTATTGTTGTGATGATGTTCACAACAAATGTTGTCATGACTTTGATAAGCCTGATTACAATTCCTCTTTTCCTCATCATTGTTACAAATGTGTTCAAATTCTCTCAGAGATTCTTTGTTGCAAACCAGAAGTATCTGGGTGAACTTAACGGACATGTGGAACAGATTTATTCGGGTCATAGTGTAGTAAAAGCATTCAATCATGAAGATAAGTCCATAGAAGATTTCAGGAAAATCAACAATGAACTGTGTGATGCGGGGTGGAAAAGTAATTTCTACAGTTCTACAATTCATCCGCTTACGGGTTTTGCAGGGAATTTGGGATACATCCTGGTCGTTGTTGCAGGTGCTCTCAAGGCTGCTTCGGGCTCTCTTTCCATAGGTGAAATTCAAGCTTTTGTTCAGTATGTCAGAAGATTCAATATGCCTATTCAGGAAGTTGCCAATATTTCAAATGTTTTCCAGAGTACCCTTGCTGCAGCAGAAAGAATTTTTGAACTTCTGGATGAAGAGGAAGAAGTACCTGACGGAAATGAATTTTCAGATCCTGCAAAGGGCGAGATAAAGTTTGATCATGTAAATTTCAGTTATACGGAAAACCATAAGTTGATAGAAAATCTCGATCTGGACATTAAGCCGGGAACCAAAGTTGCAATTGTAGGACCTACGGGAGCCGGAAAGACTACAATAGTCAATCTTCTTATGAGATTCTATGATGTTACCGGCGGAGCGGTTTCCGTTGACGGAATAGATATCAGAAAATGGCCGCGCGATGTATTGCGTGACCAGTTCGGAATGGTTCTTCAGGATACTTGGCTTTTTGAAGGCACCATTGCTCAGAACATTGCGTACGGTGATGGGACAGGCAAAGTTGATATGCCCAAGGTCAGAGAATGTGCTCAAAAAGCATGTGCAGACCATTTTATTTCTGCTTTACCTCAATCTTATGATTTTGTCATCAACGAAGAGGCTTCAAATGTAAGTCAGGGTGAAAAACAGCTTCTGACTATTGCCAGAGCGTTTATGAGTGATCCCAGAATTCTCATCCTTGATGAGGCTACATCCAATGTCGATACAAGAACCGAGCGTCTTGTTCAGCAGGCTATGGAAAACCTTATGGAAGGTCGTACAAGTTTTATTATTGCACACCGTCTTTCCACAATTAAGGATGCTGATATTATCCTTGTCATAGATAACGGCAATATAGTGGAACAGGGGAAACATGAGGAACTTCTTGCCAAAGGCGGATTCTACAGTAAACTATACATGAGTCAGTTCAGAGGAGAAGTTGATGGATAATTTTGAGGAACTTGTAGATATCTTTTCCAAAGAAAAGGACAGGAAACAGGTCAGAAAGCTGTTTGAAGAGATTCTTACTCCAGCAGAGCTTGAAGATATTTCCAAGCGCTGGTTTATTATGAAGGAATTATACCGTGGAAAACCTCAGAGAAAGATTGCAAAAGAGATGGAAGTAAGCCTTTGCAAGATTACACGCGGAGCCAGAATACTGAAAAAGGACGACTCTAAGTACAGAGCCATCCTTTCCGGTATGTTTGATGATTTGGACTGATTTGTTTCAGTTCAGATGTTGAAAAACTTATTGAAGGCGTCCTCTGCAGAGGATGCTTTTTCTTTACTTGCTGCTTCATTCTTTTTCAGTGCAGTTTCATCCAAAGCAAAGTATTCACAGTAGTTGGGTCTGTCTTTATCTTTTACAAGTTCATCAATGTTTTCATGACAATCATAGTGTGCACCCTTACTGTAGTATTTGCAGTTTATGCACATGTGTTTTTCTTTTTCCGTATACATTGTTTTCTCAGATTTTCAGTTTTGCACCGTATTCTGCCATTTCGTTTTCCGCATACTTTTCATGGGACAGACAGAAGATGTTACTGTCGTTTTCATACCGTGGAACAACATGAATATGAAGGTGAGGTACTTCCTGTCCTGAAGCAGGGTCATTGTTTATCATAATGTTGCTCCCGTCACATTTCAGAACTTCACGCATTTTCTCTTCAAGCTTTTTTGCTATGACAATCATGTGGGAAAGGGTCTGGGCAGGACATTCCATTGTGTTTTTCACAGGTTCGTTTGCAATAACAAGTGCATGTCCCTTGTGAACCGGATTGATATCCAGGATGACGAAGCATAAGTCATCCTGATATAGCTTGGTTGACGGTATAATGCCGTCTCTGATTTTGGTAAATAGTGTTTCCATATTTACAGTATACAACAGTGTGGATGAAAAAGTGGATGAAAAATTGGATGAAAAACAGCGAAAATAAGGGCCTTTTCATCCAAAATTGGATGAAAACGTTTGAAAAATGCCTTTTTTCATCCAATTTGGACTATGGACTGTTCTGTTTCTTATCGGCCAGAGTGGATTTGAACCACCGACCCCTTGGTCCCGAACCAAGTGCGCTAGCCCCTGCGCTACTGGCCGTAATTTTTATATTACGTTGTTGAGTTTATTTTTTTATAGGGCAAGTGTCAATTATGCTTCCATTGACAAGTCTTTGCCTATAATGTTATTTTATTCGGGTGCTTATTGCATAATTAAATACGCGTATATTAAGAGGTCTGACAATGGCTGATAAGAAAGTCGGTTCTGAAACAGAGCTGAAAGTTGCAAAAAATCAGAAAAACAAGGAACAGTGGTCTGCAAAAAAGATTGCCACAACAGTTATCATTGTAATTCTTGCTTTTCTCATGATAGGTGGATCTTTCTACTACATCTTTACTCCGGGTTTCAGAGAAGATGCAAATGCATTCGGTTCATATGACGGAAAGTCAATACTGTATGAATCCAACAATGTATTCGGAAGAACACTCCAGAATGATCCGGATTATGCTGCAGGATATGAAACAGGAGATTATACACAGATTTACAAGAGCTGGAATCTTGCATATCAGGCACAGGTTATTTTTGAAGCTCTGAACAGAATGGCTGATAAAGCAAAGATTGCTGCACCTGAAAATCTTGTAAAAGATTTCATTCTCAAGTCAGGAATTTACAACGGTGAAAACGGTGAATTTGATGAAGAATTGTACAATTCCGTTAATCCTGGTGACAGACAGCTGTTCTCAGAATATGTCCGCAATGCGGTTCCGTATCAGATAGTTCTTGATGATTTTGCCACAGCTTTCATCCCTGAAGGAGAGGAGGCTTTCATCAGTGACTTGAACAAGAAGGCCAGAGATTTCAGCTATTTCAATGTTAATTACAATGTATATCCTTCAGATCTTGCAAAGAAATACGTTGAGGAAAACAAGGATCTGTTCACAAAGCTTAACCTGTCAATTATTACATGTGACACACAGGAAAATGCAAACAAGGCTTATGATGCCTTAAAAGCAGGTCAGAGCTGGGCAGATGTTGTAAAGAGTTATTCACTTGACAACTATGCTGAAAATGAAGGAAACCTCGGAACAGAATTGTATGCAAATATTGTTGCAACAAACCTTGCAGATGCAAATGAGCTTTCAAAGATTACATCTCTTTCCAAGGATGAGTTCTCAACTCCTATTCAGGGACCTTATGCTTGGGCTATTTACAAACTTAATGATTATTCAACAGATTCTGATACAGAGGATGATGCACTTATTTCATACGCAAAATCCGTTATCTATGCAAATTCAAAAGATGTTGTAAAGCCTTATATTGATAATGCAGTAGCTGCTGCTGAAACAGAAGTTCATGATGATTTTGAAAAAGCGGCTTCTTCATACAGCACAGGTCTTGTAGAAGTAAAGGGAGCAACCAACAACATAGGTGCTTCCCAGTTTGCAGTAGGTCTTCAGTATTCCGATCCTACAGCAGCCCTTGCTCTTGCAGCTTCCGAAAATGAAGATCTTGCAAAGAAACTTTTCACAGGTAAGAAGGGTCAGATTACAGGTCCTGTTGAAACTGCTGACGGAACATTGTTTGTAAGAATAGACAACGAAGATGCATTATCCACTATGGCAACAATTGTTGATTCTTACTATGACTATTACAAAAATCAGCTTACATGGGCAGATCTGCGTGATGCAGTAATTACAAGTGATAAACACCAAGACAACTTTGCACAGAAGTTCTTTGAAATATTCTTGGGTAATGTAGTTGCAGAGCAGCAGAACTGAAGATTAGCGAATCAGAAGACGGAACCTTCGGGTTCCGTTTTTGCTATTGGGCTGTAAAATGAAAAAACTGATGTTTGTCACCGCTTCTATGACAAGAGGCGGAGCTGAAAGAGTAATATCAATCCTTTCTGATTACTACGTAAAAAACGGCTGGGATGTCAGCATTCTTGTTCTGTTCAAGGGACTTGAAGGTTATTCAATCAATCCATCTGTTAAAATCATAGACAGGACATCTTCCCGACCAAGCAGACTCAGATTTTTTGAATGTATTCATCTGGCAAGGAAAGCCGTCAGACAGGAAAAGCCTGATGTTGTGTTGTCTTTCTTGGTTTCAATATGTCTGATTATGGGTTTTGCCTGTATTGGTCTTAAAACAAAGCTTATATGCTGCGAGAGAAATGATCCTGCAAAAACCAAGAGAAATCCGGTTTACAGAAAGATTATCAATGTGATTTATTCAAAGTGCAGCAAAACAGTATTGCAGACAAAAAGAGCCTTTGATTTCTTTCCTGAAAAAGTTCAGAAGAACAGCGTGATTATTCCCAATCCGGTAAAAACAGATGTCAAATGTACTGCAACAGAGAAAAGATTCGTTGCCGTCGGAAGACTGACAAAACAGAAAAATCACGCGCTTCTTATTGATGCTTTTGCACAGGTTCACGAGAAGCATCCGGAATGGACTTTGGACATATACGGAGACGGAAGTCTGGAAGGTGAATTGACAGCACGGATTGCGGATAAAAAATTAAGTGAATGTGTTCATCTGATGGGAAACAGAGAAGATGTTCATAATGAAATTGCAAATGCATCCTGCTTTGTTCTTTCTTCGGATTATGAAGGACTTTCAAATGCTTTAATTGAAGCAATGCAGATGGGGATGTGTTGTATTTCAACAAACTGCGCAGGCAGTGATGATGCAATTGAAAACGGTAAAAACGGACTGCTTGTTCCAGTGGGAGACCTTTCTGCTCTTACACAGGCAATGTTATTTGTTGCGGAGCATCCCCGTGAAATGGAATTTATGGCAAAAAATGCCATGAGTACTTCTGTGTCTTACAATGTAGAGAATGTAATTGACAGGTGGAAAGAAGTCATTGAGAATTTGAAATAGGGGTAAAAGAATGTTGAATTTTGCTGTTGGTCCTGTAATGACAGGAGATGAAATCAGAAGTATCGGAAGTGAACAGGTTCCGTATTTCAGAACATCAGAGTTCTCAGAGGTAATGCTTGAAAATGAAAAGCTTATGCTTGAATTTGCAAAGGCACCTTCTGATGGCAGAGTTGTGTTTATCACAGGCAGCGGAACCGCTTCAATGGAGGCTGCAGTCATCAATACGCTCGGTAGCAACGATAAGGCTCTTGTTGTAAACGGAGGCGGGTTCGGAAAACGATTTGAAGAAATTCTTTCCATCCATAATATTGCCCATGAACAGATTGTTCTTCAGCCGGGTCATACACTTAAAGCAGAGGATCTCAAACCGTTTGAAAATAAAGATTTTACTGCATTTCTGGTAAATATACATGAAACCTCAACAGGTGTTCATTATGACCCTTTTCTTATTTCTGATTTCTGCAAAAGAAACAATCTGTTTCTGATAGTTGATGCAATTTCTTCTTTTCTCGCAGATGATTTCAATATGGCTGAACTGGGTGCCGGTGTAATGATAACGGGTTCTCAGAAAGCTCTTGCGTGTCCGCCGGGAATTTCAATTATTGTCTTGGATTCCAAAGCATTGAAGAGGATTGAAAACAATGATTGCCGTTGTATGTATCTTGATTTGAAATCTGCTCTGAAAGACGGAGAAAGAGGACAGACTCCTTTTACCCCTGCTGTTGGAATTCTCAGACAGATTAATGCAAGACTCAGGGAAATCAAAAAAGCCGGAGGAGTGGAAGCTGAAACAGAAAGGATTGCTTCTCTTGCCGGATACTTCAGGGAAAGAATCAAGAATCTTCCTTTTGAGATTTTCTCAGACAGAATGTCCAATGCGGTTACTCCGCTTCATCCTCTTACAGCAAGTGCAAATGATATCTTTGTTGTATTGAAAGATGAGTACGGAATCTGGATTTGTCCTAACGGCGGAGACTTAAAGGACAAGGTTTTCAGAGTGGGACATATAGGCAATCTGACAAAAGCAGATTATGACAAGTTGCTTGATGCTTTCCATGATTTGAAAAAGAGGGGAATAATCTGATGATTAAAGTAATAACTTACGGAACATACGATTTATTTCATAAGGGTCATCAGCTTCTTCTTGAGAGAGCAAAGGCTCTTGGAGACTATCTGATAGTTGCTGTTACTGCAGATGATTTTGACAAAACAAGAGGTAAGGTTAATGTTAAACAGTCTCTTACCGAAAGAATAGAGAATGTCCGTAAGACAGGTCTTGCAGATGAGATAATAGTTGAAGAATACGAAGGTCAGAAAATAGATGACATCATACGTTACGGTGTAGATGTTTTTACTGTAGGTTCTGACTGGGAAGGCAAGTTCGATTATCTTAAAGAATACTGTAAGGTTGTTTATCTTCCTAGAACGGAAGGAGTTTCAAGTACTGAACTCAGAAGCAAAGAAAATAAAATCAGAATGGGTTTTGCAGGGGAACAGTCTTACATAAATAAATATCTTAATGAATGTTCTTATGTAAACGGAATTGAAGTTGCCGGACTGTTTTCAAATAATGTTGCGGTTCTTGAAGAAAAGTTCAAATGCATAAAACAGTATCCTGATTTTGAATCTCTTTTAAATGACTGTGATGCTGTTTTTATCGCTTCAAAACCGGAGTTGCATTATCCTCAGATTAAGGCAGCATTGAAAAAGAAAAAACATGTTCTATGCGAATCTCCTGTTGCCGTATCAAAGAGACAGGTCAACGAACTTTTCAAGTTGGCTCAGGAGAATGAAACTGTTCTTATGGACTGTATCAAAACCGCTTATTCAACAGCGTTTCATCGCCTGATGCTTTTGGCAAAAACCGGTAAAATCGGAAAGATTGTAAGTGTTGAATCCACATGTACAAGTCTTATGAACCGTGAAGGTCTTTCAGATTTGGACAGGCAGTGGAAAAGTATCTGTGCCTGGGGTCCTACGGCAATGCTTCCTGTATATCAGATTCTTGGAACAAAGTATAGGGAAAAGACAATTATCACAAAGTATCTGGACAGGAAGTCCGGGTTTGATGCTTTTACAAAAGTAAACTTCATATATAACAACGCCACTGCTTCAATCAATGTAGGAAAAGGAGTTAAGTCAGAAGGCGAGTTGATTGTCTGCGGCACCAAGGGTTATTTCTATGTTCCTGCTCCTTGGTGGAAGACAGATTATTTTGAAATAAGATATGAGAATCCGGCAGATAATAAGAGGTATTTTTTCTCACTTGAAGGTGAGGGTATCAGAAATGCTCTTGTATCATTTGTCAAATCAATTCAGACAAAACATTCTTTCTCTTACATAGAAACGGACACATCATCTGCAATTGCAAAAGTTATTGAAGATTTTGAGAATAAAAGCGATGTCAGGGAGATTAAATTCTGATGTCAAACAAGTTTCTGAAACTTTCCAAAAAGATTGCAAGTTATGTTCTCACTGATAAAGCGTATGTAAGGCTCAACTACCTTGTTGAATTAAAAAAACCTCTGAATCTCAGAAACCCGAAAACATACAATGAAAAACTTCAGTGGATAAAACTGTATGATCACAATCCTGTTTATTCGACCATGGTTGATAAGGCAACTGCAAAGGATTATGTTGCAGGCATTATCGGAGATGAATACATTATTCCCACCTATGCGGTATATGATTCGGTTGAGGAAATAAAATGGGATGAATTGCCTGCCAAATTCATTTTAAAAACAACTCATGACAGTGGTACATATATCATTTGTAAAGATAAGAAAAACTTTGATATTGAAAATGCAAAAACCGTTTTGCGGAAAAGTCTGAAAAACAATTACTTCAGATATGGTAGAGAGTGGCCTTATAAAAATGTCAAACACAGAATCATTGTTGAAAAGTTTCTCAAATGCGATCATCCGGATGAAGGTCTTGAAGACTATAAGGTCATGTGTTTCAACGGAAAGGCAAAACTTATTGAGTATCATACTGGAAGAATTTCAAAGAATCACAAGCAGGATTTTTATGATACGGACTGGAATATTCTGGATATTTTCCAGCAGGGAATGCCGAATACAATGAAGCCGATAGAAAGACCTGAGTTGCTGGATAAAATGATTGAAAAATCTGAGATTCTTGCAAAGAACATACCGCATGTACGTGTTGATTGGTATTTATTCGAAGGCAGATTATATTTCGGAGAATTGACCTTCTTTGACGGAAGCGGACTGGAACCGTTTCTCCCTGTAAAATGGAATGACATAATTGGCTCATGGATTGAGCTTCCTGATAAAAAAAGAAAATAGGATGGACAGAATGGGATTGAAAACAAGACTTAATGAATCAGAACAGACTCTTGTAAGGCTGATAGATGCATTTACATACATTTATATTGTAAGCAATTTTACAATGGCAGTGACAATCAGGCCTGTAGAATGGCTTCATAATACTGCAAATTTAATTGCATTGTTTTATCTGGGATTAGTGTTCTGTTATGCAGTACTTCATCATCAGGCATTGGTAAGTAAATTTGCATTGCTGTATCTTCCGTTTCTGATTCTCTGCGGAGCCTCTTATTTTTGGACATGTGATAAGGCACGTTGTCTGAAGGTTGCACTTGAGCTTGGAGCCATGTGGGTACTTTGTTCTCTTATGTTCAACTATCTTTATCTGGAACAGAAAACCGAGATGTTGCTTAAGGCTATGTATGTAGGCGCTATCTGTATTGCAATCGTTACCGTTCAGTACTACGGAGTACAGGAATATTTAAAGGGTGTCATGGCCGGAGAACGCATGGGACATGTAATTGTCAATATGAATGATTTGGGTATGAGATGTACTTATGCCGCAATGATTGCCCTTTACTACTGTATCTATAAGAAAAAGTGGCTGAATCTTATTCCTGCACTGTTCCTGTTTTCCATATCATATTTTACATTAAGCAGAAAGGTCTTGTTTATGATTCTTGCAGGCATTGTTCTTGTAATAGCCCTTTCGGGAAATTGGAAGAGCAAGATAGTTGCAGTTCTTTTTGCCGCGGCTTTGGTTGCCGTTGCTCTGTACGTTCCGTTCTTCCATGCAGGACTTGAAAGAATCAATCAGATGGTTGAACTGGAAGACGGCTCAACTTCCATAAGAGTTGAAATGATTAAGGTAGGTCTTCAGCAGTTCAAGAAGACTCCTTATCTCGGGCTGGGATTGGGCGGAAGCCGTGTTCTTAACGGCAGACTCCTTGATTTCCATGGCTATTCTCATAACAACTACATTGAGCTTATGATTGATTTGGGGGCAGTAGGTACAATCCTGTACTATTTCCACTATCTGTTTCCGATTGGAACATTCCTGAAACAGTTCTTTACCAAAAAGAAAAATCTCTCAAATCTCATGCTTGCTTTTACTCTTATTAGTCTGTTGTTGCACATAGGATGTGTAGAGTACCACGAACGTTTTACCATTGTTATGGTAATGCTCTTCTATCTGGTAAAGAGTGATATAGACAGAGAATAAAGGAATGAATGAGAAAAAGGTTTTCTCAAATTCAATACTCTATACAATAAATGGGCTGATTCAGAACTGTTTCAGCTTCATTATGTTGCCTCTTTATACGGCATATCTGACAACCAATGATTACGGAATCACCAGTCTTGCCGAGAATTTCATCTCTGTCATGAGTTATATGTGTGCATTCTCAATGTACACAGCCGTTACAAGATTTTATGTTGAGTATAAAGATGACAAAAACAAACTGAAAAGATTTTACGGAACTGTATCGTTATTTGTATTTCTTTCAGCCCTGACATACTTTCTGCTTTTCCTTGTATTCAGACAACAACTTTCAAAGTATATTTTTGCAGGGGTAAGCTTTTATCCTATAGTATTTGTCTGCCTGATAGAAATGCTGTTCCATTGTCAGAGGGTCATATATGAAAGCATCCTTCAGAGTCAGCATAAGGCGCTGAAATTTTCCATAGTATCTTTCTCATTGTTTCTGGTAAAAATTATTTTGACCGTTTACTTTGTTGTTTTCAGAAAAATGGGTGCATTGGGAGTGATTCTGGCTGCAGCAGTTCATGTAGTGTTGTTTTACATTGTATTTCTGACAGATATGATTTTGGGAAAGGCTATTCATTTCTGCATTGATAAACAGTTGTTGAAGACAACATTAAAGTATTCCGTACCCATAATGCCGCACAACCTGTCAACGCATATTGCAACTCTGTTTTCCAAGATTGTAATAGGTTCATCTGTATCTTTGGGTGCGGTGGGAGTATTCTCTATTGCAACAAAATTCGGTGATGTGTCGGATGTTGTCCAAAGTTATGTGAACAATGCGTACGGTCCCTGGCTTTATGAAAAACTGCACGACAGAGATGAGGACTATAAAGCAACGATAAGAGATGTTGCCGGTTTATTGACTTCTGTTATAGGTCTGTTCTGTATCGGGCTGGCTCTTTTTTCACAGGAAGTAATAGTTCTTCTGATTGATAAATCTTATAACGAAGCATGGAAGTTCATTCCTTTTATAGTAGGCGTGTATGTCATCAAGATTACGTATTATTTTTACGTAAACATTCTCTTTTACTTCAAAGAAGCGTCAAAATGGCTGTTTTCCGCAACCTTGAGCAGCAGCATAATAAATGTTGTTCTTTCTGCATTGATAATTCCCAAATACGGAGTTTACGGATCAATCTTTGCAGATGCTGTTTCAATGCTTATAAGAATTACAATTGTAGTATTCATCAGTACCAAATTTGAAAGAATCGGATTGAAAATAACCGATTTCATAAAAAAGGAAATTTTGATTGTGTTCTTCATTTTTGCCGGAATGATTTTATCAATTACAAAATATTCAGGTACTTTCAGCTGGGTAAATGTAGGATACAAGGTTGGAATATGTTTGATGTATGTGGCATATTCTTTGTTTGAGAACAGAAATTCTTTAAGAATTTTCATGGGTTATATTAAGAAGAAAAAATGACATCAGAAGAATTTATTGCAGAAGTTAAGAAAAGCTCTATATGTCCTGCTGATTTTGATTCAATGATGAATCTTATAAAGAAGTATCAGACTTTGGCTGTGAATACTCTTAAAGAATTTGACAGAGTTTGCAGAAAGAACGGTATAAAATATCAATTGGCTTACGGGTCTTTGTTGGGAGCGGTCAGAGACAACGGAATGATTCCATGGGATTACGATGTAGATGTTTTTGTATTTAATTCAGACAGACAAAAACTTATCAGTGCTTTGGAAAAAAATCTGGATGCAAAATACAGTTTCAATTCAATTGAACATAACAGTACAACTCAGGGAACCATAACAAGAATTGCTCCTGTTCCATACAAGACAGATCATCTTCATGTAGATGTTTTTTATCTTGCAGGTGTTTCAGCTGATGAAGAAGTGTGCAAAAAAGAATGTGCAGAAATCCGGCGGTGCTGTTATGTTACAGATGCATGTATTCCATCTGTTCTGGCAATCAATCCCATTGTACATCCGAAGGGATGGCTGAGGTCTGTGTACAGATTGTTCAGGTATTCATTATCAGACAAAAAGAAGGCTGTTGACAGATATTTTGAACTGGTCAATTCTTATGATGAGTTCAAGAGCAGAAATCTTATCAATGCAAATTCTTTTGCAGGAACTTATTTCATGCCTGCAGAGAATATGAAAGACGTTATTGACTATCAGACATCGTTGGGCATTTTCTCCGTTCCGGAAAGATATGATGATGTTCTGAGAACAGAGTTCGGTTCTTATATGGAAGTGCCTTCTTTATCTGATAGAGTTAAGGCTGTAAAAGTTTTTTACAAAATGTTTCTTAAAATGGAAAGGATGATACAAAAGTGAAAAAGATATTTTCAATCTTGATTGTATTCTTTATTTGCTCATTTGCATTTGCAAGTATGCAGCAGTTTTATCAGCATGATGAAGAAGTGAAAATACTTTCTGAATTAAGCAGAAAGGGCGGTGTTTCCATGCCTGCTTTCATATATCCTGTTTCAGGTGACACACTGAACTATTTTATAGAAAACAGCAATCTGGACAGCAAGCTTTGCAGTGAAGACAACAATGTTCTTAAAGGTCTTGTTGCAAAGTTCTCCGGTGAAACGCTCCTTGTTAAAATGTCAGATGATTTTGCATTTGATGTTGATTTATCATTTGCTCCTGCATTTCTGTATTATTCAGAAAAACCGGCAAATAAGGATATTAAAGACAAAGCCGATGATGTTGACTGGATTGTACAATCAAATGAAATTCCGGATTTTCTTCTTGCAGAAGCAGATCTTAAACTGTCTGATTATGCGTTCGGTCATTTTGAATACGGTCTTACTGCAGACAGTACATTTTTTCACAGAAACAGATTTGAACATAATATTATGATACTTCCTCTTTCTGCAAAGGTTCTTGAAAACGGAAGGGAAACAGACAAAAGAAGAGTAGATAACGGTCCGTATCATGTATACCTTTCAACAGGTTTTTCAAATATGAATTTTGCAATCGGAAGAATGAGGGTCTCATCTTCAAACGGTATTACAGGCAACTTCGGAGCAGGTGATAATTTCCTGTACAGAAATGCAGCGGTTCTCACACTCAATGCCTGGCCTTTCACATACCAGTATATGCTCAACAGATTTGACAGCGAGACAAGCGGAAATAATTTCCATACCAATTTATCAGGAGCAGAAGTGCCTTGGTTTACAATGCATAAGGCAACAATGAATCTGTTTGATAATCATTTGAATTTGGGAGTATATGAGGCAGTGCTTTCCTATACAACATTTGAGCCGCGCATACTCAGTCCGTTTATTCTCATGCATAATCTTCTGACATATAGAAACGGAAATGAAAACAATATATTCGGTCTTGAAGCCGATTGGACTTTTGATTTCGGACTTGGCTTGCATGCTCAGGCAGTCTTTGATCAGATTCAGCTTAAGGGAGAAACAAAAAATAAACCCAATGCCTATGGATTGCTGGCAAATGCAAAGTATACGTCAAAACTCGGAAACGGTAATATAACATGTTTTGCAGAAGGCGTGTACACAAATCCCTGGTTGTATCTGAAAGCAGAAGAAGATGATTATGCTACTTCTGACCAGAAGACCGAGTATTACAAATATGATTTGTATGTAGGAAATTACATCGGAAGCCTTTGGCACTCCGGTGATGATAACAGCAATGTCTGTTCTTATCAGGACAGTAATTATATAGGATATAAATACGGTCCGAATACAATAGTGGCAGATGTAGGTGCAGTATACAGACTTCCTTCAAATGTTGCTTCTGCAGATCTTATGTTGAAGATTTCAGGTTCCAAGTTTGAGAAGGCAAAATCCGGAAAGCATCACACTCCGTGTGTGGCTGAAGGAAAGAAATCCGAAATGCTTATTCAGGTAAGAGTACAGGATACAGTTGAGTTCTTCAACGGAGGACTTTCTCTGACAGGTATTGCAGCATACCAGCATTATTCAAACTACAAGAATGTTAAATCAGATACGCATAATGATATTCAGACAATGGTAAGTATCTGCTGCAGACCTTTGAAATTCATAAAGACAGAATAATGGCACAGGCAAAGATTCTCACGGATGAGGAATTCAGAAAACTTCAGCTTTCTCAGGTAGTACTTCTTAAGGAACTTGACAGGGTTTGCAGGAAGAACAACATATGTTATGTCCTTGGTTTCGGAAGTATGCTGGGAGCAGTACGCCATAAGGGTTACATACCTTGGGATGATGATGCTGATATCATGATGCTCAGAGAAGACTATGAACGTTTCAGAGAATGTGCAAAAGAGCTTGATCCGGAAATCTGCTACTTTCAGGATCACTACAATGACCCTGAATTTCTCTGGGGATACGGAAAAATCAGAAAGACCGGAACAAAGTATGTAAGAGCCGGTCAGGAACACATGAAAGGAAAGACAGGAATATTCATTGATATTTTCCCGATGGATGATGTTCCGAATAATCTTTTAGGATGTGTAGTTCAGGATATCAGATGTTTCTTTGTAAGAAAAACTTTGTACAGCAGAGTAGGCAGATATGATTCAAAGGGCTTTGCAAAACTGGGCTATTCTCTTCTGAGTCTTTTCAGTGTCCGTTCATGTTATAAAGCCATAGAAAAAATGGCTGCAAAAAGCAAAAATTCAAAACCCAACAGAGTCAGGATTTTAATGTTCATGTGTGATGGAAAGCGCAATCCCAAGAACGGAATTCTTGAGAGATACGGAATGGAGAAGCGTTGGATAACAGAACGGGATGAGTACGATTTTGAAGGGCTTAAGCTGTTCGGAAGTAAGGATTATGATGCTTGCCTGAAGTATCTTTTTGATGATTACATGATACCTCCGCCTGAAAGTGAAAGAGAACAACATGCTCCTGTTTCAGAGATAGTATTCGGTGATGAAAAGGATTGAAAATGAAGGTACTGATTTTATCCAATTTGATTTCATATACATACAACTTCAGAAAAGAACTTATTGATGCTCTTGTTGAGCGTGGTGATGAAGTTACCGTTGTTGCAGATAATGATGATGACAGCAAGGCAAAAGATTTGGGATGCCGTATTATTGAAGTGCCTTTTGACGGCAAGGGAACCGATATAAAAAAAGAAGTCAAACTGCTTTCTTCTTACATGAAGATTCTGAAGAAAGAAAAGCCCGATGCAGTACTGAGTTTTACAATTAAAATGAATCTGTACGGCGGTATTGCCTGCCGTATGCGTAAAGTTTCCTATTACCCTATGATTACAGGTCTGGGTGAACTTGAAAAAAAAGGAAAACTTCAGAAAATTCTGCTTATGATGCACAAGTTTGCAATGCCAAAGGCAAAGTGTATCTTTTTTCAGAATGAGAGCAACAGACAGTTTTTCCGTGACTGTAAAATTAAAATAAAAAAATCAGTTGTAGTACCGGGATCCGGAATCAATCTGAATAAGTTTTCTCCTTGTGATTATCCTGAAGAAGACCCATTGAGTTTTGCATTCATCGGCCGTGTTACAAAAGCAAAAGGAATTGAGCAGTATCTTGATGCAGCAGAGTCTCTCAAAGGCAGAGGATTTATGTTCTATGTTGCAGGAAAATGTGATCCGGAATATGAAAAGAGAATTGAAAAACTGGATGCTGAAAATGTTATTAAGTACATGGGTAATCTCAGTGATACCAGACCTCTTATGAAAAAGATACATTGTGTTGTGGTCCCGACTTATCATCCTGAAGGAATGAATAATGTTCTGTTGGAATGCGGTGCAAGTGCAAGACCTGCAATCTGTACAAAAAGGGTTGGCTGTACCGAGATTGTAGATGAAAACATTACAGGTCTTTTCTGTGAAGCTCAGAACTCGGAAGACCTGAAAAAAACAATTGAAAAGTTTGCCGGATTGCCTTATGAAAAGAAAAAGGCAATGGGACTTGCCGCAAGAAACAAAACGGAAAAAAACTTTGACAGAAATATTGTGGTGAAAGCGTATCTTGATAATGTTATCTGATTATTCAGAACAGAATGCTTGATGCAATTGCAAAGTAAACAATCAATGACAGAGCATCAACACATGTTGTTATGAACGGGCTTGCCATTACGGCAGGATCTGCACCGCATTTTTTAGCAATCAGAGGAAGAAAACCGCCCAGAACCTTTGCAACAATAACAGTTGCGCACATTGCTAGACTTACTACAATTCCTACAGATGCATTCAGATCTGGATTGTGCAGTAAGATTCTGTCAATAAGATACATTTTTGCAAAACATGCAGCACCCAGAGCTATACCGCATAGAAGTGAAACCAGAAGTTCCTTGAAGATGACTTTGGGAAGATCCTTGAAATCAAGTTCTCCAAGTGAAAGTGAACGGATGATTGTAACAGAGCTCTGGGATCCGGAGTTTCCTCCTGTACCCATGAGCATGGGAATGAATGCGGTAAGAATTACATTTGCTTCCAACGCAGCCTCGTAGCTGTTGATAATCATTCCCGTGAACGTGGATGATATCATCATGATTAAAAGCCAGGGAATTCTGTGTGCAAAAATTTCAATAGGTGATGATTTCAGATACGGTTTGTCATTAGGGGAGGTACCGGCCATGATTGCGATATCTTCTGAAGTTTCCTCTTCAATGACATCCATTGCATCATCGAATGTAATGATACCTACTATCCTGTCTTCACTGTCTACAACAGGCATGGCAATGAAGTTGTATTTACTCATAAGCTGAGCCACTTCTTCTCTGTCTGCATGTGTTTTTACGGAAATGACATTTTCCGTCATAAGTTCTGAAATTTTCAGATTGTCTGATTCTGCAAGAAGCAGATCCTTTACGGAGACTAAACCTATCAGTTTTCTGTTGGATGTAACATAGCAGGTGTATATAGTTTCTTTGTCCAGCCCGGACTTTCTGATGAACGCAATACTTTCACCTACGGTCCAGCTTTCCCTGAGAGAAACATACTCCGTTGTCATGACGGAACCTGCCGAATCTTCAGGATATTTGAGAATTTCGTTTATGCTTTTTCTCATTTCAGGAGTTGCCTGCGACAGAATTCTTCTGACAACATTGGCAGGCATTTCTTCTACGATATCTACTGCATCATCAACATACAGCTCATCAATAACCTGTTTCAGTTCTCTATCTGAGAAACCCTTAATCAGAATCTCCTGTATGTCCTGGTCCATTTCTACAAAAGCATCGGCTGCCGTTTCTTTGGGAAGAAGGCGGAAAATTACAGGAAGATGGACTTCGTCAAGCTCATTGCAGATTGAAGCCACATCAGAAGGATTCATCAGACTGAGCATGTCCTTGATAGTTGAGTATTTCTTTTTTTCTGCAAGAATGTTCAGTGATTCTCCGATAGTGAGCTTGTTTTCTGCCATACAGAAAAAATAAGTTTTTAGGCATAAAATTGTCAAGCATTTTTCATTGACTACAATATATATTTACGCGAGAATATTATAAAATTGAAAACGATAAGGGGAAGTCTTTGACAAAACGTAATAAACTGTGTCTGATAGCAGTTTTCCTTTTGTTTCTTGCAGATTGTGTATTTGCATCTACATATACTATTTCGGGCTACAGATTTCAAATCAACGGAAAGACCAAAGAAGAGACGGTAAGGGATCTTATTGTTTCAAAAACAGTTGAACAGTATTCCTCGGAAGCACAGGTAAAGGATGCGTTGGAAGAAAAACGCCACATTCTCATCAATTCAAGATTGTTTTTCGAAGATGAGATTTTTTATCACTACGACATAGAGCATTCCGGAGGAGACAACTACAACGTTTTTGTATCGTATGTCGTAACGGATGCAAAAAGCACTTTGCTTCTGCCTTATCCTCAGTATGATTCCAACACAGGACTTGTTCTGGGATTGAGATACAAAGACAAGAACTTCATGGGTTTGGGAAAAGAACTGTCCGTTGTATTCGATGCAGTACAGAATGACAACTCATTCGAGAAAGGTGAATATTATCTGGAAATACCTGTTGAAGCATTCAGAATAGGAGATATCAACTTCTCCGGAGATTTGGAAGCAAATCTGAATCTTGATAACAAAACAGAAGATTATTTTGCTTTTAAACTGGCAGAAAGCAATCTTAAATTGGGTAGCGTAAGTGTTCCTGCTCATATTTATGCAGATTACAACTACTACACCAACAAATTCCGGGAATTCGGTTACGGAGTTGCCGTCAATGACATCAGTCTGGGAAAAGAAGTAAAACTTGACCTTTCCAACAACATGCTGCTCAGTTGGAAAGCAGTAACTGATTCTTATCTGAATGCTCAGGCAACAATCAGAAACATCAAGATAGGAAATTCAGTTTTAGCCAACAGAACTCTGATGCATTTTGAAAACAAAATCGGAAGTCTTGATGACGGACTTGAAAAAGATTGCCTTAATGATGTCATTTCCCTGAAGTTCACAGGAGACCTCAGCAAATGGTCTTTGGGTTCTCTGTTATCATACAACTTTGATTACGATCCGAAACTCGGTGATTTTTTTGAAACCGATTCTGTTATCAACCATAAATTCAGTTCTGTCTGTTCAGGTGTAATCGGAATGCATACGAAGAGATACGAAAAGGGAGGACTGTATTCTGTGGACCCGTATGAAGGGATAATCGTACGTTCTTCAATAGCAAAAAAAATACCGTTTGTTTTATCGTTTGAAGGTCATAATGAAATCATTCTGGATGATGATGAAGTAGATTTTTATTTCTCGACTGAACTGCTATCTGATTTCGGCAACATAAACTACATTGATAATTTCAGAAAGGGAACCAAATACTCAATATACAGTCTGTTTGATTATCATCCGTGGAAGGACGAAGGCTCAGCAAAAACAGACTATAAATTCAAAATCAATTTCACCAGTTTCCCTTTTGCACTTTCATGGTTGAATCCTTCTGTAAGAATTACATTGCTGGCTTCTTCAAAGAGTACATACTGGGAAGACAATTCCGGATGGAGACTTGAAGAAGATGATGTTCAGGCATTGTTCAGAGGCATTCTGACAGAAAGCCGTTACGTGAAACAGGCATACAGAAGCAGTAAGCTTGTGGCAGCCATGAATTTGAATCTCATATCATCAATGTTCATTTTTGAAGATTTCGGAAAAACGTATCTGAATCTTTTTATGGATACCGGTATAATCAGGGCAAAAAACATTGACAATAACCGTGATTACAAATGGCTTACCGGCGCCGGGGTTGAAGTTGTAGCAATAATGGACAGCCATCCTTCATATCCTATAAGAATCTCTTTCGGTGTTGATGTTGATTCTTTCAAAGATAAGTTTATTCACGAGAAAAAAGATGCTGAATTGAAGTACGAAATTTTCGTAGGGCTGGGATGGCTTTACTGACGGGGTGAATTGTGAAACGCTCAATATTTTCAAAAATCATTTTATGTGTATCGGTTCTCTTGATTTCAGTTTCCTTCAATCTTTTTGCCTGGCAGAATACGTATAAGGCATCAGATGAAGAGTATGAAAACCTGATGCTTCTCAAGACTGTTTCAGGAGTAAATTTTCCTGATGTCACAACTCCTGTTTCCGGCTCTCAGATGCTTGAATTGCTCTCCTGTATCAATCCTTCTGAACTTGACGGTTTTGCACGTGAATTGTATGACGGTCTTTATGAAAAACTCTCCTGTCCTCAGGTTCTTTTCAAAGGAGACAGAGTGGGAGGAGACTTGAAGATAAGCGCCCTGCCTTTAGAAGTAATAGGCAGTATCGGAGATGATGATTCTGATGTAGGTCATTATCGTAATGCTTTATCAAGATACGATTTATATGATGTAGACGCTTCACTTTTCATTACTGAAAATTTCTTCGGGAGAATCCGTGCAAACGGTTCAAAGATAGAAGGTTATGAAAAGACTTTTGCCTCCGGAGATTTCTTATACAACACGGTTTTTATTCCGGACAATATTTCCCAGGCATGGCCTGATATTGCATTCTCTTCAATCGGAAATGACAAACTGAATTTAATTGTGGGCAGAGACAGACTTTCTGCAGGAAGCGGTGTTACGGGAAACATGTATCTGTCTGAAAACAGAAAGTATGATGATTTTCTGAAGTTGAGTGCCGCAGCCTGTCCTGTTTCATATGATTTTACTGCAATGGTCTATGACGGCTATACGTCTTCTTCTGATTTTGCCAACGGAAATTACAAACTGCGTACAACAGATTTTTCCGACCCCAGGAAGATGGTTTTCATTCATAGATTTTCAGCAACGATTCTGAAAAAAATAACGGTTTCCGCTTATGAAGGAGCAGTAATTTACGGAAACGGTATCCTTTCTGATTTACGTGCTCTCAATCCGTTTATGTTCATCCATAACAACGGCACTTACTATACCGGAAATACAAACAATTTTGCAGGCCTTGAAATTGATGCTTCTCTTGCAAAAGGAATCAATGCAAATGCTCAGATAATTGTTGATCAGTTCAAACTGTCATCTGAAAATGAAAGTACCGGAAAGACTCAGTTCGGAATACTTGCAAATCTCAAAGGAGCCTGGGGAACAAAGACAGGAATTTTTTCTTCTTATATCGAAGGTATCTATTCAACTGAAGGGTTGTATCTTAAAGAAATCAGCAACGAGGATTACGGATACAATTACAATGGTAACATCTTCTATTTTGCTCAGACCGATATGGTCTCCGGTAACAGGAGATTCTCCGGTGAGAAAGACGAAGTTGCTTATTTGGGATACCCTCAAGGCTCAGACATGACAAAGATTGCCGTAGGGATATCCTACAAACTCAAGGATTTATCTTTTAATCTTGACGGAGCCTTTACGGCAAAGGGTTTCTACGGTATAAATCCGGTTCTGCATGAAGTCCGGATTCAGACAGATAAGGCAGTATCAGGTTATAGTTCAACCCAATACTGTTATTCTGCAGCAGCCTCTGCACAGGCAACATTTCTTAAAGGGATAGAATGCTGTGCAACCCTTTCCGGTTTCTGTTTCAGAAACTATCTGCATGAAAAGGGTGTAGATAAGAACTTTGTACAGCTTTCACTGGGTTGTAAAATAGATCCTACACTGATTTTCATTAAAAGAAATCAGCTCTAGTATTTTTCTGCCGGATATATAATAATTATACGGGTAATTTAAGGAACTACGTAGTATATGTTCAGAAAACTGTTATCTGTATTATTTGTTTTATTTCTTGCTGTATCTGTATTTGCAGGTCAGTTTAATACCGTTCCTGTAGGTCATGAAGCCTATAGAATCATTGAATACGGTGAAATCTGCGGTATTATTCCCATTCAATCAAAAAGCAAACCCTATGATTATGACACTGTAAGAGGGCTTTTGGAAGTTATTTCACAAAGCAATCAGCTCAATGATTTGAGCAAGGAAAGAATTGAGTTGGTTAAGGCCGACTTGAACAGAATTTACGGTTTTGACGAGAGCAGAGACAGTAAATCAATTATCAAAAACGGTTTTTTCAGGGCTTCTAATGTTGACAGAACAAGCAGTTTTGAAGTTGGCGTAAAGGGAAAGATGTATGAAAACATAGGTCTGGACAACAACAAAGACAAGATAATTGATTTGAGAAACTCCGGAACTGTTTTCTTCAGAGGTGATTTGTTTGATAAAGTATCATTTGACATGAATGCAAGTCTGATGCTTGATAAACTCACACCCAGAGCCTACCTGACAGAAGAATTCATATATGACGCAGACGGAGATTATTTTTTAGGTCTTGCCGGAGCAGATCATACATATGTTCGGAAGTTTGATAAAAACACAGAAGGTGTTTATGTGGGCTTTAAGGCAAGTCCTGAAGTAACTTTTTCTTTCATAGACAACAAACTTAAATTGAGAGTCGGTTCTTTTGTAAGAGACTGGGGTCCCGGAGTCGGTAACCTTGTTCTTTCAAAAACGGCTCCTCAGTTCAGCGGATTTGAATTCAAAATCAAGCCTGTAAGTTGGTTTGAATTTACATCTGTTTCAGGTTCTTTAAACAGACCTTATGCAGTTGAAATCAACGGCATTGCACGTCCCGGAGCAGAGACAGTATCAGATGGTTCTGTCGGCTATGAAGTTACCAATGACAATATGTTCGGAATGCAGAGAATAGAATTCAGCTCGGAAAAAGGTTTTCAGTTTGCGTTGTATGAATCCGTAGTATGGAAAAAACGTTTTGAACTTGCCTATCTGAATCCGTTCAACATTTACTGGTTTACACAGTCCATGGTAGGGGACATAGACAACGTATTGGGCGGAGCAGATTTTTCATGGTATATCAAAAATCTGGGCAGAGCATATCTGAGTATTTCAGTTGATGAGTTTACATCGGATATCAAGCATCTTGTTTCCGGTGTCAGAAATGTCATGGCGCTTCAGGGCGGTCTTGAATTTCCGGGAAAACTGTTCGGTGCATTTACCACATTTACAGTTCAGGCAACCTATCTGCCTCCTTTCTACGGTGCCCACAATTACAAAGAATTCGATGCAGCAAACAAAGTTGCTCACTCAACGAATTATACAAACAAAGGATTCAATCTTTTCTATGCAATGAATCCCGATTCACTTGAACTTCTGGTAAACTGTGACATGTCTTTCCGTAACGGATGGGGAGTTGCGTTCTCTGCAAAAGATCAGATGAGAAGTGCACAGTATTCACTTGACAGTAACGGAACAACTGTTCTTACAACACTCAATTATTCAGAAGATGACAATTATGCCAATAAGAAATTCTTCAAGTATATCTGGGAAAATACACTGGATATAGGACTGAATATTACAAAGGAATTTGACGATTCTCCTGTAAAAATCGGTTGCGGAATCAACGGCATTTTTGATTGGACCAGACCTTTTACAGTAGATGTGAAGGATAACGGACAACCACGTTTCAACGGCGGAAAATACAACTTGGGCAAAGATACGGTTATGAGTAAAACCTGGAATACTCCGGATATAAGAGTAATAGGACACCTGATGTTCTCACTGTATTATTGATTGAGGAAAAAATGAAGGAAAAAACTGCCAATATAGAAAGAGCCGAACGCTTTGACAGACTACAGTTTACCGTAAGACTTTTCATGGATGCTGCTGCTATTTCAGGTGCATGGTTTTTCTCTTATTACGTAAGATTTGTGTTGCTTTCCGGTTACACAAGTGACTCTTATCTTTTCTACATTACGCTGTATGTAATAGCACTTGTTACAGGTTTTATTTTCAACTATACAAATGGGCTTTATGAATCATCTGTTACAAAGCATTGGAGTGAAGAAGTTTCCGGATTATTCAAAAGCTCGGTGGAAACCTTCCTTGCTTTTACGGTTATTTACTATTTTCTTTTCTCTGAGAAAATTTCAAGATTGCACCTTCTGATTTTTCCGTGTTTTCTTTTCATCTTGCTTATTCTTGACAGAATGATTGTGAATAAAGTTATGGCATCTGAAATCAAAAGCGGAAAATTCAAACAGAATGTTCTTCTTGTAGGATACGGGAAAAGAATTGAAGATTATTGTGAAGCGGCAGCAGAACAAGGCGAGAAAGCCCGTTTGGTTGTTGTGGGGCAGTATCTGAGCAAAGGACACGTACTTGAAGGTATTAATCAGGTTATTGCTTCTTCTCTTGCAGAAGCGGCAGATGAAGTCAATGCAGATATCATTATCATTTCTTTTCCTCATGAAGATAAGGATATTGAATGGCAGCTCATTGATGCAGGCAAGGAACTGTTCGGTCCTAAAGTCTACACACTTCCGGGTATTCCGCGTTCATACGCCGGAACCAGAATTGCAGACTTCCATAATATTCCCACTCTCCAGCTGAACAGTGCAGAACTCACACTTGGTAAGAGATTTCTCAAAAGAAGTTTTGATCTTATTACCTGTTCAATTGCAGTAATTCTTCTTTCTCCTCTTTATATCATTCTGGCTCTGCTTGTAAAACTGTCATCAAAGGGTCCTGTTTTCTTCAAGCAGAAGAGAGTAACAAAAGACGGAAAAGTTTTTACCATGCTCAAGTTCAGATCAATGAGAACGGATATGCCGGAA
The DNA here is from genome assembly GCA_045598675.1 of Sphaerochaetaceae bacterium. Lineage (GTDB taxonomy): Bacteria > Spirochaetota > Spirochaetia > Sphaerochaetales > Sphaerochaetaceae > JAZLEZ01. Next base: position 46,562 of record JAZLMO010000001.1, read on the forward strand.
GGCGATTTCCATTGGACAGAGGAAAACGATCCCAGAGTAACAAAAATCGGAAAGTTCCTGAGAAAAACAAGTCTTGATGAGATTCCGCAGTTCTTCAATGTCCTTGAAGGATCCATGAGCCTTATCGGCCCAAGACCTGAGAGACCGGAACTTGAGGAACAGTTTGAAAAGAAAATTCCTGGTTATCATATGAGACATATTATGAAAGCGGGTATTTCCGGATGGGCTCAGGTTAACGGTCTCAGGGGAAATACATCTTTGGAAAAAAGAATAGATTTTGATTTGTATTATGTAAGAAACTGGTCTTTCCGTTTTGATATTAAAATTGTATTCCTTACTTTTTTCAAAGGTTTCGTAAATGAAAATGCTTATTGACGGACAGTAGCTATGAAGAGATTTGCAGTAATTGTTTCAGTTTTGATTTTCGCAATGTCAGGTTTGTTTGCTTTTGAAAATTCTTCTGTGTTTTTCAGCAGTCTTTCAGAAAGCGAAATAAGCACGCTCAGAAACGGAGAAAGCATTCAGGCAAGAACAAACAGAGGACAGGATGTTTTCCGTCTGACTCCTGCAGACAGTGAGGCTTACAGACTCTCTTATGAGGCTTCAAAAGCACCTCATTCCTTTACTGTAGGAGTTCTTCAGTTCATAGAGTATCCTGATGAATACAAAGATTTATCCGAAGAAGAAATAATGCTTGATGTTTACAACAGAATGCTTAAAGTCTCTACTATGAAGGGGATTCAGTATAAGTCTTATTCTGCAGGTGACAAAATGAAAACATTGTTTTCCGATGCTCATCTGATTTCCGGTCCCAAGAGCAGAAAGGCTGTTGCGGATACAGTTGCAACAGACTTGGTCCCTTTTGCACAGTATTTTGCATACATTACAGATACAAAATTCGGCGGAAACGTGTATACTGCTGATTATACGGTTTTTGATGATGAAATATTGGTTGAAGTAACCAATTATGATGTCATCAGATTCTTGGGCTTTAAATGTGTAGATGCAAAAGACCTTCATATGTATGTTGACGTCAAATTTATGGAAGACGGCATTTCCGTCTGTTCTTTTGCAGTTGCATATGATACTGATGTTGAGGTTAAGGCATTGGTTACAACAGTATCTCTTGATGGGGCTTTCATCAGAAGAATGAATTCCCTCAAGGATTGGTTTATTGAACGTATGACCGAGTAATATCGGTCTTGAAAATAACGCGCCCGTAGCTCAGCGGGAGAGCATTACCTTCACACGGTAGTGGTCGCTGGTTCAAACCCAGTCGGGCGCAAAAGTTATGGAAAAGTTGATAGAAATACACAGTTGTGCCTCCGAAAAATCAATTATGAGTTTTCCTCTGGGTGCGCTGTGTATCAAGACTGCAATCAATTGTGAAAAAAATTTGCCTCAGGCAGTTGTGTTTGAACATGTTCTTGCAGATGATCCTGTCTTATGTGCCCAACAGACTGCAATGCGCTCTCCGTATGCTGTAGGCTTAAGTGTTTACATCTGGAATTCCAAGTGGTTTGAAACCTTTGCTTCTGCGCTCAGGAAACAGCTTCCTGAAATAATTCTTTTTGCCGGAGGTCCGCAGTGCCGTGCAATGTCCTCATGCCCTGAATACCTGGATTTTATTGTTTTGGGAGAGGGTGAGGAGAGTACCGTAAGAGCGCTGAAAAACAATGAGAGGGGAATAATCAGTGCCGTTGCACCTGATCTTTCAAAACTTGAATCTCCTTTCCTTTCCGGTAACACTGATGCTCAGTTGAAAGGTACTGATTCCGTATTGTGGGAACTTACCAGAGGTTGCCCTTTTGCCTGTGCTTTCTGTTTTGAGAGCCGGGGTGGAACAACAGTTCGGGACTATCCGTTTGAAAGAATAGCGCTAGAACTTCAGTATCTGATCGACCATGAAATAGAGAATGTTTTTGTTCTGGATCCTACATTCAATCTTAATACCGACAGGGCAAAAAAAGTGCTTGCTCTTCTGTTGGATAAGGCTCCGTCCTATATGCATTTCACATTTGAAATCAGAGCCGAACTTGTAGATGAAGAAATGGCTCAGATGTTTGCAGATTTAAACTGTTCACTTCAGATAGGTCTTCAGAGTTCCGATGAAAAAGTCCTTTCTGAAATAGGCAGAAAGTTCAACAGACAAGACTTTGTTCAGAAGGTTAAGTTGCTTTCTTCCAAAGGGGTTGCATTTGGTCTTGATATTATCATAGGTCTGCCGAAAGACAGCCTTGAAACTTTCCGTAAAACAGTGGATTTTGCTGTGTCTCTGATGCCCAGCAATATTGATGCTTTTGTTCTTTCTCTTCTTCCCGGAACCGAACTTGCACAGAGAAAAGATGAGCTTGGATTGGTGACTTCCGGAGACAGGGATTATACTCTGAAATGCAGTCCGACTTTTTCCGAAGAAGAGTTGTTTCAGGCTTTGAAAATAAGAGATTCTCTTGACTTGTTTTACACAAAGGGTCAGGCGTGTATGTGGATTCATTGTCTGCTGGAGACTCTTAATATCTGCGCATGTAATCTGTTTTCACTTTTTGCAAAATGGATGAGTCAGACAGAAAGAAATCCGGATTAGGATATTTGGATTTTGCAGGAT
>JAZLMO010000002.1:0-2186 GCA_045598675.1 Sphaerochaetaceae bacterium
TCATCAAATACTTTTTCAATTCCGTCTTTATCTCTGTAAATATCAATTACCTGTTCACTTGACAGTTGAAGATTGTCAGTAACAATACATAAATAACCGGAATACTTGTTTTCACTGTTCTGAATAGTCTCATCATTGTAATTGTATGATTTAGAACCATCAGAATTTACTGTTTCTTTAAAATACTTTGCATAAAGAGGAACATGGGCATTGTTCCATTCTCCATTGTTGAGCTCATTCAAACAATCAATGAGTTTTAAATCCAGATTCCCGCTTCTGATGGCTATGTCATTAACAAGCTTTGTGTAAACATGAATCTTACATCTTCTGTTAAGGTTTTCACTTCCCCAGTGTGTTTCAAATGAACAAGCATAAAGATACTCTTTGTTTGAAGTACATACTACATTTCTAGGATGTCTGATACTGTCTCTTACTCTATCAACAGCTTCAAATGCTGCATTTGTTGTAAATGCCATTGATACAATGAAATGGTAATCAAAACCATACATCGCATCTATATTTCCTTTACTGAAGAATCCTTTATCCATTACGAATGTAAGGTTCTTCATATTGAAGGCATAACCTTCTTTCAAAATATTCCTGAGGGTAGACACATCATTTATTGATCCGTCATGTATCTTGTAGTAGATAGGCAGTCTATTTCCGGAATCTGACACCAGTCCAATATTTATCTGCGGCAAGTCTTCTTTATCTCTGTTGTACCCGTACTCAACAATATCACTTTTAAGTGAGTATGAAGAAATTGATGTTATGTCATGAAAGCATGCATTACCTGTACATGCCTTGTTTCTCCAGTTGTACAGAAAATCCAGTCTCCTTGCCTTATCCATGTCTTTGTAAAGTTCTGATATCATCTGTGATGTAAGTACCGCTTTCCCAAGCGGTGTCTCTGTTTCTTCTGCCCATTCTTCAAACAGATAGGCAGCATTGCTTCCTGTACTTACATGATACATTGCTAAAGACAAAATACTTTCCCATGTCTTTGGAAATGATTCCTTTAATGCTTCTGTAAGCCTGATTTCTTCTGAAATCTTCGAAAGAACTCTTGTCATCCCTATATTCTTTTCTGAAACAAGTGAAAGATTCCTTTCATTATCAGAATCTTCTCTGATATTTGCTTTTACAAGTTTCTGCCTTTTAGGATGTACTATACCGTTATCATCTACAGTTCCGTAATAAGTAAGTTTAGTCCTGCACTGTTGTTTATCTTTATCCCAGACATGCTCATTTGCAAGGTATGCATATTTTCTTCCATTTTTGGCGGTTACAATGGTATATTTCGGCTCTTTCTTCATAGTTGCCATTCTAAACTATGCGGGTAAAATTTTCAACTACTTATCTTCATTTATTAAAATAAATTATGCTTTTCCAGATAGTTTAGATTTGGGAACTTAGGATTTCTACTGATATACAATTCTTTGTATTGTAAAGAGATACTACTGACATTTGTATCTTCTTGTGGTAAATGGACTTACAGAGTGTTATTTTAGAGGGTTTATAAAAAAATAACTCCTTGTTTTATAAGGAGTTAACTTTGAGACCGGGAAGATTCGAACTTCTGACCCTCAGATCCGCAATCTGATGCTCTATCCAGCTGAGCTACGAAAACTGCGAAATAACCTATTCAAATAAAGGTTTTGTGGAACCTGTTTTTATAAAAATCATACTTTTTGTTAACACCTTTGTTAACACCAACTTTTATAAATTTTAAACTACATGATCAGAAAAAGCATAAGCCCTTAAGACGGCATTCATCTTTGTCTGATAACCTTTTCCCTGACTTTTAAACCATTCTAAGACATCAGAATCTACACGCATATGAACATCGGTTTTTGTAGGTTTGTACAGTTCATGCCAAGGACGGAATTCCTTAAGCTCTTTAAGAGTCTGCTTTGGACAATCTTCATAATCTGTATTAACAAAGTTTTAGATTCTTTCAATTTCTTTTGAATCCAGCGGAGGAAGTTTTTTTACTTCATCTAATGTTATAGTCTTCATAGTATTCTGCCTCTTCTTCAGGTTCTGCTTTTCTTGCAGAGATAATCCTTGTTATACCGTTCCTGTCAGTTGCCACAACGAACAAAAGCAACATGTCAGCAACACGCCCTATGATATTAATTCGTTCTTCTTCAGGGGTAGAGTGATTGAAATCATATTTTTCAAGA
>JAZLMO010000003.1:0-15092 GCA_045598675.1 Sphaerochaetaceae bacterium
GATTACGCAGTGGCGAAAGATTAAAAACAATGAAGTCAGTTTGGTTATCGGAGCCCGCAGTGCAGTTTTTGCTCCATGTGATAATCTGAAAATGATTATCATTGATGAGGAACATGAGAATTCATACAAGAGCTCGAATGATCCGCGTTATCATGCACGTCAGGTGGCACAGAAAAGAATTTCAGATTGCAACGGGATTCTTCTGATGGGAAGTGCAACACCGAGTCTTGAAGCCTGGAGCCTTATGAATGAAAGCGGGAAGATGACCAGAATCAATCTGACTTCACGTGTTGGCGGCGGCAGTATGCCTAAGATTACATTAGCTGACATGAGAGGAGAAAACGGTATTTTCAGTCATCTTCTCATAGATAAGATGAATACTGTCCTGTCAAGAAACAAACAGGTCATTCTGTTTCTCAACAGAAGGGGTTTCAGCTATTACTTTCATTGTAAGAGCTGCGGTTTTGAGCTTAAGTGTCCGCATTGTGATGTCGCTATGACCTACCATAAAAAAACCGGAGAACTTGTCTGTCATTACTGCGGACACAGACAAAGACCTATAAGACAGTGTCCTGAGTGCGGTTCAATGGATGTTATGTATTCCGGATTCGGGACTGAACAGGTAGAAGCGGAAATTGCCCGTCTTTTTCCTTTGTACAGAGTTGCCAGGTTGGATACCGATACGGTCTCTTCCGACAGAGGAGCTATTCAGAAAACATTGGATGAATTCAGAAAAGGCGATATTCAGATTCTTCTGGGTACGCAGATGGTTGCAAAAGGATTGAATTTTCCCAACGTTCAGCTTGTGGGAATTATCATGGCAGACAGCGGTCTTCTGATTCCTGATTTCCGTGCGGAAGAAAGAACATTTGATCTGCTTGTACAGGTCAGCGGTAGAAGCGGTCGTGCAGACAGTGAGGGTGAGGTGGTGTTTCAAACAAGAATGCCTGACAATCCCGCAATAAAACTTGCTTCAGAACTTAATTGCGAAGAGTTCTTTTCAAAGGAACTTTCAATCAGAAAAGAGACAGGTTTCCCTCCTTATTCCAGAATGATAAATGTAGTCTTCAGGTCAAAGAACAGGAATGATGCATCTTCTTATTCCGAAGCCTTGGCTTCTTCTTTAAGACAACTCGGTTGCAACTTTGAAGTATTCGGTTCCCAGGAGTGTCCTATTGAGAAAGTTAGGGAGTATTACCGTTATCAGGTTCTTCTCAGAGGAGAAAACATTCAGGGTTTGATAGGTGCTCTGAATAAGGCATTATCGTCTTTGAAAATTCCGGCCTCAGTGGCTGTGGAGGTAGATGTAGATCCTTTGGAATTACTGTAATTGAAATAAGGTATTCTTTGGACTATTATGTTGAATATGTTGGATATTTGTACTTACGGAGACGAAGTTCTCCGCGAAAAATCTGAAGAAGTCAAAGTATTCGATAATGCACTTAAGATGCTTGTCGATGCAATGTTCGAGACTCTTGATGAGGCCGATGGTGTAGGTCTTGCGGGGTGTCAGGTAGGTGTTGCAAACCGTCTTTTCATAGTTTCCATTCCCAAGGATGGAATAAGAACAGCATTCATCAATCCTCAGATTGTTGAAACATCTTATGAGACAGGTCCTTATGAAGAGGGGTGTCTGAGTATTCCCGGAGAATATTTCAATGTAATTAGACCTCTTGAAGTTACAGTTCAGGCTCAGGATGTTAAAGGAAAACCTTTCACCGTTCATGCAACAGGACTTTTGGCAAGGGTGATTCAACATGAGTATGATCATCTTGAAGGAAAACTGTTTACCGACAGATTGTCAGATAATGACAGAGAAAAACTTCTGAACAGATATAAAAAGAACTCCGTAAAAAGGAACAGAAAAAGAAATTGAACAGGATTCTTTTTGCAGGTACTCCTGAGATTTCAGTGCCTCTTCTGAAAACGCTTTCCCGGTCTTTTGATGTTGTCGGAGTGCTGACTTCCATGGATAAGATGCAGGGGCGTTCGTCTGCTCTTGTTCCTTCTCCTGTTAAACAGGCTGCTGTTGAAATGGGAATTCCGGTTTTACAGTTTGACAGCCTGAAATCAGAAGCAAGAGATGCTGTAAAAGAACTTGGGGCAGATACATTGGTGACTTTTGCATTCGGAAAAATTTTCGGTCCCAAGTTTTTGGCTTTGTTTCCCAATGGAACATTCAATGTTCATCCGTCAGCACTTCCAATTTTCAGAGGTCCTTCTCCAATACAGAGTACAATTCTGAATTCTCTGAGAATTGCTTCGATTTCCATTCAGGAGGTCGGAGAGAAGATGGATGAAGGAAATGTTTTTGCCAGATTTGATTTTGATTTGACAGGAACCGAAACCACTTCTTCCCTTACATCTGTTGTTGCTGAAAAGGCTGCAGAATTTGTTCCTGAGATTCTTGGAAAAGTATTTATAGGAGAATTGAAACCTGTTCCTCAGAACGGAATTGCAACATATTGCAGAATGCTTGATAAGCAGGATGCAGTTCTTTCTTTTGATAAGACTGTAAAGGAAGTACACAGCAGAATCAGGGCTGTTTATCCATGGCCCAAGGCTTTTGCAAAAGTATCTGATAAGGACATTTACATTTGCGGTGTTTACGGAGGTTTTGACTACTGTGACAATCCGGATAAATGTGATGGAGAACCTTTTGGCAAAGTTGTCTCTTTCAGAAAGGATCGCGGTATAGGTGTTGCCTGTAAGGATGGTATTCTCTGGATTACGGCTTTGCAGCTTCCGGCAAAAAAAGAGTTGGATTTCAAATCTTTTGCCAATGGGAATGCCTGGATAAAAGACGGTTTCTTCAAGTGACAAAACATCATTATCTTTCATATTCCGATTATCTTGATGCTCATTATGGTTACAGAATCTTCCGTGTTGGTGTTGATGCTGATTTTTCATGTCCCAACAGACATGGTATTTGTAAAACAGGTGGTTGCGTGTACTGTGACAGCCAGGGAGCAACGGCTGCTTATCTGCGGACACAGGAAAGTTCTTTTTCCCATGAGAGTTCTTTCACTTCCGATATAGATTCATTGGTCAGCCAAAAGAATCTGATAAATATAAGAGAACAGATTGAAAGGGGACGCAGTTTTCTTATGCGTCGTTATAAGGCTGAACATTTTGCCCTGTATTTTCAATCTTTCTCCAATACTTTTGCTCCTGTTCCCAAGCTGAAAAAAATATATGACAGCGCCCTTGAGGGGTACCCCTGGGATGGCTTAATTATTTCAACAAGACCTGATTGCATTGATGAGGAAAAGTTGAAACTTATTGCTTCTTACAAAGAACTGGGTTTGAATGTTGCAATTGAACTTGGGCTCCAGAGCGGAAATGACGATATTCTCAAGGCTATGAACCGCGGTCATAATGTGAAATGTTTTACGGATGCTGCAAATCTGGTCAAAAAATACGGTATCGAGTTGTGTGTTCATGTTCTCCTGGGGTTTCCGGGGGAGAATCAAACTCAGCTTGATGAAACGGTTGCTGTGATAAACACCGTTCATCCCGATGCAATAAAGATTCACAATCTGAATATTACGGCAAATACAAAACTGTTTGAAATGTATAAACAGGGCTCAGTCAGTGCTCCATGTGCGGAACGTCATATTAACAGAACTGTTTATCTGTTGCGCAGAATTTATCCGGATATTGTTATAGAAAGACTTATATGTGAGACTCCAAGTCACAGACTGGCCAGCCCCAGACTTTTCCCGGATAAAAACAAATATCTTTTGCGTCTTGATGAAGAGATGGATAGACTGGGTGTTCACCAAGGCGATTTATTGCACATATAAAAATGGTGCTGCATTTTTGAAAAAACATGCAGCACTATTTGTTAATTCACTGATATTATCTGAAAATCAAATACAAGCAACTGATTAGGTCCTATCTGACCGGTTCCGTTTGCTCCGTATCCGAGATTCGGATGTACAAAGAATCTGTAGATTGAGCCTTCTCTCATAAGACAGAGACCTTCTGCAATTCCAGGAATAAGCTGGTTTACGTTGAAAGTTGCAGAACCGTTTGTATCTTCTGTTGCTGCTTCAATAATATTTCCTGCAATATCCGAAAGAATATAGTAGGTTGTAACATTACTGTTGAGTGTAACAGGCTTACCTGTTCCTTCCTGCTGTACTGTGTATTGAAGTCCGGATGCTGTTGAGATTACTCCGTCTTTTGTTGCATTTTCTTTTAAAAATGATTCAGCCTTCTCAAGGTTTTCTTTTGCTGCCTTGTTGAGAACATTATCGGAATACTCGCTGAAGATCTGAGCATCTGTTTCCTGATCAAACAGATAATTGCCTTTAAGCTTGTCGTTGAATCCCCTTAAGAAGAAATTCACGTTCTTTTCGTTGATTTCATAGTAAGGTCCGTAGTATTCATAAATCATTCCGCCGATTGTGTAGGCAAACTTTTCTTCCAATGTCTGCGGTTCTTTTTTTTCACTTACGCATGATACACAGAGAATAAGGGCTGCCAAAACAATAATTAGAGCTTTTTTCATGGTTCCTCCCATAGGTTTCATTATGTTCGTTCCCATCATAATACCTTTATGGTCATGAAGCAATTATGCGGATATGTATTACTGTGAAGTTTTGAATCACGGAGTGAATATCATTCCGCGTTCTGCCATGGACAGATAATCATTGATATCAAAGATTATATGATCCATAACCTTAATTCCCAGAATATGACCGGCTCTTACCAAAGTTTGGGTTACCTCAATATCATCATCTGACGGATCAAGTATACCTGACGGATGATTATGGGCAATCACAATGGCAGTTGCTTTTTGTTTAACAGCCTCTGAAAAGACTTCTCTCGGATGAACCATTGTCTTGTTTACCAGCCCTACGGTGACCACGTTTATGCTTATGACTTCAAATGCTCCGTTCAACAGTATTGCTATAAGATGTTCCTGATCCATTATGCCATAGTGTTTTATGAGGTCATAAAGCATCTGCGGACTGTTATAATGTTTTTTCCTAACAGATGTAAAACGTCTTCCGAATTCCAGACTTGCTCCTATTATTGCTGCTTTGGCTTCGCCCAGACCCTGTATTTTTTCCAACATTTTATATGAAACGTTTTCAGATAAAATAACAGCATCCAGTATGTCATGTGCAATGTCCTGAACAGGTCTGTCTTTTCCTCCGCTTCCCAACATGCAGCAAAGCAGTTCCAAGTCCGATAAAGATGCCGGTCCCATAGAATGAATTTTTTCTCTGGGTCTTTCCTGTACAGGCATTTCCTTGATGGATTTAAACTCGATTGATGATAATTCGTATTTCATTTGTTTCTCCTTGGTTTATTATCCCTATCTACTATTTCCAATTTATGTTATAAAAACAATCAACTTATTATGCCATAAAGAAATAAACGCCTATTTTATAAAAATGCAATATTTGATATATCCGGATATAGCCTTAAAAATACAAAAAGAATACAATCTCATCTTTGGGAGGATCTGTAGCTCAATGGATAGAGCGCATCCCTCCGGAGGATGAAATCCGGGTTCGATTCCCGGTGGATCTATAAGGGTTTGTTATGCTGGAAAAAGTTTTTATCAAAGACAGAAACAACACTGAAGACAAGAACGTCCGGTCAAAATACGGAAATCTGGCCGGTTTTCTGGGTATTTCAACTAATCTTGTACTTGGAGTTGTAAAATTGATTGTTGGGTTTATATCCCACTCTGTAAGCATCATGGCAGATGCCGTGAACAATATTTCCGATATGGCCACAAGTGCCATGACTATTTTGGGATTCAAACTTGCGAACAAGAAGCCTAACAGAGAGCATCCGTACGGATACGCAAGATATGAATACGTATGCTCTTTTGTCATTGCACTTTTTATGTTTGCAATGGGTGTTGTTTTTGCAAAGGAATCCGTTGTTAAAATATTTTCTCCGGAAGAACTGGTAATTGATAAGGCTACTTACATTGTTCTGGGTTGTGCAGTACTTGTGAAACTGTTTCAGCTTATTGAATACAAATCTTATGCAGATGCTATTAAATCCCAGGCTATAGAAGCAACTGCTCTGGACACAAGAAACGACATAATTACAACAACCGGAATCCTGATTTCCATGGTTGTGATGGGAATTTTTAAAATCAACATCGACGGTTATGTAGGTCTTGCCGTTTCCGGACTTGTTATTATCAGCAGTATCGGTGCAATCAAAGAGGGACTTGAACCTATTATCGGAATTGTTCCCACAAAGGAACAGGTTGATGCAATTACTGAAAAACTTAAATCCTATCCTATAGTTAAAGGCATTCATGATATGGTCATTCACAACTACGGAGTAAACAATGACTTTGTCACAGTTCACGTTGAGGTTGACTCAAGAGATAATGTTCTTGATATACATGATGCAATCGATATCATTGAAAATGATTTCAGAAATGACATGGGACTTCCAGTGACAATTCATATGGACCCTGTTGTTATAGGAGATAAAGAACTTGACAATTACAAAGAGCAGGTGGAAGAACTGTTGAAGAATCTTGATGAAAGATTGATGTTCCATGATTTCAGAATGGTTAAGGGCCCTTCTCATACAAACATTATTTTTGACTGTGTTGTTCCTCAGGATGATAACTGGGATTCTGCTTTTATCAGTGAATATCTTTCAAAAAACGTAAAAAGTAAAAGCAAGCTTTTCTTTGTAGTAGAAATAGACAGACCTTATTGTTAAAATTCAGGCATCGGGAGAAGAAAGATGAAACCTACATTGTTGGTTATGGCTGCAGGTCTTGGTTCAAGATACGGCGGAATAAAGCAGATTGATCCTGTTGGGGAACATGGTGAAACACTTCTTGATTACAGTACATACGATGCATTCAGAAGCGGATACGATAAAGTCGTTTACATAATCAGACCGGATATTGAAAAGGATTTCAGAGAACGCTTATTTGACAGAGTCGCCAAGAACGTAAATGCTGAATATGTATTTCAGACCCATGACAGTTTACTGTCGGAAGAGCAGATAAAGCTTTCTTCGGAGAGAACAAAACCTTGGGGTACAGCTCATGCTATTCTGTGTGCAAAAGATGCAATCAAGGCTCCTTTTACAGTTGTCAATGCGGATGATTACTACGGACGTGAGGCATTTCAGATTTTGGGGAAATATCTGAATTCCGTTGATCCTGCCGGTTCTGAACACGCCATGGTAGGTTATCTTCTCAAAAATACTATGAGTCCTATGGGCAGTGTTTCCAGGGGAATCTGTGAAATGGCTTCAGATAATTATCTGAAAACAATGAAGGAAAATACAAAGATTGAATATTCAAATGGCGGTATTGTGTCCCATCTTCCTGAAAAAGATGTAAGTCTTACAGGTGAAGAGTGGGTTTCAATGAACTTCTTCGGTTTTACCCCTAAGGTATTTGAATACATGCAGGAATTCTTTGACAGATTCATAAGTGCCAATGTTTCGGAACTCAAGGCTGAATGCCTTCTTCCAAATTGCATCGGAGAGCTTGTTGATAAGGGACTTGGTTCTGTAAAAGTTTTTTCAACTTCTGAAAAATGGTTCGGAATGACCTATAAGGAAGATCGTGATACCGTAAGACAGAGTCTTGCCGAGAAAACAAAGAAAGGTATCTATCCTGAAAAACTTTGGGAAAAAGAATGAGAAGAATCTGTGCTGTTGTTTTACTGATTCTGCTTTGTCCTCTTATGATTTTTGCTTCCGATTCTCCGGAAAAGGTCAGGGTGACAAAACACAATCCTACAGCTTGTCACTTTGATGTGGGTGCTTTGATTTATGTTCCGTTTAATGAAAGCGAAAAAGGCGGCGGAGTTTTCGGAGCAGTCAGCATTACACCTGTTTTGTTAAAGAAAATATCCGCAGGGTTCCGTATGGAAGGTGAAATTTATGCCGGAAAGGATATTCTTGATTCCGATGATAAAATAGAAAAGCTCAATCTGGGTTTCACAGGTACTTTCATTGCAAATTATCCGTTGGCAAAATCATTTGAAGTTTACGGCGGATTCGGTGCCCGTTACATCATCAGGGATTTTGACAAACTTACACGTTTTGGTCAGACATGGGGTCTTGTACTTCAGGGCGGAGGCAGAGGCCGGTTGAATGACAGAATAGGTGTAGGAGCTGAGGCTGATATCTTATTCAATATTCCCGATGATACTGCAAGTTTGGATATTCTTGCTTATCTCAGCCTGGAATTCTGATTTGTTTTTCTGATAATTTTAGGTCTCTGTACAACTTTTTTTGCAACCATGGGTTTATGTTTTATCAGATAACACCTGTGAATCTTGGAATTTCTTCTGAAGTCATCTCCGATTGTTTCTTCTGTTATGTCCTGTACATCAAAGTCATCATAGAGTTCTCCGAACATTTTGAACTTGGTGAAATTTGTTGAAAAGATCAAAGTGCCGTCTTTTGAGAGATGATGCATACATGAACGTATCAGATACCCGTGATCTCTCTGTACATCAAATGTTCCTCTTGATTTGTTGTTTGAAAAAGTCGGGGGATCGCAGAAAATCAGATCGAATATATCATGGTTTTCCCTCAGGTATGCCAGACAGTCGTTTCTGTAGTAGAAATGATTCATGGTCTTATATCCGTTCAGGGCCATGTTCTTCATTGCCCAGTCAAGATAATTTGCATTTGCATCTACGCTAACCGTTGAGAGTGCTCCTCCTGCCGCAGCATATACAGTTGCAGTTGCAGTGTAGCAGAACAGATTTAGAAACCGTTTATTATATGAATGTTCTTCAATGTATTTTCTGATAGGTCTGTGATCAAGGAAGATTCCGGTATCAAGGTAGTCTTGAAAGTTTACGGAAAATCTGTGACCGTTTTCATTTGCTATGAAAAAGTGGGATGAAGACGGGGTGCCTTTTTTTACATATTGATTGGAACCTCTCTGTATTTCCCTGCGTTTTACATGAATATCATCAAGATTGATTCCTGTGACTCTTTCTGTAGCAAGGACAAGTTCTTCAAGACGTCTTTTTGCGTCTTCTTCGTTAATGCTTGCCGGGGCAGCATACTCTGCAAGATTAATCCACTTGCCTTCATAGATATCAATTGCGGCGCTGTATTCCGGCATATCTGCATCATATAATCTGTAGCATGAAACACCTTGTTTTTTCATTTCCTTTCCGATTGATGACAGATTTTTCTGAAGACGGTTTGCTGCCATCTGAGCACCTTCCGAAAGCGGTGTAGCCAGTCGTTCTTCACGTTTTGCCTTAGCTCTTTCCAACATTTCGGCACGCTGTTGTTTGCTGAAAATATAATAGTGTGCAACTTGGCAATCCAATCCGCCGTTAATCAGTATATTGGTTCTGTCAGGCTTCATTTCTATATAGCCCAGAAGTTCCTGATTTGCACATAGAACAGCCATGTGCCAACCTCCGAAACAGTTGAAGGCTACTGAGCCTATGGAACTGTAAAGATTTCTCAGTGCACTTTCCGACAGTTCAAGTCTTACACCGTAAGGAGGGTCTGTAACTATGCAGCCTTTAATGTCCTGAGTGCTGTATTCATTGAGTTTTTCAACATCTTCCTCTGTTGTTTTTGCAAAGTCGTGTACTGCAAATTCCACGATGTCCGATACTCCGGCAGCCGAGGCGTTCTGTTTGGAAATTTCAACTGCTTTTTCATCAATATCCCAGCCGACTATTTTACATTTGCATTCATGTTTTGCATTTTCTGCTTCTTCAACAATCTCGTTCCATATTTCCTGTTTATGAATCGGTAATTTCAGAAATGCAAACTTATCCGGATTAAGCAGACCCGGTGCTGTATTCGTTGCCATAAGAGCGGCTTCAATACATATTGTTCCGCTTCCGCAGAACGGGTCCAGAAGTGTTACAGGATTTCCGTCAAGCATTCTGTTCCACTGGCTTCTTGCAAGAACGGTTGCAGCCATAAATTCGCCCATAACCGCTTCTGTCTGGGATACTCTGTATCCTCTTTTTGCGATGTCTCTTCCTGCAAAGTCTACGTACCAGCTTACAAGGTTTCTGTATACGTGAAGATGGAATGTGATGTCAGGATTATCCCTGTCTACATTGGGTCTTTCACCGTCAAATGACTGTCTGATTCTTTCTACAACGGCATCTTTGAATCTGAGTGCTGCAAAGTGACTGTTTGTTATCCAACGGCAATCTGAAATTGTTTGAGTAATTGCAAATGTGATATCCGGATTTATCCAGTTTTCCCAAGGTAATGCAAGAGAGTGTTCATACAGTTCATCGGTACTTCTGATTTCGTCATATCTGTGAACAAGTACCAGCAATCTTGTTGCACTTCTTGTCCACATGGCAAATCTGTATGCCGTTTCAAGGTCTGCTTCAAATTCTATTCCGCTGGCTGTAATGTGAAGATCTGTTCCGCCTGCGCTCAGTACTTCCTTTTCAACAATGTCATTCTGGTTAGCTGATGCCGATGCAAAAAAAATCATTTTATATCTCCGAATATCTGTTTGATTTCATCTTCTGTAAAACTGTATCTGCTTCCGCAGTTGAAACATTCAAGAACAAGAGGAAACGGTCCGCTTTTCAAAATTTCCGTTTTTTCTTCTTTGGGAAGTTGCGACAGAAACACTCGGTTATTTTCCTGACAGCATGGACATGAGAATCCTACTGTCTCTTTTGCAAGATTCTGAACTGAAAAGTCAGAGAAATTTGACAGGCAGTAATCCTTGATGCTCATCCCGTTGCTGAGTGCTTTTCCAAGAGAAGAAAGATGCTGAGATTTTTCCTGAAGTTGTTTAAGTATTTCTTCGCTGCAACCGGGTAATGCCTGCAAGAATAATCCGCCGGCTCCGGTAACACGTCCCTGTCTGTCAAAGTTGATTGAAAGACTGAACATTGTCGGTGTTTGCTCGCTTTCGTTGTAGTAGAGTGCCAGGTCTTTTGCAAGGTCTCCGTATTGCATCATTGTTTGTCCTGTAAACGGTGTTTTGGAGCCTTCAAGTATCTTGCTTACACTTATAAAACCGGGGCCGTACAGTTCATTCAGATTCCAGCTTTCAAGAGGTTTATCAAGTTGTATAGGATTGTTTTTCAGATAACCGCGAACGGCTCCGCATGCCCAGGCTTCAGTATAGATGTCGCCGATTTTTCCGCCGCACAGCACATTCAGCTGAATTCTGTCATTGCCTTTTACAGACGATGCCATCAGGCCGGATGCGATGTATGCCTGACCTAATACATAAGTTTCCAATATTCCAAGGTTATGGTTCGCTCGCATCTGGTTCACCATTGTGGTTCCGCTTAGTCCTGTTAAACGGATCTGGCCATCAGCTAGCAACATTACCTGCCTGCCATCTTCGGGTATCTCGTTGAGGTGTTTTGCGAGTTCCCCGTCTTCAATTTTCTTTTTTATCATACAAACCCATATTACCTTTCGTAACGTAATTAGACAAGTTGTTATACGACCATGTTTGTTTTATAATCACTGATATGGTTCGTAAATCAAAAAATGATGCTCTTCTTCAACTTGGGGAAGCTGCTAGAATTCTTGTTCATGAGATTAAAAATCCTCTGGCTGCAATGACTATCCAGAGTGAGTTGCTTCGTAATGAAGTTCCTCAGAAATTTCACGGTGATTTGGATTTACTTGATCATGAGATTAAAAGGCTTACGGATCTTACAAATGATATAGGTGATTTTCTGAAAAACCCTGTAGGCACTGTATGTGACATTGAGTTGATTTCTTTTGTAAAGGAGATTGTCAGGTTATTTCCGAATCCGATATCAGTTGATTGCGGTTTGCTTTCAAAAGCATTCATTCAATTTGACAGGGAAAGGGCACGTTCTGTTTTTGAGAATCTCATCAAAAATGCCTGCGAGAGTTCAGATGAAAAAGATCCTCACGTGGAAGTATTAATCCGTCCGGAGAAAAAGAAAATTGTCATTGATGTCTGTGACTGTGGAAACGGAATTGCCGACGAAATCAAAGACAAGCTCTTTGATCCGTTTTTTACCACAAAGAAAAACGGTTCCGGAATTGGGCTTTCAATTTCACGTCAGTTCATTCGTGCTGGCAAAGGTTCTTTGGTTTTGTTGAACAGAGATGGCGGCGGTACGATTGCCCGTGTTGTTCTTCCGGGTCAAACGGAGTTTAAGAAATGATTTGTCCTTATTTTCCTAAATGCGGCGGTTGCAGTTCTTTGGATGTTCCGTATGAAAAACAGCTCAAAGAAAAGCAGTCCCGTCTGGCGGATGCTATCTTAGAAATAGAGCCTGATATTCTAATCGAAGAGCCTGTGTCTGGTCCTCAGTTCGGATACAGAAGCCGTGCCCGTTTCAGGTACTCCAAAGAGGGTCTGAGTTTCTTTGAGGAAAAGTCAAATACTCCTGTTGTTATCAGGCATTGTCCTGTTTTGGATAATCAGTTGAATGACTTTATTGCAAATCCTCCCAAACTCAATGTTTGGGAACTTGAAGATGGTCAGCTTTCCTGTATTTCCACAGATAAAAAAGTTGTCTTTAATGATGATATGGGCTGGGTTTCAGTTTCCGGAAGAAGACTTCCTGTTTCCGGTGATGTTTTTTTTCAGAGCAACAGAATTCTTCTTCCTGAATTGATTGTCTATGTCAAATCCAAAGTCGTGGGTCCGGATGTCATGGATTTGTACAGCGGGGTTGGAACGTTTTCTGCTTTTCTTGAAGACGATTTCAATGTTACTGCAGTTGAGATAAACAAAAAGTGTCTTAGTCTTGCAAAACAGCATCTTAAAAGTACCGATTTCTTCACTTCTCCTGTTGAGCGTTGGAGGTGTAAGAAACGCAATGTCAACACTGTAATCGTAGATCCTCCACGTGTCGGTTTAGACAGAAATGTTCCTCAGATGATTGCTTCCTGGCAGCCGAATACAATCATTTATGTTTCTTGTTATCTCAACACTATGCTCAGGGATCTTGAACGTTTTACAAAACTGGGTTTCTCTCTTCGTTCTGCCAAGTTGTTTGATTTCTATCCCAATACTCCCCACCTTGAGACAGTAGTATTGATGTCTCGTAATTCTTGAAATTGTAAACATTTACAAAAATGAAGATTCCAATAGTTCTTTTAACATGGGCATTATTACAGTTTGTGGGTAAATATCAAGCGTGGATAGGTTGAGATCTTGAAATAACTTTTGAGGGGTAGGTTGAGGCCTTAAAACGACTGTCATAAAGCTTAACATATATTACCATGTATGGTATGATTAAAACAAAGGAGACTATTGTTATGGAACAATCAAACTTTAAATTTTTGATTTATGAAGCAGGAGATGAAAATGTTTCGATTAATACCATAGTTAAGGATGACACTATTTGGGTTACTCAGAAATCTATGGCTCAATTGTTTGGATGTTCTGTTGATAATATAAGTCTACATCTGAAAAACATATATGAAGAGGGTGAATTGAAGGTTGAATCAACTACCGAGGATTTCTCGGTAGTTCAAAAAGAAGCCCAACGTAGTGTTAGACGAAAAGTTACCTTTTACAATCTTGATGCAATCATTTCAGTTGGTTATAGGGTAAATTCAATTCAGGCAACAAAATTCAGAATTTGGGCAACTAAAGTTCTAAAAGAATATATGCAAAAAGGTTTTGTGCTTGATGATAATCGTTTAAAGCAGGGGAATGAAGTTTTCGGGAAAGATTATTTCAAGGAATTACTTGAACGTGTCAGATCCATTCGAGCTAGTGAAAGGAGAATCTGGCAACAAATTACTGATATTTTTGCAGAGTGTTCAATTGATTATGACAAGGATTCTCAGATTACCCAGAACTTTTATGCGATGGTTCAAAATAAATTTCATTTTGCAATAACTGGTCAGACCGCAGCTGAGATTGTATATACTCATGCTGATTTGGATAAAGAAAATATGGGTCTAACAACATGGAAATACAGTCCAAACGGAAGAATTCTAAAATCAGATGTTTCAATTGCAAAAAACTATTTGGAAGAAAAACAGATAAAACGTTTGGAACGTGTTGTTTCCGGATATTTTGATTACATTGAAGATTTGATTGAGAGAGAAAACACATTTACAATGGAGCAATTTTCTGAAAGTGTAAATGAATTTCTAACTTTTAGAAGGTATGATATACTTCCAGACAAAGGCAGAATCAGTTCTCAAAAAGCAAAAGAATATGCCGAGTCTTTGTACGATGTATTTAATAAAACACAGAGGATTGAATCTGATTTTGATAATTTGTTGAAAGAAACAAAAAAAGTAGAAGGAGGAGCATAATGGCAACAAAGAAGAAAGATAGCACAATGAAAACAGTCGGTGTAAAGAATGTTGCTGTCATTACAGACGGTTGCAACCCGGAACTGGTTAAAGGTGCTGACTTTGACACAGTCTTTGAAATACCCATTATCAAAGCTCCTGAGATTATTGCCATTCCAAAAGCCATTGTACCATTCAGTAAGAGAGAAAAAGTAACTCCTTCAAGTTTTGCAATCTGTGAATATGAAAACGATATTGAATTTGCAGACTTGTTAAGAAATCCGGATACATACGTAAAACAGTTCAAGAAGTATCAGGCAGTCATAAGTCCGGATGCATCATTATACTGGGATGCACCGTTTGCTGCACAGGTTGTTAATAAGTACAGAAACCATGCTATTGGTTATTACCTACAGAAGAAAGGAGTTTATGTAATACCGAATGTCAGATGGGGAGATGAAAGAACATATACAACATGTATGTTCCCACAGCCTTTAGCATTTGCAGGGATAGAGAAACACAGCATTGTAAGTATTGGTTCTTATGGAGTTGTAAAGACAGCTTTGGAGAAACAACACTTTAAGGCAGGACTTAAGGCAATGCTTGAATACCTGAAACCACAGGTAGTACTTGTTTATGGATCTATGCCAAAGTCAATATTTGAAGAGTTTGAAAAGAAGACAACATTTTACAGATATCCTGATTGGACAACTTATGCCAAGAACAACAAAGATGCTCTGAAGAAAGAGGAAACTGAAGCAGAGGAGTAATCAGTTGGGTAGCGGAATAAGTACCAAATATGAAAAGACAGAAGGTCTCAAGTCAATAGAGCAGGCAAAGAGTCAAAACAATAAATTGACCAATGT
>JAZLMO010000004.1:0-18804 GCA_045598675.1 Sphaerochaetaceae bacterium
GCAGGATCATAATCTTTGAAATACAAACCGTGGAATGAGAACGGACTGACATATGCGGCAACACTTAATGTTGAATCATCGATAATCTTCTCATCAACAACAGATTCTGCTGCAACTGTGATTTCAGCTTTTTCCTCAACCTTTTCTTCAACTGCAGGGACTTCAGCTACAGGTTCTTCTGTTGCAGTTTCAACTGCAACTTTTGCTTCTTCGACCTCCGGTTCTTCCACAACTACTTCTACTGCAACTTCAGGGGCAGGTTCTTCTGTTGCGACTTCAACAACAGGTTCTTCAACAACAGGTTCTTCTGAAGCAGTTTCAACTGCAGGTGCAGGTTCTTCAACTTTTACTTCTTCAACTGCCGGAGTCTTTGCAACAGGGGTTTCTGCAACTTTTGTTTCAGCAACTTTTGTTTCTGTTGCAACAGGAACTGCTGTTACAGCCTCTGTTTTTGTATCTTTGTTACCCTTGAAAAGAAAAACGGCTGCAAGAACACAAACAACGAGAATAATAATGCCTACTTTTAAATATTTCATGATTAACTTACCTCAAATCGTTTAACACTAATATCAGTTAAATAGTTACAAAGAAAAACCTAATAGTCAAACCATCTGACTTCATAGCATACAAAAAACGGAAAAATTGTCACTGACAGTTTTCAATAATTGTAAAAACAACTTTTTTTACCGGCTCATCAGTACCTTCAGAAACTCCGCTTTTATAAGGCTCACCCGGAAGAAATACTGCAAAGCGACCTTGAGCACCCTTAAAAGCCGAAATAGGTTCTGCATTAACAAAACCGGTATCTGAATTCTTATCATAGATTTCAGCCTGAGAACACAATTCCCTCCAAGAAGTTGAAAACAACTCTGTCCCACTCAGAACAATCTCAACAACAGTTCTGTTTTTATGAAAAGTAAAACGCTGATCGGAATCACCGGTTTTGTACTCAATTACATCATAAGAAACATTTTTATCCAGTGTCGTGTAATGACCACGGGCAAGATCATAAACATTATCATGATCCATGGCCTGAGCGACAGTCTTTATCTGAGGAACAACAGACGCATACATCTCAAGGTTTGCAAGAATATCAAAAATCATTTTTCATCCTCCCGAAAAATCCCTGAAGTTCTGGCCCAATGGAACAGATATTGCTGGGCAACACCTGCATAAGGACCGAAATATGATGAATCCCTTGAAGGAAAGTAAGAAGCCATTACACGCTTCATCCAAACATCCATAGGAAAACAATCCAATCTGTGGCAACCGAAAAGCAGAGCACAATCGGCAACCTTTATTCCGATACCCTTAACCTGCATCAGCATCTTTCTCGCATCTTCAATATCGTCATTTTTAAGAGTATCGAAATCTATTGAACCGTTACAGACTGCAACAGCAGTGTTCACAACATACTGGGCACGGAAACCAAGCCCGCAATTTCTGAGAGCCTCTTCCGAAGCACCGGCCAAAGTATCGGCACAGGGAAAACCGTTTTTCTTTCCGAATGTTGCACACATTCTTTCAACTATGCCCATGATACGCTTGATGTTGTTGTTCTGCGAAACCACAAACGAGCATAACGCTTCCCAAGGGTCCTGATTCAGAATTCTGATTCCGGGAGCATATTCGCAAGCCTTTGCCATAACAGGATCAAGTTCGGAAAAATAAGTTTTCAAATCGGAATAACTAGTATGCATATCAAAGAAAGAAGACCAATAATCATCGTTTATAATCGGACTTAAATCTTCTTGTGAGACCTGAAGGAATCTGACATTTTCATCCACCCCGGAATACACAGTCCAGATACCGTTGCTTTCCCTGGCTCTGAAACACTGACCGCTTGATAATGTCTCACTCAAACTTAAATGCATACAAGCTCTCTTACTTCACCAAAGTTTTATAAACAGATGCACTGACCGATGCAATGCTTTCAGATGTTCTTTCACTTCTTTTTTCCCTGATTGAAAAAGTCTTTTCCACCTTCATAGGTTTAGAAGAAAGACAAACAATTTTATCTGCAGCAAAACATGCTTCTGTGATATCATGAGTAACCCACAAAACCGTCTTCTTATTCTGCTGCCAAATATCTATGAACACTTTCACAAGATTGTTTTTCATCTTTACATCCAGGTTCTGAAACGGCTCATCCATAAGAATCAAAGATGACGGGAAACAGAATGCCCTGGCAATTGCAACACGTTGGCGCTGACCTCCGGAAAGTTGAGAAGGATATTTGTCCATGCAATCTGACAATCCTACCAGATCAAGCATCTGCTTTGCCTTTGTCTTATCTCCTTTCAAGGGCACTGACACGTTTTTCAAAACAGTCAGATTATTCAGAAGACGCGGTTCCTGAAACAGATAACTGATTTTCTTATCCCCTTCTATTTCAATACTGCCTCCATCCTGTTTCTCAAGACCTGCAATGATATTCAACAGTGTTGTCTTACCGCATCCTGAAGGACCTGTAAGACATACAATTGAATCTTTTTTTACACTGAGTGAAAAGTTTTCAAGAACAACTGTTTTACCGAATGATTTTGAAAGATTATCTATGTTCATTTTTCAGACTCCTTTTGATAATCAGATCAAACAGAATATCACCCAATGCAGTGAGAAGAATTGCAACTATTGTCCATGCAAAAACATATGAAGTCTGAAGCTGAATCTGAGCAAGTTGCAAAGACCGTCCTACACCATTTTGGGGCAGTGTAAGTACCTCTGCTGCAATTACTACTTTCCATATCATGGACAAAGATTGTTTTGCCCCGGTAACAAGAGACGGAACCAGAGAAGGAATAACAAAATAATGCAGTTTTCGGAATCCCTTTATCTGATAAATCCTGCACATCTGATTCAGATTCTCATCAAGCTGTTTTATACCCCTAACCGTCTGAACATACATAACAGGGAAAGCCATTAAAAAAGCCGAAAAAACCGGAACCGTACCGGTTTTGAACCAAATGAATGCCAGAAGAATCACACTCATGACAGGTGTTGCCTTGAAAACAGCAACAACAGGTTTGAACAAAGCCCTGAAAAAACCTGAACATCCTGAAATTATTCCCAGCACAGAACCGCAGACAAGAATAATTGCAAAACTTTTCAATGCCCTCAGAACGGTTGCAATAATATCTGCAGAAAATTTATCTCCGGTAATAATTGCAACAAAAGAATTCCACACTTCAGAGGGAAGCGGAAGAATAATCTGAGCATCAAGCCTTAAAGCAACAAAATACCATAATCCTATTATCACGAATGAGGATAAAACAGATACTGAAAAATACTTATAATCCTTTGACAAAAATCTCAATTCCTATAGCAATCAAAATTACACCGCCGAGAATACCTGCCTTTCCGGCAAGTCTTGTTCCGGCCTTCTTTCCTATTTCCAAACCTGCAAGGCACACAAGCCATGTAACCCCTGCAATAATCAGTGAAGCCTTGAACGCTTCGGAAAAACCGTAATTTGAAATCGTAAAACCAACAGACAGAGCATCTATGGAAGTTGCAACTCCCTGCACCATGAGTTTTCCAAAGCCCAACTTCTTTCCGGATGCTTCTTCTGAATCCTGTTCTCCCTTAAATGCATCAATCAACATGTCAATTCCGATATACAGAAGAAGTATCAGAGCAATCCAGGGAATGAAACGTTCGAACACTTCAAAGTAGTACAGAACAGTATGAACGCAAACCCATCCCGTCAAAGGCATTGCAAACTGGAAAAACCCATAAGTGCCTGCAATGAGATTCATACGGGAAAACTTCATTCTGTTTTCATTCAAAGCGTTGGCCAATGAAACAGAAAAAGCATCCATTGCCAGGCCTAAACCCAGCAGGATGCTGTTGAAATAAAACATCACGTCCATTATTTGACAATGACTCTCTTATAATTTTTCTTACCGGAACGGAGAATAATCTCACCGTCCTTGGCATCATCTTTGGTAATGACAGCCTTAAAGTCCTTAATCTGCCTGTCATTAACATAAGCACCACCGCCTACAACTATCTGCCTGATTTCGCTGTTTGTTTTTCCACCGAGTCCTGCAGCAGCAAACAGATTGATAATACCCATACCGTCGCCAAGCTCGATTTCAACTGTAGGCATAGCACTCTTATCTGCTCCGCCTCCGAAAGCCGCTTTGGCTGCAGCAAGAGCCTTATCGGCCTCTTCTTCTCCGTGGATGATTTTTGTAATTTCATATGCGAGCTTCTGCTTGGCATCATTGATATTTCTGGCAGGGTCATCATATGTTGCAATTTCATCAAGATCCATGAATGTAAACAGTTTCATGAACTTTGTTACATCTGCATCGGCAACATTTCTCCAATACTGATAGAAGTCATAGACCGAATAGAGTGCAGGATCAAGGAAGACGGCTCCCTGCTCACTCTTACCCATCTTCTTTCCGTCCGAACGCATAATCAGATTGAATGTAAGACCAAAGCATTCAGGTCCTCCCATTCTCTGTATCAGGTCAATACCTGCAACGATATTTCCCCACTGATCGGCTCCGCCTATCTGAAGACGGTTGTTGTACTTCTTGAACAGTACGGCATAATCGTAGCTCTGGAGAAGCTGATAGTTGAATTCAATAAACGAAAGACCCCTTTCAAGACGCTGCTTTACTCCTTCAAAAGTAAGCATTCGGTTTACTGAAAAATAGCAACCGACATCACGCAGAAACTCAATGTAGTTCAGAGGAAGCAGCCAGTCTTTATTGTTTAGGATTCTGCCCTTCCCGTATCCGGCAGGGGGAACATCATCAAAATTGACAACCTTTGAAAGCTGTTTGGCAATATTCTTCGCATTAGTCTCCATTACTTCCGGAGCAAGAATTTTTCTGAGTTCTGTTCTTCCTGTAGGATCTCCTATATACGCAGTACCTTCACCAACAAGAGCAATAGGACAGTGGCCGTACTGCTGAAGATGATGCATTGCAAAGAAAGGAACAATATGTCCGACATGAAGTGAAGGACCTGTAGGATCCGTACCGCAATAGAATGTTACACTTTCCTTATCCATTAAATCGGAAAGTGCATCCATGTTAGTGCAGTCTTTGATAAATCCTCTGTCCTGAAGTACCTGTAGTGCTTTGTTCATAATTATACTCTCTTATAGTCCTTAATTGCTTTCTTGATTGTTGTTTCAATTTCACTTACAGGAATTCTGATCTGCTGCATTGAATCACGGAATCTGAGGGTTACGGTATTATCCTTGAGTGTGTCGTAATCAACAGTAATACAGAACGGAGTTCCGATTTCATCCTGACGGCGATAACGGCGTCCTATGGCTCCGCTTGTGTCGTAATCTGTTACAAAAGCTTCTCTGAGACTGTGTTCAAGATCAGATGCATATTCTGCAAGGCCGTCCTTCTTTACAAGAGGAAGGACTGCAACCATTACAGGTGCAACATTAGGATGGAAATGAAGAACTGTTCTGATGTCTCCGCCTTCAAGTTCCTGTTCCTCATAGGCATCTGAAAGAGCCATAAGAACATTTCTTGTAAGACCTGCAGATGTTTCGACAACATACGGAATGTACTTTTCATTTGTTTCAGGATCCAGATAGTTCATTTCTTTTCCTGAGAACTTCTGATGCTGTGAAAGGTCATAATCCGTTCTGCTGTGGACACCCTCAAGTTCCTGCCATCCCATAGGGAAAAGGAACTGAATGTCATAAGCATCTTTTGCATAGAAGGCAAGTTCATCCGGTCCGTGCTGGTGCCATCTGAGACAATCAGGTCTGATACCTACCTTGTTGATATAGTAGTTCATTCTCTGTTCTCTCCAGTACGGGAACCATTGTTCGTCCGTACCCGGCTTACAGAAAAACTGCATTTCCATCTGTTCAAATTCACAGCTGCGGAAGATAAAGTTCTTTGTTGTTATCTCATTTCTGAAACTCTTTCCTACCTGTGCAATTCCAAAAGGAATCTTTACACGTGAAGAAGCCACAACATTCTTGAAATCAACATAGATTCCCTGAGCGGTTTCAGGTCTGAGATAGATTGTAGAAGCGGCATCAACATCTGCACCTATATGTGTCTGGAACATGAGGTTGAAATTTCTCGGGGCTGTAAATGAATCTTTTGTTCCGCAAACAGGACATGCTGCATTAAGGTCAATCTGATCAGCTCTGAAGCGGCTCTTACAATGCTTACAGTCAACCATAGGATCTGTGAAGTTGCTTACGTGTCCGCTGGCTTCCCAAACTTTTGAAGCCATGAGAATTGAAGCATCAAGACCTACAATGTTGTCATGAAGCTGTGTCATTTCCTTCCACCAGATGTCTCTGAGGTTATTCTTAAGACGGACACCCATAGGTCCGTAATCGTATGCACCGTTAAGTCCGCCGTAAATTTCACTTGACTGGAAAATAAATCCACGTCTTCTGCAAAGTGAAACGATTTTGTCCATTGTTACACCTGTTTTATCAGCCATTGTTCTGTACCTCTTTTTCAAGAATATTTATTGCTTTTTCAATTCGCCTGAAAGATTCCTCTTCTGAGAGAAGTCTGATGCAGCTGAATGGCGGAGGGCTCACAGCCATACCTGTTACTGCAACACGAAGCGGATTAAATACACCCGCATTCTTTATTCCAAGCTTTACTGCAAGGTCGCACAAACCGTTCTGCAGTTCTTCGTCTGTCTTTCCTTTAGGAAGTTCAGTTTTTACATATTCATAGGTTGCTTTAAGAGCCTTCAATGTTCCTGCAGCATCCATCTTTTTGGGAATCAAAAGCGATGCTTCAAGATTCTGCGGTTCATGAACGAATTCACACATAGGAACAATGTCACTTAAGAGCGTCAGTCTTTCCTTTACTCCCGGAACAAAGGCTTCAAGTTTTTCCATGTCCTTATCTTGGAGAATTCCTGCCTTTGTAAGATAAGGCATCAGAAGTTCAGCAAGTTCTGTGTCAGTTTTTCTTCTGATATACTGACCGTTGAACCAACCTAATTTCTGGTAATCGAAAACACCGGGAGCCTTGTTGATTTTTTCAAGACAGAATACCTTTTCAAGCTCTTCTCTGGAGAAGAATTCCCTTTCACCGTCTAATGACCATCCTACCAGACTTACATAGTTAAGCAGGGCTTCCGGAAGATAACCTTTTTCCCTGAAATCCTTAACAGATGTTGAACCGTGGCGTTTGGAAAGTTTTGCAAATTTGACCTCTCCTGTTTCAGGATCTGTTTCTTTTCCCATAACCATAGGCAGATGACAGTACCGAGGAGGTTCCCAACCGAATGCTTCATACAGAATAACATGAAGCGGACCGGACGGAATCCATTCCTGCGCTCTCATTATGTGAGTAACACCCATCATATGGTCATCAATAACATTTGCAAGGTGATACGTCGGAAAACCGTCACTTTTCAGAAGAATCGGGTCCGGACTTACATCCTTGTTGTCACGGGTAATATCTCCCATGAGAATGTCGTGAAATGTCGTGCTTCCTTCTCTGGGGACTTTAAGTCTGATAACAGGTTTGATTCCCTGTTTTTCAAGTTCATCTCTTTCTTCCTGAGTGAGATTCCTGCAATGTCCGTCATATCCCTGAACAGGGCTGTTCTCTGCAATCTGTTTCTGTCTCAACTCTTCAAGACGTTCTGCACTGCAGTAACAATAGTACGCCTTGCCCATATCAACAAGTTTCTTTGCATATTCACGGTAAATTTCAGTTCTTTCACTCTGAACATAAGGGCCGAACGGACCTCCTGTAACAGGACCTTCATCCCATTTGATTCCAAGCCAATCCAATGTGTCATACAAATCCTGAAGTGATGCATCAGAATAACGTTCACGGTCAGTGTCTTCAACTCTGAGAATGAACTTGCCTTTATTTGCTTTTGCAAAAAAATAGTTAAAAAGTGCGGTTCTCACACCTCCAATATGCTGTAGTCCCGTTGGAGAGGGGGCATATCTTACTCTTACGTCCATATTCAATTCCTTTATCAATTCCTATATCAATCCCAAGGTCCGATCTTGAGCATTCTCATAAGGTCTACCCTTGAACGTGCTCCTACCTTTTCAAGAATATTAGCAACGTGGTTGTTTACTGTATTAACGGAAATATTGAGCTTTCCGGCAATTTCCTTGTTGGTCATTCCGTCACAGATAAGATTTACAACGGCCATCTCACGGTCTGTAATCTTGAATTCTTCAAGTGATTTTCTGTCAATATTGACTTTTCTGTGAAGTTTCTCTGCATCTGCACGGAAACGCTCGAAAAAGTAAACCAGCATGATAATCGATGTCGCCAATCCGTAAATCGGGTAGCTGAATTTATCCACAATTTCAAACAATACAGATACAATTCCCAACGGGATGAGACACAAAGTGTCAATAATGATTGTCAGGCAAATACTGTGACTTTTTCGGTCTTCAATCTTTGACAGATTTTTGTGAAGAACGAACATACAATAAAACAGAACAACAATGAAGATAGGTGTTTGGGTAATCTGTGCTGTAAAATTGTTTCCGGTAATTACTGCTACAAGCCCGAATGCAAAATATACGATTCCCATAGAATAGAAGATTTCTCTTTGAGCAGCACCCCATCGGGCTCCGATAATCCATTTCAGAAAGAACGGAAGCAGAACAAGTACAAAACCGATGGTCGCATGTGACATAATCTTGAAAATGCAATACATTACCCTGTCTAACTTTTCATTGAAAAATGCCCTGGAAACAGAACTGAGAAAGCCCAGTGTTATTGTAAACAGGAGGCAGGATTGAAAAACCACATACCACGAACACCAATGAGCTTTATGAAAAATTGCATTTGCTATTGACAACCCCAAGGTCAGGCAACACACAGAGATTGAAATTGCATAGACAATCATAAGTAGACCGCTCATACCGTGATTATATTATTATATTTACGAGAAAAAGAAAAGTTTAGCGCATAATTCTTGTATTTTCCGGAACGGTGTTCAATATTCCAATCCGCAAAGACATTTTTTCCCGTTGGAATTGAAATGATGCTTGACTTCATTTATTTCACTGACAGTATCTGCTGCTTCCATTATCTCCGAACAAGCCCTTCTGCCTGTAATGACAACATGGATATTTTCCGAACCGATTATATTGTTCCCTTTAAGGAATGATAGTACTTCTTCTTTTTCAACTGCATTTTCTTCAATTGCGTAAGTAAATTCATCCAGGACAATCAGATAATAGTTGCCGGACTTTACCATGCTTTTGAATTCTTCCCAACCTTTTCTGCAAAGGTCTGAAGTTTCTTTCAAACTGTTCTGCTGCCATGTAAATCCGCAGCCGAAGTTTTTCCATTCCACACCGTTTCTGTTTAGGAAAATGTATTCTCCGCAGTTTTGCGACTCCGACTTTATAAACTGCACCACAGCACATTTT
This sequence comes from Sphaerochaetaceae bacterium, assembly GCA_045598675.1. Lineage (GTDB taxonomy): Bacteria > Spirochaetota > Spirochaetia > Sphaerochaetales > Sphaerochaetaceae > JAZLEZ01. The sequence continues at coordinate 9,380 of JAZLMO010000004.1, forward strand.
TTATCATGTCCCATGGCTCTGACTGTCATGCCCAATGCGCTTGTTGTCTTACCTTTTCCGTTTCCGGTAATTACTATCAGCATATCACCAATACCTGATTTCCTGTTTTGGTGTACTTACAGGAGCAGTTCCTTCAATTTGTGCAATTGCATTGTTTTGCATTTCAACAAGATTCTCGAAGTATTCAATCAAGGCTACCGTATCAGGATTGCCGGTTTTTTCAAATACGCTTTCAGCCAATTCAATTGCCTTATCATACTCTCCCAGAGCATAATACAACACTGCTGCATTATATCCGCAGACAGGATTGACATTTCTATTCCATCCGTTTTCAAATATTACAAGTGCACTTCTGTACTGACCGTCTTTTGCATAATCGTATGCCGCTTTAAGTTCATCTGACTTATCTTTTTCCTGAATGAGTTTTACTTTGAAAGTATCAAAGTGAGGAACAAGTCTATCCCTTATCTTATTCTTGAATCTGTGAATTATGTTCTTATACAGAGTTGCGGTATCAAAGTATACTTCTCCGTGATTGTGATACAATCCACCGTAAGATACTTCTTTTTCATTGGAAGTGTCAGAGTCCGAAAGAACAAACGAATCCAGAATTGTTCTTGATTTAAGATCCCAGACTGTGCAGGAAAGTGACAATTCCGCTACTCTCTGAACTTTGACCTTAACTCTCATTATGCCGTCTCTGTCTTTGAAAAACTCTTCGTTATACTCATCGTAATATCCGATGTAATCAATTGAGGTCTGAACAAGAACCGAAGCACCACGTCTTATCAGTTCATCTGTAGGATCATAACCCAGTTTTTTTGCACTTCTGATTATTGAATCTGTAATGTCAGTACCGATAACGTTGTAAACACCTTGGTTCAATGCTGCTTCAGTAATTTTTGTTGCATAAGCGGCAGCTTCTGCACTCTGAAGTGAATACTGTTTAACCGCAGTTGAAGATACGGCAATAACGGTATTCCCTCCGAGATTTGTCTTTGCAGGAACAAGCATATTTACACCGACTCTTGTTGCACAACTGCATAAGCTGCATAACAACAAGGCTGCAACAGATAATGTTATTGTTAAGATTGTATTACTAAATTTATGCATGAGAAAAATATAACACAGCAATGTGGACAAAACAACTTATGTCCACATTACTTCATAAATATTCAAATGATCAGCTTTTAATCAGCTTTTTCAGGGATTCAACTTTAGCAGTATCAACATGCTCCCACGGAAGATCAACATCTTTTCTTCCGAAGTGTCCGTAAGCAGCAAGTTGTCTGTATATCGGTTTTTTAAGACCAAGCTTTTCAATAATTTTAGAAGGTCTCAGATCCCAGTTTTCCCTTACCCAGTTACACAGAACATCACCGGCAATCTTTCCTGTTGAAAATGTTTCAACAAATACAGACACCGGCTGGGGGATTCCTATTGCATATGCAAGTTCAACTTCACATCTTGAAGCGGCTCCGGCTGCAACTATTGTTTTTGCAATCTGTCTTGCCTGATATGCTGCACTGCGGTCAACTTTACTGGGGTCTTTTCCTGAAAATGCACCGCCGCCGTGATGTCCTGCACCACCGTATGTGTCTACAACTATTTTTCTTCCTGTAAGCCCTGTATCTGCGTCAGGTCCTCCCAATACGAATCTTCCTGAAGGATTTACAAGAAACTTACAATCCGAGAAGTCAAGTCCGTAACGTTTGAGTACAGGAACTATCAGGTCTTCAATCAATACTTTTTCAATGTACTTCTGATCCTTATCTTCAGTATGCTGAGTACTCACGACAACACATTCAACTCCCACAGGAACTCTGTGATCATAGCGCAGTGTAACCTGGGTCTTTCCATCAGATTTTATCCAGGGATACTTTCCGCTTTTCCTCATTTGGGCAAGTTCAAATGCAAGCTCGTTTGCTACGGCAAAACTTGCAGGCATCAGCTGTTCAGTCTCATTGTTTGCATAACCGAACATTATTCCCTGGTCTCCGGCTCCCAGTTCATCGTCATCCTTGGTAACAGCACCGTTGATATCAGGACTTTGGGTATGAATTGCAACTGAAACTTCTGCATTCTTTGCATAATCATCGTAACCGACTTCTTCCAAAGTTTTTCTTACAACAGCTTCATAATCCACTTCTGCCTTGGTTGTAATCTCACCCATTACATTTATCTTTCCGGGCTGTGCAGTTACTTCACAAGCACATCTTGATTCCGGATCCTGAGCAAGCAATGAGTCAAGAACAGCATCTGAAATCTGATCACAGACTTTATCAGGATGTCCTTCCGTAACTGATTCTGAAGTAAAAAGTGCGTACATAGCAACACCTCCATAATGGAAAAAGGAGAGGCGCAAACTAGCGGGAACTCCTTTTTAGCAACTTTTTTAACGACGCTGCAAGTAGGTTTTAAATCACGTCGGGTTATAGAATACTGTTTAACCTATCCTAAATCAATAGATTTTACTTACTTTAACAAGCCTGTCTGCAACATGTGTCAGTTCTTCTCCAGTTACTGATGCAATTGCCATTATCCCAAGTCCTGAGAGTCCTGCCTCCGGAGTTTCCAACGTACATACTTTGCATCCTGTAACTTCAGCTCTCATTCTGTTCAGGAAATCAGATTTCGAAGGTCCGCCGGTTAGCCTGATTTCAGAAACCATTCCGTCAGACACTTTATCAATTGCTTGCTTGACGTTATTACACAATTGCAGACAGACATCCTTGATGACCTTTGACTTCCCGTCATTATGACTTTCTACATAGTTGAACATTTCATCATAGGAAATCATATCAAATCCGGTTGATACCCGGGCTTCTTCAATGACCAATCCGCTTTGAGGTATAACAAAACTTATATTCCAATCCGTTTCATTAGGATGCCTGTAACACATGTAAACAGGGTCATCAACAGGTTCTTTACTGCAATAATTGATTCCTTCACTTGTTCCGCTGCGGTTGCATATCATTCCCTGATGCATTGCTCCGCTTCCTACAATTGAACAGACAAAGTCAGGACTGCCGACCATAACCGGTGTGCCTTCTGTAAGTCCATAGACTAAGGAAGCCTGTTTTGTTACTTTCCCTAGTCTCTGTCCGGTTTTACCGAATTCAGGCAACTTCTCTTTTTCAATACCTGTTTCCTTCAGCAGCGTTTCATTCCAATACCATCTTTCCAATCCTTCCAACGGCATTACAGTTTTTGCAACACCTGTAAGCTGATACGAGATATACTCCGGGGTTGATAAGAAGTAACGTGTTGTTTTCCAGACTTGGGGATAGTTTTCTTTAATGTACATGGCCTTTGGCAAGTACATGGACGGCATAAAATCAATGCCGGTCAGGGCTTTGATTTTTTCCGATTCTTTTTTTGCTTCAAAGGAGTACAGAAATGCTTTCCCGCCATTGCACGGAGCAAGTGTAGGTCCGTTGCCGCTGATTATTACAAAATCTGTTTTTCTTTCCCTGATGTTGATTTTATTCAATACTTCAAGGAAGGCATCAGTCCAGTTTGATGTGTCATTTACAGTGCTGAGGTGGTTTTTTATTACGGTTTTATCATAGCAGACCAAGTTCCCGGTCTCATCCACGAGGCCGGCTTTGAAAAATGTTGTTCCGACGTCTGCAACAAGTATCATCTTTAATTAATAGTCGTCGTCTTCGTCTTCAGATTCATCGTCATAGTAGAATCCGTCTTCAAGGATGTCTTCTTCATCCTCGTCTTCATCTTCCATGTCGTCATCATCATCGAAGTCGCTTACGTCAGGTGCTTCATAAGGATCAAGGAAGTCCTCTTCATCCTCATCTATATCATCCTCTTCTATATCTTCGTCAAAGATTCCTTTGTAATCATCATAATCATCATAACGTTTAGGCATACAACACTCCTGCTTGTAATTTAGAACGGCTTTTGAAACTAGTCAACCTCCAGATTTAACAATTCCGTCACTCAATTTGGAATATACAGTATAGGCAAACCGGATGCTTCCAACAGAACAAACCCTGTCCCTGTCCGGTCTTGCCTGCTTTTTAGCTGCTTAATAGCTGCTTAATAGCTTGGGCTTAACTGTCAAATTGGATGAAAAACGGTTAAAAAAAACACTTATCATCCAAATTGGATGAAAACGGCCAAAAACGAGGTTTTTTCATCCAATTTGTTGAAGGAGAAACGAAATGGAAACCAGAATAGCTTACTTGACAAGGATTAGACAGCAGATGGAAGTTTCTAAAACAGACTGCTACATAACAGTAAGGCATGACGGCAAAAGAGTTAAGTTTTATAACGGATCAACAGGTTCTTACATTCCGTTTAAGGACAGGGGTGTATTCGTAGAGGCGGCAAGGAACCGGTTTTACAAAGATGCTGTCAGGCTCATAGAGATGGAGCTGAATAAAGAAAACGTTACATTCACCTATGAAGCCGCGTTCGCCCTATTGCCTGAAGAAGTAAGGGCAAGAGTATCCCTCGAAGAACTGTTAAGAGACGGATATGTTGAAAAGTGGATTAATCGTTTCTATCCTACCATGGGAGTATCTGAAGGAGTCGGGTTTTATACAGTAGGCGGAGAACATGTAAGGTCAAAAAGTGAAGTCATCATTGCAGATATGCTGAAACATTACGATGTGCCCTACCACTATGAACCCGTACTCAAACTCAGGGATCAAGTTAAATGCCCTGACTTTCTTGTACTGAATACAAAGACCAGAAAAGAGTATATCTGGGAACACTTTGGAATGATGGATAAGCCTGAATACTGTAAAGACGCAATTGAAAAACTGTCATTCTATGAAAACACAGGCTACTCCTTGGGAGATAATCTGATAATCACAATGGAAAGTTCACTCCATCCGTTGGATACAAAGTATGCAGAGAGAATGATAAAGAAATACTTGGTTTAATTGTTGAAACGGAAGTGCATTATGTCACCATCCTGCACAACGTAATCCTTACCTTCAATACGGAGCTTACCGGCTTCTTTAACCTTTGCTTCACTTCCGTATTCAAAAAGATCGTTGCAACTGTAGACTTCAGCTCTGATAAAGCCCTTTTCAAAATCTGTATGGATAACACCTGCAGCTTGCGGAGCCTTGAAACCGGCTTTAAAAGTCCAGGCTCTGTCTTCATCACTTCCTGCTGTAAAAAAAGTTCTGAGACCCAGAGTTTCGTAAGCCTTCTTTATGAGTTGGTTCATACCGCTGTCTTCAAGACCCAGGGCTTGGAGAAACTCCAAACGGTCTTCTTCAGATTCCATTGCCGCAATTTCAGCCTCAGTCTTACCGCAGATTGTTACAACACTGGCATTATCAGCGGCAGCAATCTCCCTGACAGTTTTAACATAATCGTTATCTTTTCCAATAGATTCTTCGTCAATGTTACAAACGTAGATAACAGGTTTCATAGTAATCAAGCATAAGTCTTTGACTATTGCCTGCTCATCTTCTGATGTAATAACAGAACGGGCAGCCTTACCGTCGGAAAGTGCAGAAATCAGCTTTTCAAGAACAGGAACCGCAGTAATATCCTTAGGGTCATGTGCAACTTTGGCCATCTTGGACTGTTTCTCATAACGACGTTGAACTGTTTCAAGATCTGCAAGAGCGAGTTCTATTTTAATAGTCTCAATGTCTGAAGCTGGGTCAACCTTGTTGCTGACATGAATAATATCGGGATTATCAAAACAACGGACTACGTGAGCTATGACACCTACCTCACGGATATTTGCAAGAAACTTATTTCCAAGACCTTCGCCTTTTGAAGCACCGGCGACAAGACCTGCGATATCTACAAATTCGGTAACTGCAGGAATGACTTTTGCTGGCGGAATAAGTTGAACTATCTTGTTCAGTCTTTCATCCGGAACAGAAACCACACCGACATTAGGTTCGATAGTACAAAAAGGATAGTTCGCAGCCTCTGCCTTAGCAGATGTAAGGGCCGAAAAGATTGTTGATTTACCTACATTTGGAAGTCCTACAATACCACAGTTAAGTCCCATATTAATCTCCGTAACAGGGTGATATTATCATTTTAACAATGATTATAAAAGGGCACGGCCTGAGGGCGGCGACACAGCAGATGCCAGTTATGCACCGTAACTGTATGGAACGCTGATTCAGAAGCAGCAGATGCCGGTTATAAATCAGCGTTCATCTATGCGACCGGCTAACTGACCGCATGCTCCGCGTATAGACCTCCCTCGGCTGATACGGATTGTATAGGAAACACCTTTTTTATCAAGAAGAGACGTGAAGAAACGTATTTCCGAATCTGAAGGAGTGGTGTATGGAAGCTCGGGACATGGATTGAAAGGAATGAGATTGACAACAACTTCAAGACCATGGCAGAAACGGGCAAGATTGTCAGCATCCTGCTCGGAAGTATTGAGGTTATGAATCATACAGTATTCAAATGTAAAACGACGACCCGAAACCTTTTGAAAATCCGATAAAGCAGAACGGAGAGAAGAAAGATTATGAGTTCTGTTAACAGGCATGATTGACGAACGTTTTTCATCAGAAGCAGCAACCAGAGAAACAGCAAGTTTTACAGGAACCGCACGTTTTGACAACTCACGGATACCCGGAACAACACCGCAGGTTGAAACAGTGATTCTGCGATGGGAAATGTTCAAACCCTCGGGATCATGAAGAAAAGAAATTGCAGACAAAACATTTTCAAGATTTGCAAAAGGTTCACCCATCCCCATGAAAACAACATGGGAGATATTAAAGGAAGCAATTTTCTCAAGATGCATGAACTGTTCAATGATTTCATAATCAAACAGGTTGCGTTTAAGATTCAGAGTACCGGTTCTGCAGAATTTACAGCCCATGGCACAGCCGACCTGACTGGAAAGACAGGCTGTTAGGTTTCCTTCACGATCTGTGAGAAGAACACACTCTATGATACTGTCATCAGAAAGACGGACTGCAAGTTTGGCCGCTCCGGAATCATCTGTCTGCGAACAGACAACCGAAGAAGAATAAACAGAAGGGAATCTTGAACCCAATGATAAACGCAAGGCAAGACTCAGATTGGTCATCTCATCAAAAGAAACAGCACCCTTCATGAGCCACTGATAAACCTGTTTCCCCTGAAAAGGCTTTGAAAGACAAAGCATTTCACACAATTGAGACGGAGTTTTTGCAAATAATGATACTGCTGCCATTTTTTTACCGACGGTAGAAGTTTATTTCATTGACTTATAGAAATCAACAACACGCAACACGCGATACCACGATAAAATCCAACTTAATAGCAATATCAAGTTCATCAATTGAATGATTGGCTTACATGAACCGATTTTAAATCGGTTATAAAAAAAATTCCTTGCGTTTGCAGCAATACGGCAATAGAATAGCCATTATTGACAGTAGCTGATATGAACAGCGATAAGGAAATATTATGAGTGCTTGGTTTCAGAACAATACATTATCAATGATAAACTACTTGGATTTTATCCTCAGACTTGCAGTTTCCATGGTATGCGGAGGCTTAATCGGACTGGAAAGAGAAAGAAGGATGAAAAATGCAGGACTCAGAACTCACATAATAGTAGCATTATCAGCTTCTCTTATGATGATTGTATCTAAGTATGCATTCATGGATATTGTAACGTTGGAAGGAATGAGACTTCAGGTAGACGGCTCAAGAATAGCATCTGCCGTAGTTCAGGCAATAGGTTTTATAGGCGCCGGTGTAATTTACATCAGAAGGGAAAATGCCGTAGGACTTACAACTGCAGCAGGACTTTGGGCAACTGTAGGAATCGGACTTGCAATAGGAGCCGGGCTGTATGAAATAGGAGTTATTGCTACCTTCTTTATACTCGGAACACAGTACATATTGCATGCATTCCATTCAAAATCACATTCTCAGAACGTAGGAAACATCAAGTGCAATATTACAAAACATAATATTACAGTAAAACAGTACAAAGAATGGCTTGAAAATGAAGGTCTGCAGATAAGAGACGTTTCAATGACCAAAAATGAAAACGGAGAGGTAATCCTCTCCGCAAACGTAGTTTTCAAACCTGAAGAAATGATGTCTCTGGCAGAAAAACTATCTGTAAATAACAATATCGACAAAGTAGAAATCTACCCTGTCTTCTGATATTGATATCAGATTCTGATAACAGATTCTGCAGAATCTGTTAACTACTTCTCAAGAACAGCCTTGATTCTCCTGACACCGGCTGAAGAACTCTCTTCTTTGAGAATTCTGAAATGTCCCATATCTCCTGTGTGTGTAACATGAGGACCGGCACAGACCTCTTTTGAGAAATCTCCTATTGAATAAACCGTAACCTGCTCACCGTACTTGTTTGAGAAGAATGCTACAGCACCCTTTTCAACTGCTTCTTTCGGATTCATGGTTTCAACAGTAACTTTAAGGTCTCTCTTGATTGCATCATTAACAAGATCTTCAACAGTCTTAAGCTGTTCAGGTGTCATCTTTTCATTGTGAGAGAAGTCAAATCTCAATCTCTCAGGAGTAATGTTGGAACCCTTCTGCCCTACATGCTCTCCAAGAGTTTTTCTGAGGGCTGCATGAAGCAGATGAGTTGCAGTATGAAGAGCAGTAGTCTCTTCGCTGTGATCTGCAAGACCACTCTTGAAATCTCCGGCTGCAGCAGTTCTTGAAAGCTCCTGATGCTTTGCAAACGCTTCTTCAAAACCTTTGACATCAACTGTAAAACCTTTTTCTGCAGCAAGGTCTTTTGTAATTTCAATAGGGAAACCGTAGGTATCATAAAGTTTGAACGCTGAACCGCCTGCAATTTCCTTTATACCCTGCTTTTCCATAAAGAAAGTCATCTTCTCAAACTGTTTTTCACCCTTTTCAAGAGTTTCGCTGAATTTGATTTCCTCAGCTGTCAGTTCTTTATATACACGCTCTGCATTTTCAATAAGTTCAGGATAAGGCTCACCGTAAAGTTCAATTACAACCTTTGCAACATCTGCAAGGAATGTACCCTTGATACCAAGGTTTCTTCCGTTTCTTACGGCACGGCGGATAAGTCTTCTGAGAATATATCCCTGACCTACATTACTCGGAACACAACCCCTCTGGTCTCCCAAAATAAAGGTACTTGTTCTGATATGGTCTGCAATGATTCTCATTGAAACATCTGTTTTTTCACTGTCACCGTAGTTTACACCGGAAAGCTCGGCAATCTTCTTAAGAATAGGCTGCATGACTTCAGTTTCATAGACACTCTTTTTACCCTGAAGAATTGCAATTGTTCTTTCAATTCCCATACCTGTATCAATGCACTTTCTGTCCATTTCCACATACTGGCCTTCCTTGGTCTTTTTATAGCCCATAAGAACGTCGTTCCAGACTTCAAAATACTTACCGCAGTGACAACCCGGCTTACAGTCCGGTCCACATGCGGGTCTGCCTGTATCAAT
>JAZLMO010000005.1:0-7908 GCA_045598675.1 Sphaerochaetaceae bacterium
AATTGTCTGACCTGTTGGAGTCAACATATTGATTTCAATTTTTTCTCCGTCGGCAACAGTATAAGCTTCAAGAAAAGACTCTCCCAAACCGTTAATTGAACCTTCCATTAGTTGATAAGATTCAAAGGGTTCACAAATCAATTCCAAAGGCAACAGAGGCACTTTGACAGTATCCGTAATCCGGATATCCCTTGTGGTTGAACATGATACCAGTACCAAACAACAGAACAAGAACAGCAATACTTTCTTCAACTTCATTTTCTCCTTGATATCATCGCAATAAGATATGCCACCATAATTCCGGAAAACACAGTAAAACCGAAAATATGCACAGGACGGAAAGAACTGAAAATCAAAGTTCCGAAACTGAGCTCTGTAGTAAAAAATGAAAGCAATACAGATTTTGAAGAAGAATCATTTCCCGTCTCAGATGCAAACACTATATAATCCAGCCCCAGTCCTATAGACAGAATCAGTCCTACCACATAGAAGAAATCTATCCGGAATCCGAACAGATGAGAGACAGAAATTGTTATAGTAAGAATACAATACGGAGCCAAGCTCATTCTGAATCCTTTTCCTATTCCGAAAATAATAATCAGAGCTATTACAATAAGTACAAACGCAATGCATATCAGTTTCAGTATAGACCTTGACAATTCATTCAGCTGGCAGCTTATATCAGAAGCAGTCTGAAAATAATGACAGTCTTCATGTTCACCGAATATTTCTCTTACACTTTCATTATCTTTTGCATTTCGCAGAATTATCACATTACAGAATCTGTCGTCTATCTGACCAAGTGACACATTTACCACAAGTCCTTTGATTTCATCCGGCAGGTCAGAGGCTGTAATACTTCTGTCCGTCATAAGTCTTGTTTTACAGTCAGCCATCATATCATCCGATATTCCCAGAATCTCACCCTGTTCTTCCAAAAACGGAATTAATTTTCTTGCAGCTTCCAAACTTTTTTTCTGTTGGGATTCAGGAGGAATAAACTGTGTAGTTGCAATATAACCGTCCAGCGTTCCATTCTTTACCATATCTTCCAATTGCCCGGTTATTTCTGCTTCCGTTTCAGCTGCACTTATTTCCGATTCCGATGCAATAATTCCAAATGTGGTTGATTGATATCCCATCAACTCAGATGCTCTTGCCTCACATTTTTTCAGACGCTCCGACGGCTCATATAAACTCATGATATTGTTTTCAATTTTAAGCTTTGGAAAACTGAACAGCAAAAATACTGTTGCAAAAACAGCAATGCAATACAATACCCATGAAGGAACTGAGAAAGTTCGGCCTTCTGAGGCAATATAAGAATCTTTGGAAATCATTACGGGTTTTACGGAGTTCGGATAAAGGCAAACTGTTGTCAGATAAGAACTGATTAAACCTGCGATGGAGAATACTGCAATCTGTCTTAGTATAGGATAACCGGAAAACAAAAGAAGCATATAACAGACCACCGTAGAGCCGAATCCTACTGTTAAACTTTTTTTCAGTTTTCTGCATACATCAGAACCTGTTTCATTCTCCGCTTTTTTGGAATACCTGACATAATAATGAATGCTGTAATCTATACAGGTTCCCATAAGCGTTGTACCGAACAGAAGTGTCATGACATGGAATTCTTTGAACAAAATGAACAGAACACTTACAGCACTGCAAAATGAAAGAAAAAGACTTGTCAGAAACAATCTGATTATTTTCAGGTTTTTACAGGTCAGCAGAAAGACAAACAGCATCACAACAAGTGAAAATCCGGTTATCAAAACAATTTCTTTCTGAGATTTTGCAGCACTTTCCCCGCTATGCAACGGAATGCCGCTGTATACAATTTCACATTCGGAAAATTCATTTTGAATTTTGTCGCATACTGAGAAAAACTTATATATGTTGTCAGACCCGGCAACTGATACGGATTCTTCTTTGAAAAGACAATTCAATGATATCCATATCTTTCCGTCATACTCTTCCATCAGGTATCCGTCCTTTGGAGAAAATGATGTTAAAGATGCTATCTTATTCAGATAATCACCCCATACGTTTTCTGACAGGAGAAACGGATCCTTATCCAGATTTTTCAATGAAGAAACTGTAAATGCTCCGAATATTTTTGACAGAGAATCATTTACAAAAGAAGCGGGGTCTTCATTTATCTTTTCTATGGTTTCATCGTCAAGAAGGTACAACGCATTTTCTGAAATAAAGTCCTGAATTGCCGATACATCATAGTCAGATACTCCTTTGGATACACTTTCCATCAAACCGGATTTATCCAATTCTGCAATCAGAGCCTCTGTTGCTTCTGAGGCTTTTTCCTGAGTTTGTGAACCTACATAAAACATTACTGTTCTGTCCTGATTTTCAGTAAAGGCAGATTCTGCTTTTCCCATTATGGGACTTATTCCGTTATCCGGAATTATGTCCATGAAATTTGTTCCTATCTTTCTAGGAGATACAAGACAGACAATTATACAAAGGCACGGAAGAATAATGTGATACAAAATAAAAGGAACAAGGGAAATTTTATCTGATTTCAAAGACTGATAATTCTTCATCTGTTATTTCCCTTATCTGCAATTCTTCAAACTCATACAGGATACTGTCTCCGGTTTTCTCATTCATTTGAAGAGATTCAATTGAATCTGATCCTGTAATAACAATCCGAGTCATGAAAGATGCTACTGTCTTATCTTCAGGCAACAGAGTCATTGTCCATTTACCGTCTTGACTCTGATATTCTGTTTCAAACATTTCTTCAAGTAATTCAAACTCTCCGCAGAACAGCGAATCCATGCACTGAGCAATTGACAGAAATACCAGGTTCCCCTCTACATCCATTCTGACAGGCTTTGAATCTCTGACCTGCTGGACCAGTGTATTCTTCCCTACTGCAAGCATAGATTTATAAGGCTTATCCATTTTCCAGATAATTCCCTTTGAAGGTACAATTGTAACAATACCTGAGGACACAAGTTTTCTCGGTGAATCTGAAAAAGTCTTTGTCTGTTTGTAATTGCCTACACGCGGTTGTTCGGAAAATGCATTTGATACAGTCCTGAAGTCTTTATCTGCAAACAATGTCATTGAGAGAGACAGTATAAGTATCACAAGTATCAGTTTCTTCATTTTCGTTGTTCTTCTTTTCTGTTGAATGAATACTCTTTATCAATTTTCCTGTTGAAAAAGAAATTAACGGAAAATTGAACAAGAAACATAAAACCCTGGGCAAGATATGATATACAGCCGTTGAAAACTGCCCACATCCTGGTTGTTCCATAGAATACCATATAAAGATTGATTGCTTCTATTACGGCAAAATAACAGACCCATATCCAATTCCATACCAGACAGTATCTTTTAATCTTCTCTATTCCCGGATGTCTCCCGATGACAGGGCTTATCATCATGGCAAAGTGAAAAATAACAGGGTCTTTCTTTATAATAGAGGATAGAAACACCCATGCAAAGACACCTGTAATCCAGAACGGATAAAACCTGATAATCATCTCGCTTTTCGTAATAATGAACAAAAGTGAAGCCAGACACATTATTACAGGAGTAATCTTATTACCCGTTTTGGAGTTGAATGCAAATGCCGCAGCCCCTATCGCAAGCATTCCTATACTTACTATGCTCATATCCTTTTCAAAGACAACCAGTGTCAGGAATATGAAAACAGGGTAGATAAACAAGCATACTGTCAGCAAAACTTTCCAGAATTTCTTCACATTATTACGTTATCACATTTCAGGAATATATATAAGCAGATGTGCACGACGGCAAAGCACGACGGCAAAGTCCTACGGCAAATTGGATGAAAAAAACCTCGTTTTTGGCCGTTTTCATCCAATTTTGGATGATTTCCCCGAAAAATTGGGCATTTTCATCCAATTTGAATGATTTTGCCAATGATTACATCAAAAATCCAAAATTGAATCTTTTTTCAAATTGGCTTAAAATAAATTATACTCACAGGGAGATGGAATATGTTGAAAGCATTCATTCTTAAATTGCGCGAATCCGTAATTTCCGTTCTTCCTGTTGTAGCCATCGTCCTTTTCTGCTGTGCATCAGGTTATATTTCACTTACAGAAGCTGAGATTATTACATTTGTCATTTCATCTCTGTTTCTTATACTCGGAATTGCACTGTTCAACTTAGGTGCAAACCTCTCCATGACTCCTATGGGAGAATACATGGGTGCAGGGCTTGTAAAAGCAAGAAGCCTTAAACTCCTTCTCATAGTCAGTTTTCTGATGGGCCTTTTCATTACAATTGCAGAACCGGATCTTTCAGTTCTGGCAAATCAGGTAAGTGCAGTAATAAACAGTACCGTACTTATTGTTGTAGTAGGAATAGGAGTTGGATTATTCCTTCTGTTTGCAGTTCTGAAGATTGTTTTCAAACAGAATCTCTCAGCACTTCTGATGCTCTTTTATATGCTACTGTTTGCAATATGCTCACTTATGTTGGAAACAGGACGTATTGGTTTCATACCACTTTCATTTGACGCAGGTGGCGTTACAACCGGCCCTATCACTGTACCTTTCATCATGGCCCTGGGAGTCGGAATTGCAGCCTCAATCGGAGGTCACGATGCAAATGAAAATTCTTTCGGCTTGATTGCACTCTGTTCAGTAGGTCCCATGCTTGCAGTAATGTTACTTTCCCTCATGTCTGACGGAGAACTGACCTACACATTGTCCGATTATTCGATAGAATCAGTATTCAGTTCAGGAATCTTAAATCTTATCGCAGCAAACTGCACAGAGGTCATAAAAGCCCTTGGACTGATAGTGCTGTTCTTTTTCATAATGCAGAAGACAATCCTGAAGCTGCCAAAAGAACGTTTAACCGTTATTATTGTCGGCATTGTCTATACTTTCATAGGCCTTGTAATATTTCTATCAGCCGTTTCTGTAGGCTTCATGCCCATCGGTTTTAAAATCGGAATGGAATTGGGAACTCAAAGCAAATCATTTGCAATGCTTTTTGCCTTTATAGTGGGATGTGTAGTTGTTCTTGCTGAGCCAGCTGTACATGTTCTCAACAAACAGATTGAAGAGATAACAGGCGGTACTGTTACAAGAAGAGCCATGCTTGTTGCCCTGTCTTCAGGGGTAGGACTTTCCATTCTTCTTTCTATCATAAGAATAATGTACGGTTTCTCAATCCTCTGGTATCTGGTTCCCGGATACTTTATCTCTTTGGCACTTTCAGTTTTTGTTCCCAAACTTTACACCGCAATTGCATTTGATTCCGGTGGAGTTGCAAGCGGCCCTCTTACTTCAAGTTTTATTCTTCCGCTGGCTGTAGGTGTTTGTAATGTAGTAAGAGGTGAAAACGAGATTCTGCTTTATGCATTTGGAGTTGTTGCAATGGTTGCAATGACACCTTTGATTACTATTCAGCTTTTGGGTTTCAAGGCCATTGCTTCACGTGTCATGAGGGAAAGGATTGTCATGAAACGTATTCTCGATGCTGATGATGAACAGATTATTTATTTTGATTAGGTGAACTTATGGCAAAAAAAGAAAAGAATGTTTCAAGTAACAAACTTATGCTTCTGATAACCATAGTCAACAGAAGGAAAGCAGAGTTTTATTCAGATCTCATTCAGAACATGCATTCCAATCTCTCTCTTGTCACAATGGGCAAGGGAACCGCAGATGCTTCAATGCTCAGTAAACTCGGGCTTTCAGATTCCGATAAGGCTGTAATTTTCAGTGTCATTAAAGAAAGCGAACAGGATCAGATTCTTCAGACAATAGATGATAAATTCAAATCCATTAAAGACGGGAAGGGCATTGCTTACACTGTTCCTTTTTCAAGTGTAATAGGAGCATCTGTTTTCAATTTTTTATGCGATAACCGCATGACTTTCAGGTAGGTACAAGATGAATAAGACAGAATATGAAATGATAATATGTTTGGTAAATGCTGGTTACTCAGATGCCGTCATGAATGCGGCCAGAAAAGAAGGTGTCAGCGGCGGTACTGTAATACATGCCCGAGGTACTGCAAACAAGGAAGCAGAGGAAACTTTCAAAATCACAATTCAACCGGATAAAGATATGGTCATGATGATTGTTCCTGCCAAAATCAAAGACAATGTTCTCCGCTCTCTTTATGAAAACGTAGGTCTTGATTCAGACGGTCAGGGTATTGCATTCTCCATGCCTGTTTCCAAGGCTGTAGGAATCGGAAAGAGTTCCGACTCTACAAACAAGTAAATCTTCATTTTCATCTTTTAATAAAATGCTGCTCTCTTTATTTCACAAAATTCTGAGTTAGTGAAATAAGACAACTTTTATTATCATCTTATTTAATAATGTTCCGGAAAATACTCGTTCAAAAACAAAGCCCTAAGTCAGAAATCCAACTTAGGGCTATACTTAATAATAAGTTATTTAATCACTGTCCATTAACCTGAGGTTCCCAACCACTTGGTATGTATGAGGTAATGATTGTTTTCATTTCGTCGTTTGCTACTTTGATAGTTCTTGTTCCTGAAGAAGCAGTATCATTTAGCCATAGATGCAGACATTCGTTTGCAGAAATATTATCAGTTGCAAGCATAGTTACACTGTTTAAATTTGTGCAGTATTCGAACAACTGTCTATAACATTTTTCTACAAGAGTCTTAGCATGCAATACAGGAGCTTTTGTTAATGATTTACATTCGGTAAACATACCGCAATAACAGGCGTCTGTTAAAGTTGTTGCCGGTAGAGCCGGAGCCTCCGTAAAACCACACTCCTTAAACATATAGGCATAACAATATTTACCTAAATTCATTGCCGGAAGCTCCGGAGCACTTTTAATATTCGGAGCGTTTGTGGAAGGACATCGGAAAAGGTTGTAAAATGCATAATCAGGAACCTTTTCAACAGACCCGGTATCACTAAGAAGGAAGTTGATACTTCCATTACAATTTACACTTTTAAAAGCTTCAAAATAATAATAGTTCGAAGCATCTTTAGAAAAATTAGGATTTGATGTTTTTGCTTTAAAATAAAGCTTATCACCTGCATTTATAGAAATCTCGTTTCCGATAGTATAATCTCGGAATTCACCTTTATTGATAGCATAAACAAGACTTACTGTATCAGGTGCTGTATCAGGTGTACCTGTCTTCGCAAGTTTTACTTTGGTATCATCATTTAATGCTTCAAAATGGAAACAAGTAGGACTTGCAGGCATATCGTAATGTCCTTCTTCATGAGGAGCCATATCAGTTTCAGTTGTATTGATGTAAACAATACCAAGCTTGATTGTATTGTTCTCTACTGTAATTGACTTTAAGTCTGTTTCAAGACCGTTAAGTACATAGATATCTACAACTTTGTTTTTGTTTAGATCTGAAAGCTCATAAACATTGTATTCGTCAAGTTTTACTTCTTCACCACCATCCTTACATCCGAAGAACTCAAGTTTGATGCTTGACGGTGATGTAGGTCCTTCACTTACCTCTACACCTTTAAGTTCGATATTTGAGAATGTTGTGTAACCGTAAGGATGGTTTGTATCTGTTGTAATAGGTTTTATATCTGTGTAAGAAGTATCTCCCATTGATACTGTAACCTTTATCTGACTGATATTTGAACCGCTTGTTACTTCTACCTGATCTTTTGACATTATGTATGTAAGATTTTCAACAAGTACTGTTCCTGTTGTGTTCTCTTTAAATGCAATCTTTTCATCAAGTTCAGGATTGATTGTTATGTATGTCTTTGTCTGATCAACCTTTTTATTTGCAATTCCCTTGAACATTTCATTTGTTACATTTTTGTTTGTTGCACTTGTAAGTGTGTTTTCACAGTATGCCCATACTGTTACTCCCTTTGTTACTCTGAACGGTTTATCATATTCTTTCCAATCAGAATCACTTGCCTT
>JAZLMO010000006.1:0-12571 GCA_045598675.1 Sphaerochaetaceae bacterium
CTGTTCAAGCGGCTGGGAAAATGGAATTCTACCCTGAAGAACTTGATATTGATTCCGCATCATTTTCTGCACATAAGTTTTACGGTCCCAGAGGAACAGGTATCTTATATAACAGAAATAAAAGTATTTTATCTATTTCCAGAGCCGGAGGTCAGGAAAAAGGACTAAGACCGGGTACGGAAAATTTAGCAGCAATTGCCGCAATGACTTATGTTTTAAAAAAAGAAATCAAAACTTTGAAAGAAAACCTTTCTTATGTATCAGGTTTAAGAAATATGATTGAAGAGTCTTTGATAGACAATGGCTTTTCTTTGATATCTCCCGGCTCAAACAGTAATAAAAACTATTCTCCTTTTATTATATGTGTTAGTGCAGATAGTATTCCTTCGGAAGTATTTTTAAGAATCATGGATGAAAAAGGATTTTATCTTTCCTCATCCAGTGCCTGTTCATCAAATTCAAAGGCTAAGGCAGAAAGTACCTTATCTGCAATGAACATTTCCCCTGAAAAAAGAATGAGCGCAATAAGAATATCTCTCAGTTATAAAAATTCAATTGAAGAAACAAAAGCACTAATAAAAGCAATGATAGAAACAAAAAAGGAATTATCATATGGAAAATATTGATAACATGAATTTATATCTCATACGGTTAGGTGAAATAAGCCTGAAGGGATTGAACAGAAGTTTTTTTGAAAAGAAACTTAAAAATAATATTAAACTTAAAATTCATCCTCATCATTCTCTGTTGGTCAGAGAAAAAGGAAGATTTTATCTATATGTGGATAAAGACTGTCCGGAATCATTAATTCAAAAAGTATTAAAGACAACTTTTGGAGTTGTAGGTTTTTCAAAAGCATTGGTATGTGATAAAAAATGGGATAGTATAGTGGAAACTGTAAAGAAAATATTACAGTACCCTCCCTTTGATACTCATGACGGAACATTTAAAGTTGAAGCAAGAAGGTCTGATAAGAATTTTGAATTTAACAGTTATCAGATAGAGGCAACTCTGGGTAGCGTAATTCTTGATCAAATGCCTGAAATGAAAGTTGATGTTCATAATCCTGATAAGACTTTATATATTGAAATCAGAGACAATGCATATATCTATACATCACCTGTTGACGGTCCCGGAGGTTTACCTGTTGGTTGTGCCGGAAAAGGATTGCTTCTCTTGTCCGGAGGTATTGATTCTCCTGTAGCAGGATACAGAATGGCAAAAAGAGGTCTTCATCAGGAGTGTCTGTATTTCCATGCTTATCCTTACACAAGCGAACAGGCATTACAGAAAGTCAAAGACCTTGCAAGATTGTTGGCTCCTTATTTTTCCGGAACGACACTTCATGTTGTAAATTTTACTGAAGCAGAATTATGGATTAAGGAACATTCAAAAGAAGAAGAACATACACTTATGATGAGAGCCTGTATGATGAAAGTTGCCAACAGAATTGCCCAAAACACAGGCTGTAAAGTATTGGTAACAGGAGAAGCATTGGGACAAGTTGCTTCTCAGACTCTTGAGAGTATGTGTTTTACAAACTCAATGTCTGATATTCCGGTTTTAAGACCTCTTATCGGAATGGATAAAGGTGAAATAATAGACCAGTCAAGAGCAATAGGAACTTATGAAACAAGTATTCTTCCTTATGATGACTGCTGTGTGATTTTCAGTCCCAAGCATCCTCTTGTAAAACCTGAAGTAGACATAGAAACAAATTCATTTAATGAAATGAATATTGATCAGATTCTTGATAAATGTGTTAATGAAGAAGTAAAAATTGAGCTGAGTTACAGAGTGTAACTCAGCGTTTTCTTTCTACAAGACCTACTTTTCTGTAAACTTTGGAAAGTGTTTTATTAGCAATTCTTTCTGCTTGTTGAGCACCGTTTGAGAAGATAGAATCCAAATAACCTTTATCTGACAGAATACGTTCTTTTTCAGTTCTGATAGGATCGATTAAATCTGCAACAGACTCACCTACTGCCATTTTGAAATCTCCGTAACCCATTCCTTCAAATTCTTTCTCTGCATCGGAAATGGATTTACCTGAAGCAACAGAATAGATAGTAAGAAGGTTTGAAATTCCGGGTTTATCTTCAGAAAAAACAATTTTGTTATCTGAATCAGTTACCGCTCTCTTGAATTTTCTGATAATTGTATCTCTGTCATCATTCATTGAAATGAATGAATTGACATTTGGATCTGATTTACTCATTTTCTTTTCGGGATCCTGAAGACTCATAATCTTAGCGCCGGCTTTTGCAATATAAGGCTCTGGAACAGTAAATGTATCTGAATATCTTCCGTTGAATCTGATAGCAATATCTCTTGTGATTTCAAGATGTTGTTTTTGGTCGGCTCCAACAGGAACAAGATTGGCCTGATACAGAAGAATATCAGAAGCCATAAGAACAGGATAATCCATCAGCCCCATGTTGACATTGTCTGCATGACTTCTGCTCTTATCCTTGAATTGTGTCATTCTCTGAAGTTCCCCGGGATATGTAATTGTATTCAATATCCATGCAAGCTCAGCATGAGCTGATACATGAGACTGTACAAATAGAATACACTTCTGAGGATCAATTCCACATGCTATATAGAGTGCTGCAAGTTCGTAAGAATGAGCTCTCAATTCTGCAGGAACCTGTTTGACCGTAAGTGTATGCAAATCTGCCAATGCATAAATACAATCATACTGATCAATAAGGTCTCTCCAGTTTTTAATGGCTCCTATATAGTTTCCCAGTGTAAGTATTCCACTGGGCTGAACAGCAGAAAACAGTTTCTTTTTTTCAGTTGATTCCATAGCTGAAAATTCTCCTTACCCAATTTTCCAGATATCTGTTAGCAGATAGTTCAAGAATATAAACAATATTATCAGAAACAAAGAAATGCTCTTCAATCTGCTCAAAAATCAAATCAGAACTGATATTATCTTTTATTTCAAATAAGTAGAAATCATTTTTAAGCAGTCTGAAAAAAGAAGCCGCACTTGTGTTATCATCAAAATATAAAAGAAAATCAAATGAATCTGTATTCTTTAACAACATAAGTTTGTCAATATTCTTATATCCGATATCCGGTCTCTTAGCATAAATAGCAAAATCTTCTGCATTCTTAATACGCTTGACATCTTCAGAAGAAATCAACACATCTCCCTTGACAACTCTATCTGCATATTGAGAATTTGCATCAGAAGTTGAAAAGAATGTTTTACCGACTCCAGTGTAACAATATGAGAAATCGGAATAATCATTGAATTTAATATCTGAATGTCTGACAATCCGTTCAATTACTGACTTAGTATATTTTCCTTCAAGTATTCCGTAGAGATCATCATCCTTGAAAACAAGTGTTACATTATCAAGACATGGAACATTGGGTAAAAAATACTTGGCATTTCCTGACAAAATTATCTCACCTTCTTCTCCGAACATTGCAAAATCAGGAGTAAACATGTGAGAAAATTTTGTAGATGAACAAGAACATAAGAGCATAAAAACTGTGATAAACAATACTAGGGTTTTCTTCATACTTTCTTAACGCTTAATTTAACTCCGAATTCATTTTCCTGAACATCAAGTTGATCAACGAATTCACATTCAACAGAAAGAGTTTCTGCTTTAATCATTTCCTCAAATTCGGAAACAGCGGTTTTAACTTCGTCATCACCTGATACAAGAAGTTTAATTCTGTCTGATACTTCAAAACCGGATTCTTTTCTGAGTGTCTGAATACTGCGGATAATATCACGTGCAAGACCTTCATAGAGCAGATCGGAAGTAACTTCTGTATCAAAACCTACGGTAAGATTTCCTTCATTTGAAATCTTGAGGTTTTCTTTTTCGTGTCTCTGAATGATAAGATCATCCAATCCGAGATCAATACTCTGATTGATTCCGTACTCAACACGTTTGGTAAGACCGTCAAGAATTGAAGCAATATGTTCTGTCTTGAACTGATTAATCTTAGCAGCAACTTCTTTCATGTCTTTACCGAGCTTTGATCCCAACATCTTGAAGTTTGCCTTTGCTTCATAAGAAACAAGACTGGATTCTTCGCTCTGAATCTCCACTTCTTTGACATTCAGTTCTTCAGCAATTATTGACTTCATTTCTTCAAGAATTTCTCTGTCATGAACAAGTCTGTCAACAAGGAACAGTTTCTTAAGAGGTTGTCTGTTCTTGAGATTGTTTGCACTTCTGAGTGCTCTTCCCATTGTAATGGCTTTAACAGTAAGACTCATTCTGTCTTCAAGATTCAAATCTCTGTGATTTTCATTGTATACAGGGAAATCGCAAAGATGAATTGAGAGAGGATCTTTTTCAGTCTTCAGATTCTGATAAATCTCTTCTGTAATAAACGGAACTATAGGACAAGCCAACTTACAGAATGTGAGGATTACTTTGTAAAGAGTATCATATGCCATCTTCTTATCAGAATCGTTCTCACTCTTCCAGAATCTTCGTCTGCTTCTTCTGATATACCAGTTGTTAAGACTGTCGGTAAAACTTACAAGATAACCGCAGGCTCTCTGAATATCGTATTTTGAATATGCATCATCCATATCGGATGTAAGTTTTTCAAGTACGGATATCATCCATCTGTCCAAAGGATTCTTAAGGTTTTCAAATGAAGTTTCGCCCGGTGTATACTTATCAAGATTGGCATAAGTAACAAAGAATGAATAACTGTTCCAAAGAGGCAGAATAAGTGATTTGAGTACATCTTTAACCATTGAATCAGAGAATTTGAGGTCTTCTGCGTGAACGGCAGGGCTGTTCATGAGAGAGAACCTCAGAGCATCTGCTCCAAATGTATTGACGTGAATCATAGGATCGGTGAAATTACCCTTACTCTTGGACATCTTCTCACCGTCTTCTGCAAGAATGATTCCGTTGGTAACGTTGTTCATAAAACAAGGTTTATCAAATAATGCAGTTGCAAGAATTGTGAGAGTATAGAACCAACCTCTTGTTTGATCCTGACCTTCACAGATGAAATCTGCAGGGAATGTTTTTTCAAAACGTTCTTTGTTCTCAAACGGATAATGAAGTTGTCCGTAAGGCATACTTCCGCTTTCAAACCAGCAGTCAAGAACATCAGGAACCCTTCTCATTGTTCCTTTTCCATCAGGACTTGGCCATGTAAGTTCATCAACAAAGTGTTTATGAATATCAGTAACTTTCTTTCCGCACTTTTCTTCAAGTTCAGCAATTGATCCGATTACTTCAATATAATCAGAACCGTCACATTTCCATACAGGAATAGGATTTCCCCAGAATCTGTTTCTTGAAATTGCCCAGTCTCGTGCTCCTTCAAGCCATTTTCCGAATCTTCCGTCTCTTAAGTGTGAAGGAACCCAGTTTACTTTCCTGTTATTTGCAACCATCTGGTCTTTTATTGTTGTAACACTTACAAACCAACAGTCCATTGCCCTGTAAATCAAAGGAGTTCCGGTTCTCCAGCAGAAAGGATAACTATGCAGATAGTTTTCCTTTTTGATAAGTTTACCCTCTTCCTTAAGTCTTTGAATTACAAGCTTATCTGCATCCTTTACAAAGATTCCTTCATAATCAGGAACTTCATGTGTGAATTTACATTCATCATCAATAGGACAGATAACAGGAATTCCGGTACCTTTAAGTACATTGTAGTCATCTTCACCGAAACCCGGAGCGGTATGAACAATTCCGCAACCGTCTTCAGTAGTGACATAGTCACCTAATACGGTAACAAATGCACCCTTGTCATAAAGATCTGCAAAATAAGGGAAAAGCGGTTCATAGCGCATTCCCTTGAGATCCTTTCCTTTGTACTCTTCAAGAATTTTGTACTGACTTTCATCCTTGTAATATGAAGAGATTCTTGACTTACCCAAAATATACTCATCACCGCTTTCAATATCCAAAAGCTTTACATAGTCGATTTCAGGTCCCAATGCAAGTGCAAGGTTGGAAGGCAGTGTCCAAGGTGTTGTTGTCCAGGCAAGGAAATAAGTTTTTTCACTTCCCTTAAGTTTGAATCTTACGGTAACAGCAGGATCTGTTACATCTTTATATCCACCCAGATTGACTTCCATATTTGAAAGCGGACAACCCAGACCCGGACTGTAAGGCAAAATATTATAACCTTTATAAATCAGTCCTTTATCATAAAGAGTTTTGAATACCCACCAGATACTTTCCATAAAAGTAGGATCCATTGTTCTGTATCCATGTTCAAAATCTACCCAACGACCCATTCTGTTGATTGTCTTTTCCCAATCAGATGTAAATCTCAGAACGATAGAACGGCATTCTTCATTATATTTTGCAACTCCGTACTTCTCTATTTCCTTAGCAGAAGAGATACCGAGTTTTTTCTTCATTTCATTTTCTACAGGTAGTCCGTGACAATCCCATCCCCAACCTCTGACAACTCTCTTGCCTTTCATTGTCTGATAACGTGGAATAATATCTTTGATTGTGCCGGGAACAAGATGACCGTAATGCGGATGTCCTGTTGCAAAAGGAGGACCGTCATAAATGGTAAACTCATTGTCTGCCGGTCTCATGTCTATGGATTTCTGAAAAACATCATTTTCTTTCCAGAATTCAAGTATTTTTTCTTCCATTTTAGGAAAATTCTGTTTTGAATCAACAGCTTTGAACATGTAATACCCCATGAATATGATCTTGTTAAATTATATTAAAATATATAAGTAACAACAAGTACGGCACTTTATTACAAAAACCTATTTTGTTATCATATCAATGTGAAAAGATTTCCTGTTTCAAAAACAATCAGAGAATTTGCCTCAGTATTCAAAGACAACGGTTTTGAGCTTTATGTTGTTGGCGGAGCCGTCAGAGACTTTCTTTTGGGCCTTGAGAACCATGATTATGATTTCTGTACAGATGCTTTGCCGGAACAGGTTATAAAAATTTTCAAGAAAACAATCCCTACCGGAATAGAACACGGTACAGTAACTGTTCTTTTCAAAGGAAACTCTTTTGAAGTTACTACATACAGAACAGAGTCCGACTATACGGATTCAAGGCATCCTGACTCTGTAAGATACGTCAGAAATCTTGCAGAAGATCTTTCAAGAAGGGATTTTACCGTTAATGCCTTTGCAGCCAACTGTAATGATGGAAAAATCACAGATTTATTTGAAGGTGAGAAAGATCTTAAAAACAAAATCATAAGGGCCATAGGAAATCCTGAAGAAAGATTCTCTGAAGATGCTCTAAGAATGATGAGAATGTGCCGTTTTGCCGCAAAACTGAATTTTACAGTAGAGGAAAACACCAATATTGCTGCAAAAAAACTAAGTGAAACAATCAACAGAATCTCAAAAGAAAGAATCTATGATGAAATTATCAAAACTTTAAGTTCCGATCATCCTGCAACAGGTCTCAGACTTATGGAAGAAACCGGATTATTAAGGGAAATACTTCCGGAACTGGAAAAATGCAGAAATATCAAACAGAACAAGGTAAATGCAAAAGATGTTCTGGAACATACATACAGATGTCTTGAGGCAGCTTCCTGCTTGAATTACAGCGTAGATGTAAGACTTGCCCTGCTTCTCCATGATATCGGAAAATACAAAACTCAGATTACAGATAATAATGCAATTCATTTTCCGAATCATGATATAGAAAGTTCAAAAGAAGCAGTTGAAATCCTCAAACGTCTAAAATGTTCCAACAGAATAATTGATAAAACAAAGATTCTCATTGCAAATCACATGGTAAAATACAATTCTGACTGGACAGACGGTGCTGTTAAAAGATTTATAAACCGAGTGGAAAAAGAAAATATAAACGAATTATTCGAATTACAGTGGTGTGATCAGATTGCTTCCGAAGGAAAATCAAAGGCAGATGAGTATGATGAATTCATTCAGAGAATCAAAAAAGTTCATAATGAACCGCTTACAATCAAAGATCTTGCAATTAACGGAAATGATCTTATCAGCCTGAATATCAAGCATGGTCCTGACATAGGATTTATACTGAATCATCTTCTTGAAATGGTTTTGGACGATTCTTCTTTAAATATAAGGGAAAAGCTTATTGAACAATCTTTGATTTTATACAATAATAAACTTCGCAACGGGCAGTAGCGCAGAGGCTAGCGCGTCTGGTTAGGGACCAGAAGGCCGGTGGTTCGAACCCACTCTGCCCGATATTATCCCAAGGTTTCACCTTGAATTAAGTAAATACCTGAAATTCTTACCTGATGTCCCAAGTCGTATCAATATCTTCTTTTCTACAAGTTCAGATAAATCTCTGGTTGGAGTTGCAGACTTACACTTTGTTAGTTTCATCCATTTTTCTGCTGTTAGATTTCCATAAAAAGAACCTTCAGCAAGTTTATATAACATAAATAATTGTCTGGAATTGTACTGATTCGGATCAAGATCGGACATAAAAATTGTTGTTCGTATTTTCCGGTCTATAATTTCTGCTGCATTCTTCAGACTTGATTTATATACGTTGATATACCATAGAATCCATTGAGTAATATCAAGATTTTCTGATGATTGAGTTTTCTGCAATATTTCATAATAAGACTTTTTTTCCCTTAGTATTTCAGATGAAATACTGCAATATCGTAATGAACTGTTTTCTTTGTTAATTATATAATCTGCCAAGGCTCTTGAGATTCTTCCGTTTCCATCTCCGAAAGGATGTATTGTAACAAACCAAAATGATGTAATAGCAGCCTTTACAACAGAAGAACCGGTATACTCGTAATTAATATAATCAATCAAACGATTCATTTCCTGCTGAACAGATGAATATGGCATTGCTTCATAAATGATTTCCTGACATTTATAAGTAGAATGAATTATATACACCGGCTCTTCTCTGTACCGACCTACATTCTTTTGCGTAAATCCTTTACCTAAACCGTCAAATAACAACTTATGCCAATGTAGTATTCTTTCTTCGGTAACAGGACTCTTATTATTACATGCGTCAATTATCAGTTTTGATAAACTTTCTGAATTCTTATCAATCTTTATCTTCTGATTATTATCAATATCAAGTTGTTTGATTACAGAAGAAAAAACACTGTCATAATTCAGATTGATATTCTCCAATTTAGAAGAATTGATAATTTCTTCAGAAAGAGATTCTGCATTATGAAGTTGTTTTGAAGGATTTGATAGAAAATTAAAAGAAGCAACAACTACACCTAAAAGGTACTGTAAATCATTTAACGCTTCAGATACAGATTCTTTATCATAAACAAAATCAGGCCACAAAGATGATTGCCATGTATACATATTTCCTCTATTCAAATCAAATCTGATTTGAATACAATAATTATTCTATTCTATCAATCAAAAATCAATATAAAAGCACTAAGAACATTACTGGGGATCTTGAGAATAAAGATAGTACAAATACAATGCATCTGCAGCATTTTCAAATTGAGAGTGATAAATCTTCATGAAATCCATAGCACAGAAACTTCCTGTGTATCTTTCTACTATCTTTGATGGATTTATTCTGCTTGTTCTTGTTATCTCAAACTCATACTTTTGATTAAGTTCTTCTACAGGAATGTCTTCTATTCTAATTGCATAATAAACATCCCCATACTCAAACACGTGACTGAGTCCTATTAACGTTTCTCCTGAAGCAAGTCTTGCATTACTGCCCAAACCTGTTACAGTTACTTTATACTCATCCTGTCTTCTGTATTCTCCAGATTCTATCTTCTTTGCTTTAATCAAGAATTCTACACTTGTTTTCTCAGATACTCCTAAGTTCATTTCAAAATCCGAAGATGATTTTACTTCCAAACCTGAGTAATCATTGATAATTGAAGTATCTTTATTGATAACTGCATTTTCTACATCATCCCATTCAACTGTTTCAAAACTGTTTGAATATGAATTATAGAAATCATTTGAAGAAGCAATATTTGTGTAATAAAGATTCTTCATTGCTTCACAGTATATAAGATAGGCTTTTGCCTGTTTGCTTACATTTATATCTGTATCTGTAACTAATGCCAATGCACAGTCTTTAGGACTTTTTTCTACTTTCTTTAACAATGTTCCATTACTGCTGTAAATATTGGCAACAATGTTTTCATCGTAGTTGACAGGTGATGATTCTGCTTCAAATTCCCATAATCCTGATTCTTTATTTTTGAAAACATCCAAATCTGTATAAGAAACAAGGTTTGTACTACTTACTTTGTTTCCTGATGCATCTGCAACTGAAGACGGAGTAATAATATCCACTCTTGTTACTACACCACCTAATGATTCAAGATTAAGGCCGAATACTACACCGGATGTTGCTTCTTTATCATATTCAACTTTCTGAATACCTGTCCAATGTGCATATAATGTTACTTCTTCAGTATGTTTCCACTTTCCATCATTATCTGTATAACCTTCTACACCATAAATAATGTTTCCAGTTTCATCTATAATCTTTATTCCATTGGTAACTGCTGTCCAATATCCGCCAAATTCATAACCTGTTTTTCTAGGAATGCTTACTGAAGCAACTTTATTATCATATTTGGCTGTTACAGACTCGCTTCCTCCATTACCGCCGTTATCGTTGATAGAAACTGAATAACCGTTCTCTGTCCACTGAGCATATAGGGTTGCAGCATTTGGCTTATCCCATATATTAGCTGATGACATATTTGCATCGTAATACTTTGTTCCACCTGATTTAGCATCATAGTAACCTGTAAATGTATAACCTGTCCTCGTAGGAGCAGTTGCACCTGGCATTGCACTGTCATAGGTAGCTGAAACTGATGTTGTTCCGTCACTACCGTTTTGTCTATCAAGCGTTACTGTATATGTGTTTGCCGTCCATTTAGCATATAGATTAAAAGTTCCATTTGCTGCAGATGTAAGATTACTTACAGATTTCTTATCAGAATATTCAACATTCCCGGATGTACTTGTTGCCCATCCTGCAAATGTATAACCTGTTTTTGTAAAACCGTTTGCTGTCAGAGTTACATCTTTATCATATTCGCAATTACTGATTTTTGCTGTACTTCCGCCTGTTGAACCGTTTCCGTTGAATACAATCTCGTATTTATTTGCTGTCCACTGGACATAGAGGGTTACAGTTCCACCATTTGTCGCAGATAGATTCTTAACAGAAGCACTGTTTGCATAGCTTGTTCCTGTTCCATTTGCAGCGGTATTCCATTCTTTAAATGTGTAACCTGTTTTTGTAAAACTGTTTGCAGTCAAAGTTACATCTTTGTCATAAACGCAATTACTGATTTTTGTTGTACTTCCGCCTGTTGAACCGTTTCCGTTAAATTCAACAGTATATGTGTTTGCTGTCCACTGGGCAGTATATGTTGCATCACTTGCCGGCATTGTAGCCGGAACTGCAGGATTCCATCCGTTAAATGTATAACCGTTTCTGGTAGCAGTTGGGGCTGTAAGACTTGTATTATAATCAACCTCTCCGGCAGTTGTTCCTCCTGATAAAGAGCCTTCGTTACCATTCCATACAAGTGTGTATTTATTTATTGTCCACTTGGCATATAAAGTTGTATTTGCTATTTTGTCCCAGTTTTTAGCTGAACTCATATCTGCATTGTAGTATTTTGTTCCGCCGGATGTTGCATCATAGTAACCTGCAAATGTATAACCTGTTCTTGTAGGTTTTGTTGCAGTTGGCATTGCACTGTCATATGTTGCTGTAACTGATGTTGTTCCGTCACTACCACTTTGTTGGTCAAGAGATACTGTATAAGTATTTGCTGTCCATTTGGCATAAAGGATTGTATTTTCTGCGACATTCCAATCTGCAACAGAATCCATGTTTAAATCATAATATTGGGTTCCTGTGCCATTCTCACCTGTCCAGTATCCACCGAATGTATAACCTGTCCTCACAGGAGCATATGCACTTGGCATTGCACTGTTATAAGTTGCTATAATAGAATCACTTCCACCCGTACCACTTTTCTTATCAAATGTTACATTATAGGTATTCTGTGTGGTTATCAGTACAAGCAATCCTCTTAAGTCCGTTTTCAATTTATCAGATGTAATACCACCATACAAATTGTAATTTATTTCTGCAGATTTTGTAGTGTTACCGATGATAGTAGGACTAATACTAGCTACAGTAACTGAAGAAATATTTACATACATATCATCTTTAGATTTATACTCAGAATAAGTAAACTCAACTTCGACATTAAAGACGTTTTCAAAATTATCTTTTACATCAGTAAATGTAAATTTTCTTTTTGAGCCAAACACCGCAAAGCACATTCACACCATTAAGAGCACAAGGATTAATCTTTTATTGAATCTTGAAATCATAATCAGTTGCTCCTCTTGTTGTGCGGTATGTTATAAAGCATCTTCTTTGCACTTGTCGGCTGATAGACTGATAAGTCATAGTCTTCAGGGAATAAATCTGTATCTGTTGTGTTTATGTATACAACTGCAAGTCCTATCTCCTGGTTCTGTACTGTAAGTGATTCAAGTTCTGTTGTCAGATTGTTCAATACGTATGTCTTTACTACTCCTTCTTCAGGATTTGATAGCTCAAACATA
>JAZLMO010000007.1:0-12060 GCA_045598675.1 Sphaerochaetaceae bacterium
ACCAAAGCACGTACAGGAGAAATCAAACTGCCTCATGGAGTAGTAAAAACTCCTGTTTTCATGCCTGTAGGAACAAATGGAACTGTAAAGGGAATTTACCATGATAAAGTCAGACAAATAGGTTATAACCTTATTCTCGGAAATACTTATCATTTATATTTGAGGCCCGGAACAGAAGTGCTATCAACCTTTGACGGTCTTCATAAATTTTCAAATTGGAATGATAACATCCTTACAGACAGCGGTGGGTTTCAGATTTTTTCTTTGTCCAAATTAAGAAAAATTTACGATGAGGGAATCAAGTTTCAAAGTCATATTGACGGTTCAAGACATGAATTTACACCTGAAAAAGTAGTTGATATACAGCAATGTATAGGTTCTGATATAGCAATGTGTCTTGATGTTTGTTCTGCTCCCGGTATTACTTGGAAGAAAACTAAAAATGCTATGGATATTACACATGCATGGGCTGAAAGAGCTATAAAAAGAAGAGATGAACTGCTTGAAAAATCAGGACGTTCTTTCAGAGGAAATCTTTTCGGAATCGTACAGGGTGGTTTTTATGATGATCTGAGAAAGACCAGCGCTGAATACATCAGTTCTTTGGATTTTCCCGGTATTGCAATAGGCGGACTTTCAGTAGGTGAGAGTAAAGAACAGTTTAAGTATTTCTTAGGATTGACTGCTGCAGAAGTTACCGAAGAAAAACCCAGATATGTTATGGGTATAGGTACTGTTGATTATATTCTTGAAGCAGTAGAAAACGGAATTGATATGTTTGATTGTGTTCTTGCAACTAGAGAAGCAAGACATGGTACTGTATTTACCGATGACGGCATGTTAAACCTGAATAAAGCTTTTAATGAATTTGACCATGGACCTATTTCCGAAGGTTGTACATGTACTGCTTGTAAAAACTATTCCCGTGCATATATGAGACATATGTTTAAAGCAAATGAAATGTTCGGCGGAATGCTGGCTACAGAACATAACCTGACTTATCTATATAATTTTATGGAAAAAATCCGACAATCAATAGAACAGGATAATTTCAAAAATTTTAAAGAAGAATATCTCAGACGGTTTTATGCTAACGGCGGTCTTTGTAAGAGTTCAGCAAAATAATCATTCTATTTATTTCCTGCATTGTAAAAGGTCGTCTGTAGTATTTTTTCAACATTTTAATATCAACCCATTTTAATGTGAAAAACTCGTTAGGTACAGCATTATTGAAGTCTTCTTCCGTTATATAAAAAAACGTTGTCCATCTGAATAAAGGAAAACGCTTCTCCCAACAGCCGATATATTCATAATTATCCCAGTTAAGAATAAGATTTGTCTCTTCCTTGAATTCACGTTTAGCACCATCTGAATCTGTTTCAGACAATTTGGTTTCAACGCTTCCGCCGGGAACGGTCCAGGTTCCGAAAAAAGGAAACCTGGATCTTTTTCCCATAAAAACCGAGACAGTGTCATTCTGTACTTTTACAAAGGCTATACCCGATCCTCTGTATGGAATTCTGAAACTCATTTGATATTGAAGTCTGCCAGTTTGATTTCTTTTACAGTGTAATCGAATTTAACACCGTTGATTTCAAACTTCTTATTCTGACCTTTTGTCATATTGTAGATTTTCAATCCCAACGGAGCCTGGAAGTTGAGGATATTTTTATCCGGATTGGATTCCCAAGGTCCGAGAATTGTGTAAATAACATCTTTATTGTTAATGTTATCCCTGAATGTGACTTCAGTTCCGAATTCAACATAGTTGATATCAACATTTTCAGGATCTATGATCTTTGCTATATCAATTTCATCAGTCAGTTTATTCATCATAAAATTGAGATTCTTCTGTTTGTCCTTAGCGTATTGATATTCTGCGTTTTCTCTTAAATCTCCCAAGTCTCTTGCAGTTCCAATCTCCTTGGAATTTTCCGGAATTTCAACATTCATTATATGATCCAATTCAGCTGTCTTTGCATTGAACATGGCTTTTGTACAAAGGAATCCTTTTGGAATAATTCTTTCCTCTTTGATATCTTCAATTACATTTCCTACAATTGAATCCGCATCTTTTCTATTGGAGAGAATAAAATGCTTGACTCCGATGCTTTTATCTTCATCAAGAAGAGGGATGTTCTGTGAATAAGAATAAATCCTTTTTGCTGAGTCTACAGAACAATTTCCGAGGAATTTATAAATTGACTGATTTGCAAATAATGAATCTGTTATCTGTTTTGAACGTGCTTTATTTACAGCATTATCAACATCATGTGCAATCTTACTGTTTACAAATAACAGAAGCTGTAATTTGAGAATAATAATATCCTCATCTGTCATATCAATATTTGCCCATATTTCATCTGTTGTTTCTTTTAAAAGCCATAAAATGAAATCAGGATCTGCCTGATAATTATCAACAGCATTTCTTCTGATATTATTCATAGTTTTTTTAGAAAGATTCTCAACAATAAATGAACTTGGATTTATATGAATCAAGGTTGTTAAAACTTTACTGTAGTTGTCATCTTCTGATACTACAAAATTAATAAATAATTTTCTTAAATCATTATCCTGCATTTCAGAGTACATATCTTTGATCTGTTCTTCTGATAACTCCGAGTATAATTCTTTAAATGTTTTTTCAAGTTTGATAAAAGACATGCCTTTTTTATTCTTGAAATCATCAAGAATCAGGAAAGAACAGAGTCCTGTATAGTCTATGGAATTAACTTGATTTTCAAAATAATTGATAATTCGTACAAATTCCTCACTGTCAGTACTTCCGTTTTTCTTAATAAAACTTTTCAAGATATCATATTTATTGAAAAATCCTTTTTCCCTTGAGAAAATCTGAAGTGTTTTTTCTTCAAATGTAATAGGAGTATCTCTCAATACATAAATGTCATTAGACTGATCCGAAGTACCGAAGTACGGATTTGATGAAAGTTCTTTTTTGGCTTCACTGAGCCATGAAGTCCATTCTTTATCATTTAATACTGACGGTACAAGTTCTGATTTTACCTGTTTTAAAGTGAATTCACCGTTGAATGAATTCAGAAGC
This sequence comes from Sphaerochaetaceae bacterium, assembly GCA_045598675.1. Classification (GTDB taxonomy): domain Bacteria; phylum Spirochaetota; class Spirochaetia; order Sphaerochaetales; family Sphaerochaetaceae; genus JAZLEZ01. The sequence goes on from JAZLMO010000007.1 coordinate 3,065, forward strand.
ATCTTGATACCCCATTCAATATTGCCCATAAGATGCTCTTTGATTTTTTCTGCAGTGGCTCCTGCTTTAAGGACAAGAATATGTTGCTTTGGAAGAATTTTCAAACTGTCAAATGCCATATTGCATGTCATTGAATGCAATTCTTTTTTACTTAAGAATTGAATCTGCATTTCATCTTTTTCGATTTTTCTTATTCTTCCGAGTTTCCAGGTATTGTGATATACAAATGCTCCTTCTACAAATTCGATTTCTTTTTCAAATTTTTCAACGGCAACATTTGCTTCTATATAGTTATGAAGCAGACCTGTATTGGAAAGACAGTATTCCAGTCTTGGATTTGCTGAATATTTTTCTCTGAAATATGAAATGAGTTTATCTGTAGCTTCTTTGTTATTATTGGAAAATTCAAGAATCTTTTTCAGAATTTTAATATTGGAATTTATATCAAAATTGCCGTTTTCAAAGATTTCGTTTAAAAAGAAAACGCCCTTATCGTTTCCCATTGATTTTGCAATTCTGGATGATAACTGAATCAGATAGTCTGCATTATCCTGTTTGAATTTCATTATGAGAGGAAGCGCATCTTTTACTGCATTGAGATCCTGAGCAATAATATGTCTTTGAACAACTCTTTTATAATAATTCAAAGCTGTTTCATCATTGCCGGAAGCAGTATAATATTCTGCAAGTTTATAAAAGACATCCGTTTCAGTATGATCTGTCTTTATAAGTCTTTCCCAAACAGCAATCTTCTTATCTGTTTCATTTGTAACATCGTAACATTCTGCCAGTGCTTTGAGAACGTAGGAACTTTCTCCGAATGAGAGCAGAAGATTACCCAGGTAGTCAACTTCTTTCCATTTGTTTGAATGGTAGTAATCATCAAATACGGTGAATGCATATTTATCATCTAAAGGATGTTTTCCGCATAATGTGGCAAGGAGTCTGGGAATAATAGGGGATTTCCCATTATCTTTGATATCGGAAATACATAATTCCTTGAATTCGGATTTATCTTCTGAATCTTTAAGTTTGATAATGATTTTTTCAGCTTCTTTAAATTGGTCCAATCCTACACTGTTAATGTTTGGATTAAGCCATAAATCATTGGTAAATAAGGATCTGACTTTATTAGCGTTCATATTATTACTCCTTAAGTAAGATGAAAACAAAACCGGGCAGACTATTGTCTGCTCGGAAATGTCGCGTAACTTAAATTCACTATTAATATAACAGCATTTAATCTGAATGGCAACAAATATAGAACCGGATGATTAGAAATTAGTTTTGTTGAAAAAAGCAAAATATAAAACAATACAGTATAAAAGTTAAGTAAAAATTTCAATTTTAGTTTATTATTTTGTGAAAATGTATTATATTATCCACATGAGTAGAAAACTAATAGTGGCACCTTCAATTCTTTCAGCTGATTATTCTGACATTGTTTTAGGATTGAAACAAATCAAGGATTCAAATTCTGACTGGATTCATATAGATGTAATGGATGGAAATTTTGTTCCTAACATTTCTTTCGGACCAAAGTTTATTTCCGATATCCGTAAACATTCCGATATGTTTTTTGACACACACTTGATGATAAATAATCCGGAAAAATATATTGAAGTATTTGCCAATGCAGGCAGCAATGCAATTACAATTCATTATGAATCTTGTAATTATCCGGATTCTATTCTGAAAAGTATTAAAGAATTCGGATGTAAAGCAGGTATTGCAATTTGTCCTTCTACTCCTGTCAGTTCTGTTGTTCCGTTTCTTGATATTGTTGATATTGTTTTGGTTATGAGCGTTGATCCGGGTTTCGGAGGACAGAAGTTCATTCGTTCTTCAGTTGATAAAATCAGAGAATTGTATGAAATCAGAAATAACAGAAATTATATCATTTCCGTAGATGGCGGTATTAATACTGAAACAATCGGATATGTAAGAGATGCGGGTGTTGATGCCGTAGTTTCGGGATCTGCATTCTTCAAAGCGGAAAACAAAGTGGAATTTGTAAAGAAATTGTCATGTTTTTCATGATGTTTTCTTTATTCTGAATATATTGAATGGAGATTTTAATAATTTTGACTGGTTATTTGGAATAAATAATCAAGGAGATATGAAATGAGTAACAATGAAAATGATATTCTTACAAAGAAAACACAGGCGATAGAAGCTGCCAGAGCGCAGATAGACAAAGCATTCGGAAAAGGATCTTTGATGAAACTCGGTGAAAGTACAATCGCTCAGAATATTGAAACCATATCATCGGGTTCTATTCTTTTGGATGAAGCACTTGGAGTAGGCGGCTATCCCAGAGGCAGAATTATCGAAGTTTTCGGTCCTGAGTCATCAGGAAAAACCACATTGGCTCTTCATGCTATAGCAGAGGCTCAAAAAGCCGGTGGAATTGCAGCCTTTATAGATGCTGAACATGCCCTGGATCCTGTTTATGCAAAAAAATTAGGTGTAGATACGGAAAATCTCTGGATCAGCCAACCTGACAGTGGAGAACAGGCTCTTGAAGTTGCTGAATCTCTTGTAAGAAGCGGAGCCGTTGATATTATTGTTGTAGATTCTGTTGCAGCTTTAACACCTCAGGCAGAAATTGAAGGAGAAATGGGAGAGTCTCATATGGGGCTTCAGGCAAGACTTATGAGCCAAGCATTGAGAAAACTAACCAGTATTCTTTCAAAAAGTAAAACTACAATGATATTTATAAATCAGATCAGAATGAAGATTGGTGTCATGTTCGGTAATCCTGAAACAACAACAGGCGGAAATGCACTTAAATTCTACAGCTCTGTCAGAATGGATGTCAGAAAAATAGAGACAATTTCAAAAGGCGCAGATGATTATATCGGCAATAGAGTAAGAATCAAAATCGTAAAAAACAAAGTTGCCCCACCATTCAAAAAGGTTGAACTTGATTTCTATTTCAATGAAGGTATTTCCCGCATAGGTAGTATACTTGATGCTGCCGTCAAATATAATTTTATTGAGAAAACAGGTGCTTGGTATTCTTACAACGGAGAAAAAATCGGGCAGGGCAGAGATAATGCTCTTGAATATCTGAAATCCAATTCTCAGTTAACGGAAGATTTGGAGCAGAAGTTGAGAGATACTATGTTTAATAAAACCGAGACAGAGCAGAAAGTATAAAGATGCTGGATTTTCATACTGAAAAATTTAATGGACCTCTTGATTTATTACTTGCATTGATTCAGAAAAATGAAGTCAATATCTATGATATTCCTATTTCTGAAATTACTGATCAGTTTATTGAATATATCAATTCAGAAAAGAATGTTCTGTTGGGTGATTTATCGGATTTCTATAAAATGGCAGCAGATCTGATTTGGATTAAAAGTCAGATGCTTTTACCTAAAGATGTTGAATTTGATGAAGAATATGTTGATCCCAGGGATGAACTTGTCCAACGTCTTTTGGAATACTCCAAATTCAGAAAATATTCCCAGTTATTGGATATGCAATCCAATGAACCCGATTATGTCCCCAGCAGAAATGAGACAGAGCTGATTCTACCTTTCAATGATGAAGAATTGTTCGGAAATAATACTCTACAGGATTTGTTTTCAGTATTCTTGGATTTACTTAAAAAAAATACAGTTGATGAGAAGTATTTCAACATATATGAAGATGTTTCCGAAAATGAAAAGATTAGTCTTATGAATGAACTTCTTGAGAATCATGATTGCATTAAGTTTACGGATTTATTTAAAAATCATCCTTCTCCAAGTCATATAATCTGTTCTTTTTTTGCAGTTCTTGAATGTGTAAAAGATAAAATTATCATCATAAGTCAGGATAAAGCCTTTTCCGATATTGATATTCAGAAAAGACCGGAAGATTATAACCCTGCTTTAGCCGATGAATACGATAAAGATTATGATGAGATTGTTGAAAATAATCTTCAGGACTCAGATAGTTTTTCGGTAATAGAAAGTAATGACTAATATATTAAAACTCATTATAATTACTGTAAATGGAATTATCAGAAAACGCTAGATTGATTGAATCGGTTCTTTTTCTTGAAAATAATCCTGTTACTGTAGAATATCTCGGCAGGATTACCGGAATCGATGAATTGGAAGTAATAAGACTTCTGGATGAAATATCTGAATTATATTACAAAGAAAACCACGGAATAGTATTGGTTGAATCCTCTGAAACTTTTAAGTTTGTTCCTTCTTCAAATCTTTATGAAAGGTTACGTGAATGTTATGGGAAAAAAGTAGACAAGAGAATTACAAAGTCTGCAATGGAAACATTGGCTATTGTTGCATATCAACAACCTATTACAAGATCTGAGATATCTAAAATCAGAGGAGTTGATTCTGATAATATTGTCAGAGTTTTAAGGGAACGTGACTATATCAAAGTTGTCGGCAGAAAAGATGTTCAGGGGCATCCTTGTCTTTACGGAACGACGAAGAAGTTTCTTTATTCATTTAAACTGAATTCAATCAGTGATCTTCCTAAATTATCAGATATAGATAAACTTAGATTCGAGAAGGATGAAAATGAAAATTGAATATCCTATAAGACTTCAGAGTTATCTTGCAAAATGCGGTGCCGGATCAAGAAGGTCTTGTGAACAGCTTATTATCAATGGTCGTGTAAAAGTAAATAACAAGCGCGTTACTGAATTAGGAACAAAAATCAATGAAGATGACATTGTATACGTAGATAATGTTCTTGCTGAAATTCCTGATAATGACTATTACTTTGCGTTGAATAAACCAAAGGGATTTGTTTGCACAAACTATGACCCCAATGAAACTGCATATGCAAGAGATTTGATAGATATTGAAGACAGAAATCTGCTGTTCAGTATAGGAAGACTGGATAAAGATTCTCAAGGTCTGATTCTTTTTACAAATGACGGGGATTTTGCAAATCTTATAATGCATCCGTCATCTGAAACTGAAAAAGAATATCTTGTAAAAACAGATTTGGAATTAAAAAGAAAAGATCTTGAAAAAATTTTAGCCGGTGAAATAACTCCTTACAGAATTAAAAGTTATAAATTTGTAGATGCTCATCAGGTTAAGGTTGTTCTCACAGAAGGCAAAAACAGGGAAATCAGAAATATGTTTTATGATTTGGGTTATGAAGTAAAGAAATTAACCAGAATCAGAATCGGATGTGTTCAACTTGACAACCTTGCAAGCGGACAGTATAGAAAACTTACAAAACAGGAAGTTCAGAACCTCAGAAGTTCTGCTATAGGTAAAAAAAATGGTAATAGCAATTGACGGACCTGCAGGTGTAGGAAAAAGTACAATAGCAAAGATGATTGCTGACAGATTGGGAGTATATTATCTCAATTCAGGGAACTTCTACAGAGCAGTTACTTTGTATCTGCTCAATCATAATTTGAATCCTCAGGATCATGAAGACAGAGTAAGGGCTGCAAGTGATGCTGAATGTGAAATCATCAATGGCAGATTCTATCTGGACGGAACTGATGTTGAAGACAATCTGCATACCAGAAATATTGATTTGGCTGCATCCTATGTGTCTTCCGATCCTGATGTCAGATTTCAGGTAAACAAGAAGATTTACAAGATTACAAACTCTTTAAGCATTATCTGTGAAGGCAGAGATATGACTACTGTTGTATTCCCGGATGCCGAATTCAAAATTTATTTTGATGCCCAGCCGGAAATCAGAGCACACAGAAGGTTTATTCAGAAACCTGACGGTATGACAGAAGAAGAAATTCTCAAAGAAATCAATGAGAGAGATTTCAATGATAAAAACAAAGAAGTAGGTTCTCTGAAAATTGCAGAAGAAGCCCTTTATGTTGATACATCTTACTTGACCATAAATCAAGTTTGTGAGAAAGTGTTAGAACATATTAATTATAATATTAATATAAATAATATTAAGGATCAGGAGAGAAAAATGTCTGAAGAAAAAGAATTGGAAAAGAAAGATACCGATATGCAGAGTATCATGCAGGAGGAATATCTTAAATCTCTTGATGGAATCGAAGACGGTCAGCTCATTACCGGTACTGTAGTTCAGGTCAATAATGAGTATGTATTTGTAGATGTTGGTTATAAGTCAGAAGGCAGAATCCCTGTCGAAGAATTTGATGAAATCCCAGCTATCGGCGATTCTGTCGTAGTTTTGATTGTAAACAAAGAAGGCAAGGGTGGTCAGCTGATAATCTCTAAAAAGAGAGCAGATCTTCAGGCCAGAGGTCAGGAGCTCAAGGCTGCTGCTGATGAAAAATTACCTGTTGAAGGTAAGTTTGTCAAAGTTATTAAAGGCGGATATGAAGTAAGTCTCGGCGGAGATTATTTCGGATTCTGTCCTCTTTCAAAGGCAGATATTGTCAGAACTGAAAATCCTGAAAGTCTTATCGGTCTTACAGATTATTTCATGATTGAAAAGTTCCACGGCGGAAGCAAACTTAAGAGTGTTGTTTCAAGAAGAGATTATCTCGATAAAAAGATTAAAGAAAACAAGGAACAGTTCTTCTCAACAGTTAAAATAGGTGACGTTGTAGAAGGTGTTGTTAAGTCATTTACAAGTTTCGGTGCATTTATCGATCTCGGCGGTTTTGACGGACTGCTTCATTTGAATGATATGTCTTGGGGCCATGTCAACAGACCTAGAGATTATGTCAAGAAAGGTGAAAAGATTCAGCTCAGATTAATCAACATTGATCCTGAGACAAAGAAAATCAATCTTTCACTTAAACATATGCAGGAAGATCCTTGGACAACATTTGAGTCTAACTTCAAAGTAGGTGATGTTGTAACCGCTCCTGTAACAAAGATGACTACATTCGGTGTATTTATTGAAATTGCACCTGGTATTGAAGGTCTTGCTCATATTTCAGAACTTTCATGGACAAAGAGAATCAATAATCCTAAAGAAGTTCTCAATCTGGGGGATGTAGTAAAGTGTAAGATTCTGGGATACGACCTTGAGAAAAAGAGAGTATCTCTGGGTATCAAACAGCTTGAAGAAAACCCTTGGGAAACAATCAATAAGAAGTATCATGTAGGTGATGTTCTTTCCAAGCCTGTTGTTAAGATTACAAACAGCGGTGCTTTCATTAATCTTGAAGAAGGGATTGACGGTTTCTTACACATAGATGATGTTTCCTGGACAAAGAAAGTTAAGAGTATTTCTTCTTTCTGTAAAGAAGGTGATGTTGTTGATGTAACAATTACAAAGATTGAACCTGAAAACAGAAGAATCAGACTTGGTATTAAGCAGATGGGGGATAATCCTTGGATTACACTTAAGCAGAGTTATCCTAGAGAATCCATTATTACCGGCACTGTTTCAAACGTCACAGACTTCGGTGTTTTCGTAAAAGTTATCGGAGATATTGAAGGACTTATTTCCAAGTTCAATCTTGTTGGACCTGATGAAGAATATACAGATGAAGTTCTTAAGAAATTCAATGTAGGTGACAGTGTAACAGCAATGGTTGTTGATGTTGATCCAAAGACACAGAAACTTGCTCTTTCCATCAGAGAAATGATTAAGAAGAATCAGGAATCTGAAGTTGAAAAATACATGTCAACAAATGATGATGACGATGTAGTTACAATTGCTGATCTTATTTCTTCAGGAAAGGAGAAATAAAAAATGGCTGATAAGAAATTGAGAGTAGAGGATAAGTTGACTGAAGAACAGAAAATTATCAAGAAGATTTCTGACTTCACAGACAAAAACAAAAAGTTTGTTCTTTATGGAGTAATTGCTTTTGTTGCTGTTCTTCTGATAGTGCTTGTTGTAACTGTTATTTCAACTTCATCTTCTGAGAAATCATTGGTCAGAGTATCTTCATACGGAGATCAGTTGGCAGAACAGGATGTAAATGTAGATGAGCTGATTACCAATCTTGAAAAAGAAGTAAAAGGTTCTTCATACGCATCAGTTAAGGCTCAATATCTCATAGGTATTGCTTATGCTCAGAAAAATGATCTTGCAACTGCTTACGATGCATTTATCAAGGCTTCTAAGATGAATTCCAAGATTTATCTTTCAAACTTGGCTCTCTTGAATGCTGCAGTATGTAAAGATAATCTCGGAGATACAGCAACTGCTATAGACCTTTATAATCAGGTTATCGGTCTTGATGATGATTACGGTCTTGCCCCGAGAGCATTGTTCAATATCGGAAGAATTTATTACTTGGAAGGAAATTACGATCTTGCCAAAGCAACTTTCCAGAACATAATTGATGACTATGTCAACAGTGAATATGCCAGAATAGCTAAAAACGTTGTTTCTGGAATGTAATTTATGTTTAATAACAGACGTCTGAATAAACTATATCTCATGGTTTTCATTCTGACGTCTGTTTTTTTATTGTTTTCCTGCGGTGAACCATCATATTGTGATTTAACTAATACTTCCATTGTCAGATATAAACGTGAACAGGATTCTCCGGATAGTTTTCAATTTACTGTTTCCTGTACAGATCCTGACATAAGTAAAGTAAAAAACGGTCCCGGTTTAATTTTGGGTTATATTGCACTAGATGAAAATACATCTGATGTAGATTTTCAACGAGTAATAGGAGAATTAAAATACAATTCATCATATCCTGACCAATATTTAATAGATAAGTTTGCTGAAATTTCAGAATTTGGTCTTACAGTTTCAGATAATACAATTTTAACTTATAATTATTACTATTCAGGTGATGTTTATGTACCATTGGTTATCAAATCTGCTTTAATTTCCAATTCTGAAGGATCAGATTCAAATAACGCAGTTTCTCCGACTTATCATATAAATTTTAATACATCTCATTCATTCACAAAAACATATACAGTTAAAATAGATAAAGTAGAAGACGATTATACTTTAATTTCTTTAAGTTCAAATTCTGAAATTCATTATTATCTTTTAAAAAATAAAAATACTACAGAAAAATCCAAAAATTCATTTGTATTATATGCTTCTTTAACATCCGGTACCGGAGATTTCTCCAATTA
>JAZLMO010000008.1:0-10803 GCA_045598675.1 Sphaerochaetaceae bacterium
GGTGATCATAGCAGAGTGGAAATACCCGTTCCCATCCCGAACACGGAAGTCAAGCCCTCTCACGCCGATGGTACTGCTTTTGCGGGAGAGTAGGTAGTCGCCAGGTCTTTTTTTTTCTGCGTCACTTCGTCGGCACCTACCAGTAAGGTATGTTGCCTCCTTGTTCCTTGCCTATGGAATTAATACTTGAAAAAACCATTGCTCATTGTCTTTGGCTGAAATTGCACCTGTAGACATAAAAAACAAGTTTTTGATTTTTTCTGCGTCACTTCGTCGGCACCTAACTGCAAGAAAATTGGTGTAAATTATAAGTTTATTTTAATGAATTGTAATAATTACATGGTGTAAAATGCAAAAATTATTATACGTAAACTGTTCATGCAGTTTTGTAATAATTGCTATTTTTGTCGTAAATTTCGAAGATTCTTTGAAAATATTTTTATTTTTTACACTTTTTAAAACTTTTTTGTAACTTTCTTGTAATTTGTTTCTTTTAATTTATGTAAATTTGCTGAATAGGAGAAACATCCGATGAAAAAGATATTATCTATGATTATAGTTTTGACAATTATTCTTGCATCTGCTTTTGCAGTTGATGTTTCAGTCAACCTGGGTGGTGGATATGTCATTAATACTGGTAAGTTCTATCTTTCCAAGTCCCAGGAATCAAGTGATGAAAATAAGTATCCTAAAGAATATAAAGCAAATCTTGTGGATGTAGATTTAGGAGTTGAGGTTGAATTTGAAAATAACGTTGTTGTATATGATACAATCAGCGCCGGTTTTTTCGGTAATGAAATCAAATTGAAAAATGTAGGTGATGCATCATTTTCAACAATTAAGACAAAAAGTTCACTTATGATATCTGAAGCATTGGGTGTAGGATATAAGTTCCATATGGATGAGTTTGATTTCCTGGCAGGTGCAGGACTCAGAGCGGATATTCTTAATTTTGAAACAAAACCTGAAAAACTTGAAATCAAGATGAGAAACTTTGGTGTTCAGCTTAACCTTAAAGGCAGTTATAACTTTGATGACCGTTTTGCCGCAATGGTTGCATTCAGACCTGCAATCAGTTTCTACGACAGTTGGTCTGAGACAAAAAATGAGGTAAAGACCAAGTCAAACGGTGCTGCAACAGGTTATTCACTTACGGCGGTTATCGGTGCGGAGTATAAGTTCTGAAATAAAGAACTGCTAAAATAGTATACAACAGACTGCGGAATACAAGTTCCGTGGTCTTTTTTTTTAATATTGTGGTTCATAATCCGATAATATGGTAAATTATTAAACTGTTATGATACGTTTTTACAAACCTACATTAAAAAGAATCGATATGGATTGCGTTCTTCAGACAATGGTTGATGAACACATAGGACCCGGGAAAAAAAATGTTGCTTTTAACACTGCATTTGCAAATGAATGCGGTTGTAAGGCATCTGTATCTTTCAGGACTTACCAGGATTGTATAGCATCTTCATTGAAGTTGGCAGAAATTGATCAGAATTCTGTTGTGGCAATATCTTTGCTTTCTCCTGCCGTATATATGGAAGAACTTGAAAAAACCGGATGTAAGGTTGTTTTTGTTGATGTAGATAAAGAAAACGGAATGCCTGACAGTGAAGCAGTATCAAATTCAAATGCAGATGTACTGATTTTGTATGATGTATGTGCATCTATACCGGTAAAGTACAGTCAGGAAACTGCATCTTATGAAAAAGTAAGTTACGGTGAAGTAACAATCATTGAAGATATCTCCTGCTCTGTAGGTTCGGTTCATGGACAGACAATCAAAGCCGGTGAATGGGGAGATGTTGTAGTCTGTTCACTTGAAGAAAATGATGTAATATCTTCAGGAGGCGGTGCAGTATTGTCTGTAAAAGAGCATTTTGCAGACAAAATTCAGGAATTGAAAGTTTCCGATTACAGGAAACTTTCAGATATAAATGCTTCTTTAGGACTGATTCAGCTTGAAAACCTTGCTGAAAACAGCCTGAGAAGAAGGGAAATCTGTGAAGCCTATGCATCAGGAATGATAAATACCAATCACAGAAGATTCGGGCTAGTCAGTCTGGATTATGAGTCAAACGGTTCAGTTTTTTCAGTTTTTATGAATTGTAAGCCTGACAGTCTTATTGAATTTGCAAAACGTCATGAGGTCCCTGTCATCAGAACTTTTGAAAACTCAATTTGTTCATTGGCAGAGGAAAACCTATACGAAAAGTATCCGATTTCAGCTTCTTTTTATTACAGAACAGTATCATTTCCGGTATATCCTTTCCTGGATGCAACGGAAATCAAAACAATATCCAGAATAATAGCAAACTTACCGTAAAATGAAAGTAAATAAAATTGCACTTCTTGCCAATACCGGAAAACACGATGTAAGAAAAGTCTTTGAAGAGATGAAAAACTACTTTGAAGGCATTGGTGTTGATGTCTGTACGGTTGAACTGGACAGCAGCATAAAAGATTTTGATATCCAACCTGTGGATGTTGATCTTGCCGTTACAGTCGGTGGAGACGGAACGGTTCTCTCCTGTGCAAGAATATTCAGAGATTCGGATGTTCCGTTGTTTGCAGTTAACATGGGAACGTTCGGATACATGACTGAAATAAGCGTGGAAGATTACAAAGTTGTATTCAGGGACTTTATGGAAGGAAAATGCTTCTCTGTTAAGAGAATGAGATTGGGGTGTAGGGTTGAAAGAGAAGGAAAAACCGTTTTTGAAAGTTCTGCATTGAATGAAATAACGGTTTCATCTGCTTCTGTGGCAAAAATGGCAAAATTCAGTCTGTATATCAATAACGTACTTGCCGCAAATCTCAAAGGGGACGGTGTCATTATTGCAACTCCCACAGGTTCCACTGCATACAATCTTTCTGCAGGAGGACCTATTCTGGATGCAAACCTTTCCTGTATGATTATCAATCCTATTTGTCCGTTTACAATGGGTGTAAGACCTCTGGTTATCAGTGCAGATTCACAAACCATGATAACAATACCGGAACAGGACTGTAAAACAGTATTGACCTGTGACGGACACGAAGAATTCGGTCTTCAGAGTGAAGACAGAATAATTGTGTATAAAAGCAACAGGAGTACACTGTTTGTTGAGAATAAAAGGCGGAATTTTATAGAAATACTCAGAAACAAACTCGGATGGGCCGGAGGTTTCAATGCTTGAGCATCTGGAAATAAAGAATTTTGCACTGATAGAAAACCTCTCAATAGATTTCCACGAAGGATTCAATGTAATTACCGGAGAAACAGGATCAGGAAAATCAATTATTCTGGGAGCCCTGGGGTTATTGATGGGTGAAAAAGCAGATTCTTCTGCCATCAGAAACGGAGCAGATGAAATTTCCGTAAATGCATTGATTTCCGTACCTGATAATCATGAGATATTACCTTGGCTCAAAGATAGGGATGTGGAACCGGAAGACGGAGCAATTATTGTCAAACGAACAGTCAAATCCAACGGAAGATCTGTAATTTCCGTTCAGGGACAAATGTTTACCCGTGCCGATCTGACATTTTTGGCAGACAGCCTTATCGATATGCACGGTCAAAGTGAACATCAGAGTCTGTTGCTTTCAGACAGACAGAGAAAAATAGTCGATGCATACGCAAATGATGAAGAATATCTGAATCGGGTTTCTGATAATTATCATTTGATTGTCGAACTCAGAAAACAGAAAGAAGAAATAGAAAAGCGGTTGGAAGAGGGAAAGAAACAGGAAGATTATCTGAGTTTTGCCCTTGAAGAAATAAAAAATGCCGGAATTGTTGAAAATGAAGACGAAGAGCTGAAGGAAAAAATTCAGAGGCTTGGACAGTTTGAGACAATCTACGAAAACCTGAACGGATGTTGTGACAAGTTGAAAGAGATTAAAGCACTCGAGTATGATGCGTCTTTTTACCTATCAAAGGCCGGCAAGTGCGATTCAGCCTTATCGGATTATATTGCAAGATTGGAAAGTACCAGAATTGAGAATGAAGATATTGCCCAGGGACTGAAAGAATACATCAACAGCGTGTCTTATAGTGAAGATGCTGTGAACATGATGCAGGAAAGGCTGTCCTTGCTTCAGAGACTGAAGAGAAAATACGGACCGGCCCTTTCCGATGTTCTGGCATTTGCGCAAGATGCGGAAAAAAAGCTGGAATTGTGCAGAAACAGTGAAAGTCATTTGGACAAGTGTGAGAAGGATCTTCAGAATGCTTTGGCTCAGTATAAAGCAAATGCAGTTGAATTGAGCAGAAAACGCATTCAGGCCGCTCAAGTACTTGAAAAACAGATAGAATCAACCTTAAGAACACTCGGCATGCCAAATGCACTTTTTGAAATAAAAGTTGAAAACATTTCCGATAAGTTCAGTATCAGCGGAAATGACAATATTATGTTTATGATTTCAGCCAATCCGGGTGAAGAGATGAAAGAAATGAAGGAAATTGCATCCGGTGGAGAACTTTCAAGAGTCATGCTGGCATTGAAGACAGTTCTGGCAGAGGAAGATTCCATTCAGACTCAGGTTTTTGATGAAGTTGACAGCGGAATAGGAGGCTCTGTAGCGCTGAATCTGGCCAAATGCATCAGGTCTCTTTCCAAAGACAAACAGGTAATAGCCATTACACATCTTGCAACCATTGCCAGTAAAGCAGATTCTCAATTTGTTGTATCAAAAACAGTTGAGAACGGCAGAACCTATTCTCATCTAAAACAGGTTGAAGGGGAAGACCGTGTACACGAAATTGCAAGAATGCTTTCAGGAGATGAAAGTACTCTTACAATTGAGCATGCAAAAGCCCTTCTTTCAGAATAGTATATTCCGTAACATTATATTCCGTAACATTATATTACGGAAAAAAGTGTTCTAAACTTTGAAATTCAACTGTATTTTGACGTTTTCCGGAATAGATTTGCTGTTGTTTTTCCAAACTGCATTCTGAAGTTCTGTAATATCAATATCTATATTGCTTTCTCTTGCAATCTGAAGCGTTGTAAGCATGTTTTCTATTTGCAGTTCTGTGATTCTGTTTTTATTGAAAAGATATGCGTAGTATTCCAGTTGCAAATTGAAAAAGTTTTTGACTGACTCAATGTCATTTTGACGGCCGACTTTTCCTACAATATGGGCAATATTTCTCAAATGATTGATAGTTTCACTGAATTGAGTAGTCTCTTTTGACAAAGCAAGAGACTTTAAAGTATCTATTGCAATACTCAAATTCTGATAGAAAACTTCTTCTTTTGTCACATTTGCGTTCAGATCTGCAAGAGCAATGTAGTTTTCTATGCTGTGGCAAATATCCAGACTGACCTGTTTATTCATGCAGGAAGCAATTTTATTATCTACCCAACCTGCATATTTTTGGAGATTGTCAAGTGAAATCTGCGAGCCTTCGTACGAATAATCATAGCCTGTTTTGAGATTTTTGACATGTATTATGAAAATGCCGTTTTCATTCAGTTTTGCGTCATATGCGAGTCTGAAGGTCTCAAAAGTATTGCTGTTTCTGAGAACCATGTATTTTTCATCGATAGACAAAACCGAAAATACTCCATATCTGTCTTCGTAATCTTCTTTGCGTGCGATTCTTCTGTTCATTGCAAAGAATCCGCATGCTCTGGCAAAAGCCGGTATCAGATTTATGTAATTTCTGGCAATGGTTTCACCTGATCCTGCACTGGCTATATTGCTTTTTGCTTCTCTTAAATCTTTGAGAAGGGTGGAAATAACTGGATAATGTGTAAATTTCTGCAGATTTGTGGCTGCAAAAACTGCATAGGAAATATCCTGACTTGGTTCTATTCCGCTGATATCATTGAAAAACCATCCGCAACTTGTAAAAGAAAAAAAGATGTTCTTCATAGTATCAAGCAGAACAGCGATATCCTGTGCACTTTCTTGGTCTATTTCTTTACCTTCATCTGTTTTTAGTGAGTTGATGTACTCTTGCGGTGAAACTCTGCGGGACAGTACTTTTTTATAATTCAGAAGAACAGATTCCGGATCTGAACCGGGTCCCAGAATTCTGTGTATGTTTTCTGCAAAAATCTGACGGCCGGTTGTTTCAAGGTTTTCAAACGCTGTTCTCAACGGTTTCCGCCATGTCTGTTTCCAGTTTTCGTTTCCGCCTGTATGGCAACCGCAGTCTGTATACCAACGTTTTACACCATGAGAACAGGACCATGAGGAACCTTTTTCGTCTTCTCCCAGCCAAAGTGTTACAGTCTCTTTCGGAGGATTGTCTTCAAGGTATTTTGCAAAATTGGTGAAATAGAACTGATTGCCTTCGTTGACTTTCTTTATGAGGGCAGCTAGAGCCATATCTCCGAACGGTTCATGATGGCCGTATATTTCTCCATCCGTTGCCCATGTAAGTAGTTTTGGATTATTGTTGTTTTTCCTGTATTCAACAATATTTCCGTACAATTCATCCGCATCTCTGAGAAGGTGACCGAAACTTATACCGCTTGCAAAATCCCCGTTATAGAAAAACGCTGCAATTGTCCTTTCCTTTCCTTTCAGAATAAAAGGCCTGTCGCTTGGAGCACACTCTCCTTCAGCCAATTTACGTCCGTTGATGGATTGAACCTGCCAAGGAGACAGGATAACGAATTTTATGTTGTTTTCTGCAAGTATATCTACGGTTTCTTCATCTATTGCACATTCTGCACACCAAAAACCTTCACTTTCATGGCCGAATCTGACCTGATAATCTTCCAGTGCCCATTGAATCTGTATGTTTTTGTCCTGTCTGCTTGCAAGCGGAAGAATTATGTGATTATAGGTCTGTGCTATAAAGTTCGAATGTCCCCATTTACGGATACTTTCTTCGTCAGCTTCCCTGAGTTTATCAATGAAATGGTGATGTTCATCATCCATCCAGTTGAGCAGTGTAGGTCCGAAATTTGAGGAAATAGTACTGTAATTATTATAGATTGATTCAATTTTCCCGTTGGGCGTGAGGTACCTTGAATAGGCGTTGGGCTTATAGCAGGTCCTGTAAATTGCCTCATTCCAGTTCTTGTAGGGTTTTGCAGAAATCTGAGTGCCTACAATACCTGTAGAGGGATCCTCACGCGGAGGTTGATAGAAATGACCGTGGATAATAAGAGCTGTTTTCATATCAGTTGTTCTTTATAAAATATGTTGTGAACAGCGGGCTTGGTTCATCTATGTGATTCGGATTGAAAATATTGTAATCCAAATCCGGGAAAATATTGTTTCTCTTTTCAGATTTTACAAGCCATTCGGTATTTACGGCATTTTTTGTCATGTTTTCATAAACGAGGAAGAAATTCTGCAAATGTCCTACGACACGCTTTTTTGCATATTCTTCGCTTGTGTGGTTGTGAATGATGAAAGGCCAGTCACTTGCCATTGCAAGAAGACATTCTCTTGCGGCTTGGGTAATGAATCTTCCCTTAAGTGAGGTCTGATTCGGAAAACGCTGGGCAAGTTCAACCATGCATCTTGCTGTCTTTGTAGTGTATTTGCTTATCCAGGCATTTGTTGAGTTGTCAACCCAAACATGGGAATATCCGCCTTCACCCCATGATGAATATGCAGGAGTTAGAGTCTGAACTTTATGTTTTTCCGCAATGTAATCTGTTGGAGTCATAAGGTTGATACTATCATCTGATGCAGAAAGTCTTATGATGTTTTCAAGCCACTGAACACCTTCAAACCACCAGTGTCCAAACAGTTCTGCGTCAAAACTCAGAGTATAAATAGGTTCATCTTTAATCATGGAACCGATAGACTCTGTTTTTGCCTTTGCATGATCAAGGAAATCTTTTGCATGTTCAATTGTCTTTTCAGAGGCTTTTTCAGGACGATAAAGAACCTTATCGGCAGTTTTGCCTGTAATTGACCAGTATTTGAACCCTGTGAAAACCCTGATGTCCGGTTCCTGAATGTAAGGACGGATATATTCAAGCGGAAGATCGTAGCCTATATCTCTGTAAAATTCACGGTAATCTTTGTCTGCAGGATAGCCTACGGAAGAAGACCAAACCAGACTTGTAAGGTAATAATCTCTGGCAAAACAATATACTCCGTTCTGACATTTTACAGGAGCGTATGTTCCTTTTTCCGGTTTTTGAGAAGAAAGGAAGAAAGCCTGAGATGAAAGACTTGTCCATTTAATATGATTTCTTTTCAGAATGTCTTCAAGTCCCGGATAATATCCGCATTCAGGAAGCCAAAAACCTTCCGCACCCTTATCGAATGCTTTTGCATGATACATCATCCCGGTTTCAACCTGAGCATTTACTGCTACCGGGATACTCTTGTACATGGGAAGAAATGCGTGTGTTGCAGCAGTAGTAATCAGTTCCAGATGGCCGGAATTCGATAAATCGTTGAAAGCCTGAAGAATATTGGTATTGCAAGTTTCACAGTAGAATTTCAGGTTTTCTTTCAGATTGTCCAAATACATCTGTGCCAGTTTTCTCTGATCTGTATCTTCTGCAAGTCTGGTTACTTCCTTTTCGCCCAACTCGATGTGCCTGTTCATATAATCTGCAAATCTTGATTTGAGTGTTTCATCACTTAACATGAAACAGAGGGTAGGAGAAAGGGAAAATACCAATCTGAAAGGAATGTTTTCCGCTCTCAATCTGTACATCATTCTCAAAAGAGGGATGTATGACTCGTTAATTGCTTCAAACAACCAGTCTTCTTCAAGAAACTTAGGATATTCCGGATGTCTGACAAACGGAAGATGTGCATGTAAAATAAAATTAAGATTGCTTCTCATTCTGCATCCCCCCTGTACTGTGAGATTATTTTTCTGACATTTCTGCAATCAACACAGCTTCCGTCCTTTGAAATAAGGGATGAAGCAAGTAATTCAAACTGTTCTGAATCTGACAGAACATCGCTTTTTTTATCTGTCCAGTGTATCGGTGTTTCTTCATATTCACTGAATGCAATTTCTTCTTCACCTTCTTCAGATCTTATGATAAGTGTCATCTTGTAAATTCTTCCGGGCCATGGCAGTTCTATGTTCCAGCTGTCATCTTCATTTCCTACTTTGATTTCGTAGGATTCCTGAGGATGGTCAGCATCCTTCAAAACGGTAACCTTTATGAAAACTTCGGCTTTTAATTCATCTATTCTGTTTTTTGTAATGACATCAAAACCCCAGAAAACATAAGCCCAGCTTGAATCTGAGAGAATAAAATGTATTTCATTGTCATTAAATGATTTAGGAAGAGGTTCCACTCCGGGAAGCTGGAGAACGTCTGAATTTATATCTGTCAGGGATTTTACAAATTTTTTATTCTTATCAACAGTTGGAATGCTGTCATCATCATATATTTCCTCAAGAGCCTCTATGATATCTGCTCTGCTCAATGTATCCCAATCTTCCAGCTTTTCCTGTTTTGCAATGTACTTAAGTTCCGAATCTGAAAGCTGGTCTATGTTTATGAGAACCATACACTCCTCCTGAAAGACAGAGGAAAGTTTATATAAGTATAGAAGTTATATCAAGATTTTTACCCTTGAGTATCGGGAATTATCCGGTTGTTTTAATCAGTTGTTGATGTCAGAACTTTCTTTCAAATGGTTGAAAAGCATGGCAAGGCTTGCTGCCATGTTTTCATTCTGAACAAGAATTCCGTGAGGAACTGAAAGGTGAATCTGTGCAAAATTCCAAATTGCCTTGACTCCGGCTTCTACCAAATGGTCGCAGACTCTTTGGGCTGCAATCTGAGGTACCGTGATGATTCCTATGTTTATATGTTCTTTGTGACAGTATTCACTGAGAAAATCCATGCTGTACACAGGTTTTTCGTCAATATCCGTTCCTACTTTATCTTCGTTGGCATCAAATGCCGCCACAATCTCTATTCCGTAGTCTGCAAAGCCGTCAAATCCCAGCAGGGCATGTCCCAGTGAACCGGCTCCGATAATGACCGCTTTATTTGCATATTTATAGCCTAAAACATTCTCAATATCCACAATCAGAGGTGAGATTTTAAATCCGATTTTAGGCTTGCCCTGTATTGAACTTACGGCTGCAAGATCCTTTCTGACCTGTATTTCGGTAAAACCGAATGCTTCTGAGAGCAATGGGGCTGAAACCTCTGTTTTTCCCTGATTCTGAAGATCTTTCAGGTACTGAAGATAGTATGGCATTCTCTGCAATGCCTGTTTGGAAATAATATTTTCTTTCATGTTATCCAACGATAATACATTAGGATATTTATCGTCAACATATTTGTTAATCAGTAGTGAGAATACTGAATTTATAATTTTGATTGATTTTTTACTCTTTTATTAGCAAATTTTCCGCGACTTGTATATAATCGTAGTGAAATTACAATTTTTAAGGAGATTGTTATGAAAAAATCTTTCAGAAAAATTCTTACAGTATTGCTTGCTGTATCAATGATTTTTGCATTGTCCAGTTGTTCTACTGTAAAAAAAGAGGCAAATCCTTCCGGTGGCGTTTATGCCGGCAAGACAGTTATCCTTCATGATAACGATGTTCACGGTGCTATTGAAGGTTATGCAAAGATGGCAGGACTCAAGTCATTCTATGAAGACATGGGTGCAACAGTTATCGTAGTTTCTGACGGAGACTTCTCACAGGGAAAGCCTTATGTCAGCGTTTCAAAGGGTCTCAGTGCTGTTAAACTCATGAACGCCGTAGGTTACGATGTCATTGCTTTGGGAAACCATGAATTCGATTACGGTTATGACAACCTCATGGCTAATGTAGAAGAGAGTACTGCTACATTTATCTGTGCTGATGTATTCAAGAAAGGAAAAACCATTCTT
>JAZLMO010000009.1:0-3221 GCA_045598675.1 Sphaerochaetaceae bacterium
CTTATGATCTGGATAATAACGGCGTATGGAATGTAGTTGATTTTTGTATGATAAAACATGAGATCTTAAATCCGGATTCGGAAACAACTGACACGATCGTTGTGTATTTTTCACGCACAAATAACACAGAAAAAATAGCAAATTATATTATAGATTATATTGATTCAGATTTTTACGAGATTGAGGCTGCTGTTCCATATACTGATGAAGATATTGAATACAACAATTCTTCATGCAGAGCAAATCAGGAGCAAAATGACAAGTCTGTACGTCCTGAAATAGCCAATCCGATTGAAAGTCTGGAGCAGTATGATGTAATCTATCTCGGCTATCCGATCTGGTGGGGCGAAGAACCACGAATCATAGATACATTCCTTGAAAGCTATGATTTTTCGGATAAAACTGTTATTCCATTCTGCACGTCTGCAAGCAGTGGAATTTCAGCAAGTCTGTCCAATATAGAAAATCTTGTTTCGATTGAAAACCTGATAGAAGGACGACGCTTCACCGCAACCTCAACACAGAATGAAGTTGAAGAATGGATTGACAGCCTTGATATTATAAAACAAACTGTAGCTGAAAACACTATCGTAAATATCAATGTAAATGGAACGACGATAAAGGCACGTTTATATGATAATCAGGCTGCAAATTCATTCAAAGAATTATTACCTTATAGTGTAACCGTTTCAAGAGCAGCAGATGATTTATGCGGAAGTGTTTCTGAAAATCTGAATGCTGATGCAAACGAAGATTCAGACACATGGAGTATAGGTGAAATTGGCTGGTTTGACGGATGGTTTACAATTCTCTGTGACAATGAAGAAGGAATGCGTAAGCGAAAACGTACCATTATAGGAAAAATCAATGATGAAGACATTGCATTTATACAATCGCTGAAAGGAACAGTCAGTATGACAATATCGCTTGAAACAGAAGAAAAATTGTATCTGACAATAAATGATACTAAGTTTTCTGCAACTCTTGAAAATAACAGCTCTGTAGACGCTCTGAAAGAAAAACTGTCAGAAGGCGATATTACGATTGATGCAAGAGAATACGGCGAATTTGAGAAAGTCGGTTCACTGGGATTTTCTCTGCCGAAAAATGATACACAGTATTCCACGGATTTCGGAGATATTATGCTGTATCAGGGCAGTCAGATAACGCTTTTCTATGAATCAAATTCATGGAGCTACACAAAAATCGGTCATGTTGATAATCTTACACAGGAAGAACTAAAAAATATTCTTGGAAAAGGCGATGTAAAAATCACCTTGTCATTGAAATAATCGGAGGTATTTATGAAAAAAGTAGTTGTCATTTCAACAAGTTTAAGACATAACAGCAATTCAGAACTCCTTGCAAAGTCTTTTGCAAAGGGTGCAGAGGATGCTGGAAATTCAGTTGAATTCATTTCATTAAAGGATAAGAAAATCGGCTTCTGTATCGGCTGTCTTGCCTGTCAGGAAAAGGGCGAGTGTGTAATAAAAGATGATGCAATTGCAATTGAACAGGCTGTTTTCAATGCAGATGTTGTTGCCTTTGCAACTCCGATTTATTACTATGAAATGTCGGGACAGATGAAAACTCTTATTGACAGAATGAATTCGCTTTATTCTAAAAATTACAAATTCAGAGATGTGTATATGCTGTCTGTTGCGGCAGAGGACGATGAATCAACTCCTGAACGTGCAGTAAGCGGTTTGAAGGGCTGGATTGACTGCTTTGAAAATGCTGAATTAAAGGGTTCTGTTTTTTGCGGCGGTGTGAATGCTCCCCTTGATATTGAAAACAATGATAAGCTGAATGAGGTTTATGAAATGGGAAAGAACATCTGAACGGAGGCTTAATATGGAAAAAATAGTACAGACAGCAGGAAAAAATCAGCTTGGTAATTTTGCTCCTGAATTTGCTCATTTCAATGATGACGTGCTCTTCGGTGAAAACTGGAATAATCAGGCTATTGATCTTAAAACACGTTGTATCATTACCGTTGTTGCACTCATGTCATCAGGTATTACAGATTCATCTCTGAAATATCATCTTGAAAATGCAAAATCACACGGCGTTTCAAGGGAAGAAATTGCAGCTGTAATCACTCATGTCGCATTTTATGCAGGCTGGCCGAAAGCATGGGCGGTATTCAATATGGCAAAAGATGTATGGAAGGAAGAAACCGGCTGTGATGAAAAATCTGTTCATGCATCTAAAATGGTATTCCCAATTGGTCAGCCGAATGATGCCTATGCAAAGTATTTTATCGGACAGAGCTATCTTGCACCGGTTTCAACTTCACAGGTTGGAATATACAACGTAACATTTGAGCCAAAATGCCGTAACAACTGGCATATTCACCATGCAGACAAAGGCGGAGGACAGATTCTTGTATGCGTTGCAGGACGCGGATATTATCAGGAATGGGGCAAAGCGGCAGCCCTTATGAAACCTGGCGACTGTATCAATATTCCTGCAGGTGTAAAGCACTGGCACGGTGCAGCACCTGATTCATGGTTCAGTCATCTTGCAGTTGAAGTACCGGGTGAAAACTGCTCAAATGAATGGCTTGAGGCTGTTTCAGATGAGAATTACAACAGTATAAAGTAAAAAAATAGTAGCGTATTTCTCTGCAAGCGGAGTAACAGTTATAAGGAATGAACGTATATAATACCATAAAACCAAGCCAGCGGGTACATCACAAAACTGATGTACCCGCTTGTTTACTGCTCAACCTCAATCTCCGTCCCTGATTTAAACCTGAATACAATCCTGTCATCAAACACACTAACCTTATCCGTAATTCGCTTTGCCAGAATATCATCAAAAGCATTAATCTTATCCGAATTCTTCTCCAGAAACTCACTGATTTCTTTCATTCGTGATGCGTTTTCTCTGTCTGAACTTTCTTTTATCTGAAGTTGTATTCTTTTTTCTCTTAGTTCCAGTATTTCTTCAGCAATCTGCGTTTTGTTCTCAGGGTTTTCAACAGGAGTTAATGAAGATAACGAATTATAGGCTGTTTCATAACCATCATATGATAGAGCCGGCAATTGAACCGATAGAAAGAGTGAAGGCAAGAACGACGCAGGAAAATCGAAAATACTATTTTATAGTTAAGGACGGAGCTAGAGTTGGTGCCATCAATGTTGGGAAAAGGTTGTCGGACCCAGAAGAAGGCTGTAAGATAAACAAATAGGGGTTGACATTTTATCCACAGTAGC
>JAZLMO010000010.1:0-6224 GCA_045598675.1 Sphaerochaetaceae bacterium
TTCACTCGCTAACAAGGGTGATATCAATGGTGATGGCAAGGTTTCATACATCATGATTGAAGGCGATCCTGAAAACACAGATGCTCAGTACAGAACACAGTTCTCAGTCAAGGCTCTCACAGACGCCGGCGTTAAGGTAAAGTGCCTTGATGATCAGGTAGGAAACTGGGATCAGACAAAGGGACAGGAAATCTGTGCAAACGCTCTTGCTAAGTACGGCAAGGATATTGAAGTAGTATTCTGTAACAACGATGGTATGGCTCTTGGTGCAGCAGCAGCTCTCCAGGCAGCTGGAAGAACTGTTGGAAAAGACGTTTACCTCCTTGGTGTTGATGCTCTTGATGAATGTGTTGAAATGGTTAAGAAAGGTACAATGACAGGTACAGTTCTTAACGACCACATTGGACAGGCTCATACAGCAGTTGATGTAGCAGTTGGTGCTCTCAATGGCAAAACAATGAAGAACTACTACTGGGTAGATTATCAGATGGTTAAGTAATTAACTGTTTGAAACAGAATGGGTGAGTATTCCTCACCCATTTTTTTGAACCAGTTAATATGGAGGACTATACATGTCAGAATTTCTTCTGGAAATGAAGGGTGTGTGTAAACAATTTCCGGGCGTCAAAGCCCTTGATCATGCACAGCTTCAGTTAAAGCCGGGACATGTTCATGCTCTGATGGGAGAAAACGGAGCGGGAAAATCTACACTTATGAAATGTATGTTCGGAATCTATAAAATGGATGAAGGACAGATTTTCATAAACGGTGAACCTGCAACAATCACAGACCCTATGGATGCTCTTAAAAAGGGTATTGCAATGGTTCATCAGGAATTACAGCCTATCCCTGCAAGAACAATCGGTGAGAATATTTTCCTTGGGCGATACCCTATGAAAAAAGCTTTAGGATTCATTCCTGTTGTGGATCATACAAAAATGTATTCTGATACAGCAGCTCTTCTCAAGAAAGTAAGAATGAACTTTAATCCTAAAGAAAAGGTTGGGAATCTATCTGTTTCTCAAATGCAGAGTGTTGAAATTGCAAAAGCTGTTTCTGCAAACTGTAAGGTCTTGATTCTTGATGAACCTACTTCTTCTTTGACTTCAAATGAAGTTGAAGCCCTTTTCAGAATTGTTGAAGATCTTACAAAAGAAGGTGTTGCAGTTGTTTATATCTCTCATAAGATGGATGAAATCCTCAGAATTTCAGATGAAGTAACCATTATGAGAGACGGTCATTACATAGGAACATGGGATGCCAAAGATCTTACAACAGATATGATTATCACAAAGATGGTAGGTAGAGAGCTTACAAATCTGTTCCCTAAGCGTGAAAACAAGCCGGGTGAGGTCGTATTTGAGGTTGAAGATTTCACATCCATAAATCCCAAGAGTTTCAGACATGTAACATTTCAGCTCAGAAAGGGTGAAATCCTTGGTGTAGGAGGTCTTGTAGGTGCTCAGAGAACAGAGCTCATGGAGGGTCTGTTCGGCACAAGAAGCCATACTACAGGTACTATCAGATACAAGGGAAAAGAACTTAATATCACACGTCCGAAAGATGCAATCGATCAGGGTATTGCAATGCTTACAGAAGACAGAAGAGGTACCGGAATCTTAGGTGTACTTCCTGTTTCGGATAATATTTCCATTGCATCGCTTCCTCAGTATCTTGAACACAATGTTTATCTCAATGATAAGAAGATTGAAAATCTTGTTCAGGAAAATGTCAAGAAAATGAACATCAAGACCCCTTCTTCAAAAACATTGATTAAGAGTCTTTCTGGTGGAAATCAACAGAAGGTTCTTGTTGGCAGATGGCTTGCAAACAATCCGGATGTTCTTATTCTTGATGAACCTACACGAGGTATTGATGTAGGTGCAAAGTACGAAATTTACTGTATCATTGCAGATCTTGCAAAGCAGGGTAAGAGTATCATTATGATTTCATCGGAAATGAGCGAACTCATAGGTATGAGTGACAGAATCATGGTTATGTGTGACGGAAGAGTTACCGGTTTTGTAGACGGAAAAGATGCCACACAGGAAAACATTATGACTTATGCTACTCAATTTGAGTGATTGGAGGGAATATTATGGAAAAAACCAAATTAGATAAAAATACTTTTCAGAAAGTATTGGCTTATTGCAAGTCCAATCCTATTGTAGTAGGACTTGTAATTGTAAGTATTGTCGTAGGTTGTTCAGTTGAAAACTTCTTCAGCTGGGGAAACCTCGGAAACCTAATCAGCAATACAGCGGTCAGATTTCTTATTGCGCTGGGTGTCTCAGGTTGTCTTATCACAAAAGGTACAGACCTTTCAGCCGGTCGTCAGGTAGGTCTTGCCGCCTGTCTGGCAGGTGTTCTTATTCAGCGTGCGGATTACGGCGGAAGACTTTACAAGAATCTTCCTGAAATGAATATGTTCACAGTATTCATTATTGTAGTTGCAATAGGTTGTATTATAGGTATTGTCAATGGTCTCATTATTTCCAGACTTAAGGTACCTCCATTTATTGCAACACTCGGAACCCAGACAATCATTTACGGTTTCTGTCTTGTATTTACAGATGCTCAGCCTATCGGTGGTTTCAAGCCTGCATTCATAAAGATTATTACAGGAAGAATTGGTAAGGTAACAGGATTCTTCCTTCCTTATCTTCTCTTTGTTGCCATTGCTTTCGGAGCTTTCTTCTGGTTCCTTTACAACAAGACATGTCACGGAAAATATATGTATGCAATCGGCGGTAATGAAACTGCTGCAGAAGTATCGGGTGTAAATACAAAGAGAACTCTTCTCAAGATTTATATGACAGCCGGTATCATGTATGCAATTGCCGGTTATCTGCTTGCTGCAAAGTCAGGTGGTGCATCTGCTTCCATGGGTAACGGATACGAACTTGAAGCCATTGCCGGTTGTACAATAGGCGGTGTTTCAACAACCGGTGGTATCGGTACTGTCAGCGGTGTTCTTATCGGTGTTCTGGTATTCGAGCTTCTCAAGATTGTTCTTCAGTTCCTTGGTGTCAACCCTTACTACAACTATGTTGTTCAGGGCTTGGTCATTGTTGTAGCTGTTGCTCTTGATATCAGAAAATACATTGCAAAGAAGTAATTTGACAATTCTTCTGAAAATAATGAAACGGGGGTCTTTGACCTCCGTTTTTTTTGCTTTATAATCAAATCATGACAAATGATATTTTATTCGGCCTTTACGGTTCAGATTGTGATGTAAATGCATGCAATGAGCGTTTTGATGCTCTTGAAAAACAGCATGAAGCACTGTTCGGCACAAATGCCCAGGTCCTTTTTTCCGCAGCCGGCAGAACAGAACTCGGTGGAAACCATACAGACCATAATTTGGGAAAGGTTGTAGCAGGTTCTATCAGTCTGGATACAATTGCTGCGGTTCATAAGACAGATGATAAAAAAGTTGTTTTCATTTCAGACGGTTATCCTTCAATAACAGTTGATATTTCAGATTTGAGAGTTATTGAATCAATCAAAGGAAAAACAGATTCTCTTATCATCGGTGTTGCTGCATCATTTGCCAAGCGTGGTGTAAAAGTAGGTGGATTCTGTGCAAATGTTACTTCTTCTGTTCTCCGTGGGTCGGGTCTTTCCAGCAGTGCTTCAGTTGAGGTTCTGATTGCTTCAATTTTCAATAATCTTTACAACAATGATGCTTTTTCAAACACTGCACTTGCAATAATAGGGCAGGAAGCTGAGAACAATTATTTTGGAAAACCCTGTGGTCTTATGGACCAGGTTGCCTGTGCAAACGGCGGTGTTGTAGGCATAGATTTCAAAGATAAAAGTAATCCTTTAATTACTCCTGTTAAGGCAGATTTTGCCAAATGGGGTTATGCTTTGGTAATTACAAATGTCAGGGCAGACCATGCAGACCTGACGCCGGATTATGCTGCCATTCCTTCAGAAATGAAAAGTGTTGCAAAATTCTTTGGAAAAGATGCCCTGGGTCTTGTTGACAGTTCTCTTTTTTATGAGAACATTGCAGAGGTCAGAAAAGCTTTGAATAACGACAGAGCCATAATCAGGGCACATCATTTCTTTACTGAAACAGACCGTGCCGAATGTATGATCAAGGCTCTGCAAAACAATGACAAACAGACTTATTTGGATATTGTCAGAGAAAGCGGACTTTCTTCGTTCAGATATCTTCAGAATATTTACAGTGCTTCCCATGCTGATATGCAGGCAATTACAATTGCTTTGTCTATGTCGGAAAAGGTATTGGGTAAAAACTGTATAACCCGTGTACACGGCGGAGGTTTTGCAGGAACAATTCAGACTTATGTTCCTTTTGATGCACTGACGGAATACTGCAAAGAAATGGAGAAGCTTTTCGGAGAGAACTGTTCACTGATTCTTTCCATCAGAAATCTGTCGTTGATAAACATCAAAGTTAACTAACACTTTGTTCGATTTTTCCTCAAAATCTTGATTTGTGTAAATAATCGTTTGCTAAAAATCTTGATTTGTGTTAATATCAGTCTTGTAAAATTCTCGATTTGTGAGCAGCATGTATATGATGGAACGTAAAATATATACTCAGTTGAAAAATTGGAAAGAACAAAACAATGGCAAAAGCGCACTGTTAATTCAAGGTGCACGACGTGTGGGAAAAAGCTATATTGTCGAGCAGTTTGCCAAAGCCGAATATAAATCATATATCTTGATTGATTTTAACAAGGTGAATCAGCAGATTAAAGATTTGTTCTTATATGATATTGATGACTTGGATTTGTTTTTTCTGAAATTGTCCACATTCTTTAACGTAAAGCTTTATGAAAGAGAAACGCTGATTATATTTGATGAGGTGCAGCTTTTTCCCAGAGCGAGAAGTGTGATTAAGTATCTTGTTGAAGATGGACGTTATGACTACATTGAAACAGGATCTTTGGTTTCCATTCGAAAAAATACGGAAGGGATTTTAATACCATCTGAAGAAGATAGAATAAACATGTATCCGATGGATTTTGAAGAATTTCTTTGGGCTATTGGAAATGAAACCTTAATGGATACCATTAAAAAGTGCTACGAGACAAAAAAACCGATGGGACAGGCACTGCACAGAAAAGCGATTGACTGTTTCCGTCAGTATATGATTGTCGGTGGAATGCCTCAGGCGGTTGAAGAATATGTAAAAACTCATGACTTTGATGCCGTGGACAGAGTGAAGCGCAGAATCCTGAATCTTTATCGGGACGATATTCAGAAACATGCAGAAGGATATGGGCTTAAGGTTGAGGCAATTTTTGATGAACTGCCATTTCAGCTGAAGAACCAAAATCGGCATTTTAAGCTTTCATCGATTGAAAAAGGTGCCCGCTTTGAACAATATCGGGATCCTCTATTCTGGTTATCGGATGCGATGATTGTAAACAACTGCTACAATGCGACTGAACCGAATCTGGGCTTAAGATTAAATGAAGACCGGACGCTTCTTAAATGCTACATGGGAGACACAGGCCTGCTTGTCAGCCATTCTTTTGATGAGAACGGAATCGTTACAGAAGAGGTGTACAAAAAACTCCTTCTGGATAAACTGGAAGTAAACATGGGAATGATTCTTGAAAATGCAGTATCCCAGATGCTGGTATGCACAGGTCGCAAACTGTTCTTTTATACAAACTCGGACAGAGAAAACAAAGAGAATAGAATGGAGATTGATTTTCTCGTTGCTAAAAGCAAGATTACAAACAGGCACAATATTTCACCGATTGAAGTAAAATCCGGTAAGAATTATTCTTTGTCATCAATCCGTAAATTCATGGATAAGTATGCAAAACAGCTTCATACTCCGATAGTATTACATTCCTCAGATTTGAAAGAAGAAGATGGAATACTGTATTTGCCTGTATATATGACAGCTTTGATTTGACCGACGAGTACCCAGAGATTGTCCTAAAGTTAACCGATGCTTTGTTCTCTTTAAACAAAATTACAAAATAGTTAAAACAAATACTTTCAAATAATCTAAAAGATAATATAATTAAAGTAAGAATTACACAGAGGTTTATAAATGGCTGGGAGCGACAATTTAATGACAATATCCTCTAACGATATAAAGAATCGTATATACACAGTCCGTGGTGTTCAAGTTATGTTGGACTCTGATTTGGCAGCATTGTATGGGGTAGAAACAAAACGAATAAATGAAGCCGTAAAACGTAATCCCAAAAGATTCCCAGCTTCAT
>JAZLMO010000011.1:0-10242 GCA_045598675.1 Sphaerochaetaceae bacterium
GCCGCCTGCCGAAATACGCTTAAGTCCGGTATCTTTCAACGCTTTATCTACCCTCTTCATAAGCATTCCTACCGCAACTCTCTGAAAACTTGCAGCAATATTTTCCGGAGAAGCCTCTTTCCCAGTTGAAAACAAATCAAGTTGATTTATAACTGCAGTTTTAAGACCGGAATAAGAAATATCATAAGGATGGAAAGATTCTTTGAGATTTGAACCTGAAAACTTAAATGCCATGGGATCACCGTTCTTTGCAAGCCGGTCAATCATTACACCGCCCGGATATCCAAGACCATAATGCTTGGCAACCTTATCAAAGGCTTCGCCTATGGCATCATCAACAGTTGTTCCCAATACCTGTATTTCATCATAACTTTCTACCCTGCAAATAACAGTATGTCCACCGGAAAGAAGTACACCAAGGTAAGGATACTCAAGAGGATGTTCTATTTGAGGTGCAAACAGATGGGCTCTGATATGGTCTATACCTATAAAAGGAATGTTCAAAGATGCTGCAAGACCTTTTGCAAAATTCAATCCCACAAGAAGAGAACCAAGTAAGCCAGGCATGGCAGTGACCGCTATTGCATCAATATCCGATTTCTCCAATCCGGCTTGTTTGATTGCAGCATCCGTAACCTGGCTTATCCATTCAGTATGAAGACGTGATGCAAGTTCAGGTACTACTCCGTCATAAGGTCTGTGAAGCTCAATCTGAGTAGCAATAACATTTGAAAGAATTCTGCTGCCGTCTTCTACTACAGCAGCACTGCATTCATCACAAGAGGTTTCAATTCCAAGGACTTTCATATCTGATCTTCTCCGACGTAATCAGGAGAAGCCAAATCAAAATAATTCAAACAGGAAAAAGGACTTCCGCAGAAAAACATTGAAATTATCCTTTCCTTTTCCGCTTTTGGTGAAACGTCATTTATATAAGAATCTACAGCAGGTGACACAGGAGTTCCGAATGTAACGGCTCCTCGCTGAGAATAAGAGATAAAATCTGAAACAGATTGATCATTATTACTGTAAACAAATCTCTTCATATAATGTAAAACTACAATTGAAAAGATAATTAGTCAACACGTCTTATTATCTATTCTAAATATCAATTCCAACATGCATGGCTATTCCGAAATAAGGAGCAAATCCATTGAATTTATAACCCGGATCATGCGAATTATCATCTATCAGAATTTTTGTAATTTTTTTATTGTCTGGGAAATATACCAATCCTCCGAAAAGATTAATCTGATACATGGCATTCTGACATACAAGTAAATCTTCAGGAAAGATATTCAAACCCAGTTCAAGATCTGCAAATATCAGATAATCTCTTTTATTACCATCTTCAGGAACAGATGCAGTTCTGTCCATATTATAAAGATAGGCAAAATCCCATCTGCTCAGACCTACATCCAATTGTGAATATGCTGTCAAAACCCCTCTGTTTTTGGTTGAAATCTGATATCTCAAACCAAAAGAATTAAGACTGTAATTTCTCTTATATCTGATTTCGAAATTTTCTTTTTCAGAATCATTCAGGATGGGAAAACCATTTGCATATCTGTTTTTAAGAATAAAAGACAATCCGTTGTCAAATATAAATCCGATCTGATTGTCTGTGTAAGTTCTGTCCAGAAAACTGCATTTCCCTACACTTACCCAATAATCTTCATTGTCAAACTTTTTTTCAGTTATCAAAGAACCGAAATCAAAAGAAATATATGAATAACCATAACCGGAATTTAAAAACTTTAAATAATCAAGAGATATAAGACCGCTGTTCAGTCCAAAGCCATACGTAATTCCCTTGATGTTTTCATGGTAGAGTTTTTCAGTGATATTCCCGGAATAGGAATGTCCCAATCCGTAACCCAGGTATAAATATGCACTTTTATAATCATAATCAGTGTTCTGTAATGCAAATTCAAAACCGGCAGTTTCAGAAGATTCAAACTTTATGACATGTTTTGAATTAAGAAAAAATATAGCCTGAAATTCAGCATTACCAAAATGATGTAAAACATAACCTATATTAAAATCTTCTTTCATTGAAATATGTATTATATTGTCTTCATAATCGTAAGGCAGATCCACTTCATTGATATTGGATTTTCTGTGAACCCAATTCTGATACCAATCCATTCCGAAATCACCGATAAAACTTGCACCGGCAAAAGGATTGAATTCAATAAAACATTTTTCATTAAGTCTGTAATCAAAATTGTAGCCCAACAGGAAATCAAATTTATCATACCTGCCGCTGTAAAATTTGTTTTTATCTTTCCAGCCTCTGTTGGTATAACCTTCAGCTGCATAGGAAAACCGGAATCTGTTATATTCCAATGAACTGTGAACTGAATAAGAAAGCTGGTCATCATAGTTTTCACTCAATCCGAAATTCCAAGTATCATTTCCGGAACCTATAGCTGCATGGAAATCCGAAAATGCATATAACACTGAAAACAGAAAAGAGAGATAAACAAAAATAACAAAAGCCTTCTTGTTAAACATTTTAAAATTCTGTAAATTTTAACCATGCCAGAGTAGCTCAGTGGTAGAGCAGCTCCCTCGTAATGAGCAGGTCAAGGGTCCGATTCCCTTCCCTGGCTGAATTAAGTTACTTATCTGTATAAAGATAAATCAATAAATAAGGCTCGGTCAACAACCGAGCCGTAAACGTTTATTCAGTAATAATCAACCCTGAATAGCAGCCTGTGCAGCGGCAAGACGTGCAATAGGAACTCTGTAAGGTGAGCATGAAACATAGTTCAGACCTACCTGCTGACAGAAAGCAATTGTTTTAGGATCACCTCCGTGTTCTCCGCAGATACCAAGTCTGATATCAGGTCTGGTGCTTCTTCCGAGTTTTGCAGCCATGGAAAGAATCTTTCCTACACCTTCTACATCAATAGTTGCAAACGGATCATAATCATAGAACTGCTTATCACTGTCGTTTACATAATGTCCCAGGAACTTACCGGCATCATCACGTGAGAAACCGCAAGTCATCTGTGTAAGGTCATTTGTTCCGAAGCTGAAGAATGCGGCATTCTTAGCAATTTCATCAGCTGTAAGAGCAGCTCTCGGAACTTCAATCATAGTACCGATTTCATAAGGAACAGTAACACCCTTCTCATTGAAAATGTCTTTGATTACAGCTTCTGCATGTTCTTTACAGAAATCGAATTCCTTATAATTTCCTACAAGAGGAATCATAATTTCAGGATATACCTTAATTCCCTTGCTCTGAACATTAATAGCCGCTTCAATAATGGCTCTTACCTGCATCTTAAGAATTTCAGGATAAACAATTGCAAGACGGCATCCTCTGAATCCAAGCATAGGATTGAATTCATGAAGGTCTGAACACTTCTTTGCAATGTCGTCTACACTTACTCTGAGCTGGAGAGACATTTCATGTCTTGTTGTAGAGTCATTAGGCAGGAACTCATGTAAAGGAGGGTCAAGAAGTCTGATGTTTGCAGGAAGACCGTTGAGTTCTGTAAAGATAACTTCAAAATCTTCTCTTTGCATAGGAAGAATTTCTGCAAGAGCCTTCTCTCTTTCAATTGTATTATTTGCAAGAATCATCTTTCTCATGCTGATAATTCTTGAACCGCCGAAGAACATATGCTCTGTTCTGCAAAGACCGATGCCTTCTGCTCCGAGCATGACAGCCATGTGTGTATCCTTAGGTGTGTCTGCATTTGTTCTGACACCCATTGTCTTGATTTCATCTACATAGCTCATGAACTTCTTGTAGTTTTGGAATACAGCAGAATCTTCTTCCTTCATTGAACCGTCAAGAACCTGTACTATTTCAGAAGGTTTTACTTCAATCTTTGCACCGTATACGGCACCTGTGAAACCGTCAATTGAAATCCAGTCACCTTCATTGAGAACAACACCGTTGCATTCAATGAATTTTTTATTAGGATGAACAACGATATCGCCTGCACCTGAAACACAAGGACAACCCATTCCTCTAGCTACTACTGCTGCATGGCTTGTCATACCGCCGCGGCATGTTACAACACCCTTTGATACAGCCATTCCGCTGATATCTTCAGGACTTGTTTCAAGTCTTACAAGAATGACATCTCTTCCTTCAGATGCCCATTTTTCTGCATCATCTGCATTAAAAACAATCTGTCCGCAAGCGCCGCCAGGAGATGCGTTAAGTCCCTTTGTCATAGGCTTGAGATTTTGTTTCTTGATTTCATCCTGATCAAGGATAGGAGCAAAGAGCTTATTGAATTCTCCGGCAGGAACACGTGATACTGCAGTCTTCTTATCGATAAGACCTTCTTCTACCATTTCAACCTGGCTTCTGAGCCAGCTGAAGATAGTTCTTTTACCGTTTCTTGTCTGAAGCATGTACAGCTTGCCTTCCTGGATTGTGAATTCCATATCCTGCATATCATGGTAATGCTTTTCAAGAATTTCTCTGATTCCGCAGAGCTGTTTGTAAACATCAGGATTGACTTTGCAAAGTGTATCTATCTTCTGAGGTGTTCTGATACCGGCAACAACATCTTCTCCCTGAGCATTCATAAGATACTCACCGTAGAAATGGTTATCTCCTGTAGAAGGGTCTCTTGTGAAGGCTACACCTGTACCTGATGATTCACCCATGTTTCCGAAAACCATACTCTGAACATTTACGGCAGTTCCGAGCAATCCGCGGATATCATTCATCTGGCGGTACTTAATTGCTCTGTCGTTGTTCCATGAACCGAATACGGCATTAATTGCCTTGAAGAGCTGATCATAAGGATCTACCGGGAATTCCTCACCTGTAAATCTCTTGTAGATTCTCTTGTATCTCTTTACAAGGCTGATAAGGTGTTCTGTTGTAAGTTCGTAATCCCATGTAAGACCTTCTTCGTCTTTTACATCCTGAATTGCTTCTTCAAATTTTGAATGAGGAACACCCATTACTACATCACCGAACATCTGGATGAAACGTCTGTAACTGTCCCATGCAAATCTTTCGTTGTTTGTTTTCTTTGCAATTGCTGCAACAGTATCAGGATTAAGACCCAGATTGAGAACTGTATCCATCATACCCGGCATAGACTGTGCTGCTCCGCTTCTTACAGAAACAAGCAGAGGATCTGTCAAATCTCCGAGTTTTGCATTCATTGTCTTTTCAAGTTGTTTGAGATTGAGGAGAACTTCCTCTTTCATTCCTTCTGGGTACTGACCATTGTGTTTTGAAAAATAGTCACAGGCTTCTGTAGAAATTGTAAAACCTGCAGGAACCGGGAGACCGATACTTGTCATTTCGGCAAGGTTTGCACCTTTTCCTCCAAGTATTTCTTTCATGTTAGCTGTTCCTTCAGCTACTCCGTTCCCGAAAAAGTAAACCCATTTTGTAACTTTGTTACCCATGTTAATTTCCTTCCGTTTTTTTAATAATTCTAATTTACGCGTTGATTATGATTAATACCACGAGTATAGTCAATTGGGTAACAGGCGTATTATCGCTTTTTATCAGGCAATATAAGACTTCATTTCCCTGACTTCAGGATTATTGGACATACTTGTAAGGACTTTCTTCTCAATCTGTCTGATTCTTTCTTTGGTAAGACCATACAAATCACCTACATCCTTCAGACTCAGAGGTTCATGATTCTGCAATCCGTACCGGCAGATAATGATATTTCTTTCTCTTTCCGGGAAAGCAGACAGAATTCTGTCAAATTGTTCTTTAAGAGACTTTTCCATAATCTCTTCTTCAGGTCTGTCACTTTCTGAAACAATCAAATCTCCCATAGGGGTTGAATCATCATCACCTACAGGAACATCAAGAGAACAGACTTCTTTGTTGTATGAGAGTATTTCCTTCACTTGTTCTTCATTCAATCCGCATTCACAGGCAATATCAGACAAAGATACTTCACGGTCTTCAGATTCAAGTTTTACTTTTGCATTGATAACCTGAACATACTCGGCATTCCTGTTCATAGGCAAACGTATCATTCTGCCCTGATCAACTATTGCTTTCATAATTGCCTGACGTATCCACCAAACTGCATAACTTATAAAATGAAATCCTTTTTCAGGTTCAAATTTATCAATGGCATTAATCAAACCTATATTTCCTTCGCAGATAAGATCCTCAAGAGGAATACCTCGGTTCTGGTACTGCTTTGCAACAGAGATTACAAAACGGGAATTAGATTCAATCAGTCTGTTTCTGGCTGCCATATCTCCGTTCTTTGCTCTAACGGCATATTCATATTCTTCATCTCTTGAAAGAAGTGAAATATTCTGTACTTCACTTATATACGTTGCTAGGACAGATTTTTCATCGTAAGTGTTTTTGTTTGTCATGCCTTTTATCTAGCAAAAACCGTGCCAATCAAATATTATTTACTTCTGCAATAAGTAATTAAATTCATCAATCCAAAAAATTGATATAAAGACTGAATCAGCAAAATGCATCAATATGACCCAGAAGGAAAAATAATATTGAATTTTGAGTCAAAATGACTCGGTTTGTTGAATAACAGTAAAACGGTCTACAGGAAAATCTATATTCACCATCTTGAAAACATTATCAAAATCTTTAACCGGAAGAGCACTGTGATCCATGTAATCTTTAAGCTCTATCCAGTTCTGAAGTATCAGATTATAAACGATTTCTGCCGGTTCAAGATCAAATTGCAGGTTTTCCTGTCCGAGAAGATATTGTGCCATCTGAATTCTGTAAAACCTGTGCCATAATGGGTCAGTGTCTTCATCATCCATGACGGCAAGAATGAGATTTGAGTAATTCTCAAGCATTTTACATATTAATTCGTGCATTAATGTAAAACTAATAACGTTTTTCAGAATCGTAAAGCATTTTTTTCCATTTTGTGTTAAAATCCGCTTATGACAAAACAAAAAAGACCTGATTTTCTTCTCTATCTTTTAGGCTCAACATTCGTAAGAATACAGAATATTTTCAAACACCATATAAAGGTAACAGGAGATGTTCCCAAAGGCCCTGCCCTGATTCTTTCAAATCATACAAGTTATGAAGATTTTAAATTTATTGTCAGTGCGTCAAAATTACACAGGGTAAGTTTTCTCTGTACCTATCATTTTTTTACATTCAGATTCCTGGCTTTCTGGCTTAAAAGAGCCGGAATTATTCCTAAATATCAATTTACAACAGATCTTCTTTCAATGAAGAGAATTAAATACGTTGTTCAACATGGCGGAATTGTTTACATAGCTCCGGAAGGTACAATTTATGCAAACGGCAAATTGGGGCACATCTCAAAAGGTACTGCAAAGCTTATTAAATTTCTCAATGTTCCCGTCTATGCTTCCAGAATTCAAGGTGCAGGTCTTGGAAATGCAAAATGGTCTGAACATTCTCACAAAGATTATGTAAGCATTGATACCCGTCTGATATTAAAACAGGAAGAAATCAAACAATTGGATAACAGTGTTATCCTTTCAAGACTGATAGATGCCATTTCCTACAATGAATTCGATTATCAGAAACAGAATAAGGTTCTCTGTCATGCCAAAGACAAGGCAAAAGGATTTGAGACAATGTTTTACAAATGTCCGGTTTGTAACAGCGAATTCACTCTTTCAACTCATGGTAATACAATTCATTGTTCAAATTGCAATACAAGTGTGAACTTGAAAGATGATTTCAGATTTGACTGG
The DNA here is from genome assembly GCA_045598675.1 of Sphaerochaetaceae bacterium. Lineage (GTDB taxonomy): Bacteria > Spirochaetota > Spirochaetia > Sphaerochaetales > Sphaerochaetaceae > JAZLEZ01. The sequence continues at coordinate 7,681 of JAZLMO010000011.1, forward strand.
AAATATTTTGATAATTACATTGAATGGTATGACTGGCAATATGAATGTTTAAAAAAAGAGATTGAAAAGCCTGATTTCCGTTTGTCTGAAGAAGTTGACTACGGAATTGACAAACCGGGTGTAAACAACTATATAAAGGTCGGTCACGGTGTTCTGACTCTTTCCCATGACGGATGGAATTATGAAGGAACGTACAACGGTCAGACTGTTCATGAACATGATGATTTAAGCCAGGTGTTCCTTGCAACTTTGAAATGCGGTGTTCATTTTGAACTGCCTTTCAAAAACGGTCATTGCAGAGTCTTCTACCCTGAAAACGGAAACAGATCAATGAAATGGCATTTGGCTTCAAGAGCAATGAGTGAGTTACTTGCCTTAAAGAAAAATCATAATTATATTATGCATGAATAAGGAGACGTCTTATGACAGTTAAACCATTGGGAGAAAGAGTATTGGTAAAAACAGACAAAGCTGAAGAAAAAACAGCAGGCGGACTTTTCATTCCTCAGACATCTCAGGAAAAAACACAGTTTGCTTCTGTTATTGCTGTTGGCGCAGATGTTAAGTCAGTTAAAACAGGAGACAAGATTCTCCATGATAAATATGCCGGCACAACACTTAAGCTTGATAACGAAGATTATCTGATTCTCAAAGAAGAAGATATTCTTGCAATTATCTGTTGATTTCCATTACTTTTCTTTACAACTACTTAAAAAGGGACTGTTGCAAATTGAAATTAACCCCAAGCGGAGGGTTTTTAAAAGAAAATTGGATTAAATCTGTTGATTTTTCGGAAAAAAAATCCAAAATTGGATTTTTTTACAAGAAAAAGGAGCAAAAAAATCCAATTTGCAACACTTCCTTTTTTTATATGTATTCTGCAAGTTCTTTGATGAATTCTCTGTTGAAAGACAACAAAAAATTAAGTTCATTTCCCAACTTTCTGTCTTTTGTTGCCATTTTAAATCTGTACTGGTTTGGCTTTATTAGAGAAAGAATATGGGGAAGTTCTTTAATGGGAACAGGATAACCCATTCTTGTAATGGCATAATACAAATCTACAAAAGCCTTTTCAGGTAATGCAAAATGTTCGTTTGATAATTCAAATGCATCTGATGCAAGTACCAGGAATTTAATTCTGTTTTTAAGTTCTGAATCTGTCAGCATCAGATAATCATCTTCTGTTGCTGCAAAATCAAACAATCTCATCAGCTCAAGTTGAACATCACGGACTCTGTGCGGTTCAACGCAGATTATGACAGGATAATTACCGTTTACTGAAAAACCCAGTCCGTTTAAGGCATCAAGTCCTGACAGATAAAACTTATATTTTGCATCGGCAAGGGCTTCATACGCTCTGATACTCTGCTCCGGAAGAACACGTACACTGTCATCTATGTTATATTTTTCAGGAGGTAGTACATAAGAACCGTGAGATGCCTGTACAATGTTTCCTCTAAGAAGCTGTCTGTGAAGATGCCAGGATATTGTTTTCTGATTCTGATCTGGAAAATATGAATAAATTTCCTGAGTAGTAAGAGTTTTATGCTCTTTGAGCAGTTGTGTAATTCTAGTAGCAAAATCTTCAGCCATTGGTAGATATTATTACTTGAATACTTTTTTTGCGCAAGAGTGCAAAACTTCAATGTTTATAAATTGGAATTTGTGCATTTCTTCAAAGTTTTACAAAATAAAGGAATAGTTACAACTGAAATATGGGTAATTTTATTTAATTTGTCTTTGTCTGTTTGTTGTACAAGAACATAGCATTTGCAGCCTGTTCAAAATAATCATTCTGATTCTTATATATCTTCATAAAATCCATAGCACAGAAACTTCCTGTGTATCTTTCTACTATCTTTGATGGATTTATTCTGCTTGTTCTTGTTATCTCAAACTCATACTTTTGATTAAGTTCTTTTACAGGAATGTTTTCTATTCTAATTGCATAATAAACATCCCCATCCTCAAACACATCACTGAGTCCTATTAACGTTTCTCCTGATGTAACTGTTGCAGACCCCAAACCTGTTACAGTTACTTTAAACTCATCCTGTCTTCTGTATTCTCCGGATTCTATCTTCTTTGCTTTTATCAGGAATTCTACACTTGTTTTCTCAGATACTCCTAAATTCATTTCAAAATCAGAAGATGACTTTACATCCAATCCTGAGTAATCATTGATAATTGAAGTATCTTTGATAATTTCTGCATCTTCTACTTCATCCCATTCAACTGTTTCAAAACTGTTTGAATATGAACTATAGAATTCATTTGAAGAAGCAATATTTGTGTAATAAAGATTCTTCATTGCTTCACAGTACATAAGATAGGCTTTTGCCTGGTTTCTTACATTTATATCTGTATCTGTAACCAATGCCAATGCACAGTCTTTAGGACTTTTTTCTACTTTCTTTAACAATGTTCCATTACTGCTGTAAATATTGGCAACAATGTTTTCATCGTAGTTGACAGGTGATGATTCTGCTTCAAATTCCCATAATCCTGAATTTACATTTTTGAAATGATTTAAATCTGTATAAGAAACAAGGTTTGTACTAC
>JAZLMO010000012.1:0-15722 GCA_045598675.1 Sphaerochaetaceae bacterium
GATCCGACTTCATTTTTGCAATAGCATGTCAGAACAAGTTGGACTGAAACCTGATTGATTGAAGTACAAACAGCATCAAAGAAAACATCTGTAGCAAGCATCATTGCCATGGCTTCCGCAGGAATTCCCAATTGAGAAAAAAGCATAGGATAAAGCAGTAAAGCACCACCCGGAATTCCCGGACTTGCAATTGCCAGAATAATACAAACAAAGACAACCATAATCAGCCATGAAGTGGCAATAGTCATGTTATATTCTACTGTCATGAAGAATGAGAGAACCAGAAATCTGATTGCTGTTGCCGGTTTGAAAACTGACATTCCTATAGGTATTCCGAAATTATAGATTTTTTCCGGGATACCGATTTTTATTGAACTGTTATAGTGTTCTGATGCACTGGCAGAACAGGAATTAGTTCCTATAGCAACAACAAACAGTTCCAGAAGTTTCCTGATTAATTCAACAGCTTTGATTCTGTTTTTTATACATACAAAGACAAGAAGCAGAACAAAAAAAACAGTCTGAATGAATGTTGTAATCAACAGCAATCTGCCTGTATGAAGAAGTGATGCCGCATCACTTTTTAAAATACCTTCTGTTATTGTAATGAATACGAAAACAGGAATAATTCTGGTCAGCCATTCGGAAACCATAAGCATAAGGTTGTTTATCTCATTGAAAAAACCGATGGTATTTCTTCCTTTATTATCCAATTTCAGCATTCCGATACCGAACACAATTCCCATGATGATTACCTGCATGGCATTACAATCAATAAACGGTACAAAAAGATTTGTAGGAAACCATGAAATGATTACGGAAAGAATATTGGAAATATCCCATGTAATACTGCTTTGTCCGAATTGAAGATTAAAAAACGGCATTGCCAAACATAATGCTAAAAGAGCTGATATAAAGAGGAATATCATAAATCTCTTTACCAAGCCCAATCCTATTTGAGAGAAAGCATGAATATCTCCGATTCCCATAATTCCAAGACAGATGGAAAGAAAAATCAGAGGAATATCACAGAAACAAAGAATGTTAATGAAAGAATTACAGATGGGATTCAAAATATCATCTACTATCTGCAATCTTAAATCTGCCTCCATAAGTCTTCCCGAGAAACCGATAACAATTGCACTGATGACAGCAACGGAAAGCAGGATGAAAGGATTTATTTTTTTTCGTGGAACTTTGAAGGAAGTAATATTTGTTTTGTGATAATAAGAATAGGAAGGAGTATTTTCCAGACGGGAAACAAGCGAGTTCATCCAGATTCCGAACTCATCATTTGCCTGAAGAGGATTGCATTCATTTCCAACTGCAGATAATACAATCTTTCTTTGACCTAAAACTTTTTTCCCTTGGATGACTACCTGAGCATTTTCTCCTAGGGCATCTCTCCATCTTAACAGGACTTCTTCGATGTTCAATCTGAGATTTGTTATGTCTGCGGATTTAGTATTTATGGACTCCAGATATGAAACAAGGTCAGAAGAAGTCTGATCTATGCTTTCCGGAGAAAGCGTAATAGTAGCGTTGTATTCTTTCATGATTTGTAGGGTATTACAAATTCTTCATTTTTCCAATTGCTGATATGATTTTTTTGTCAAGGTATGAAGACGTTGCATATTATCAAGATATTCTTGACTACTATTATAGGTAAAGTTGTATACTTTAAGACAATAAACTATTACTTCCTGCAGTAGCAGGATTCGGAGGAAAAATGAAAAAATTTACAGTTATCTTGCTTGTTTTTGCTGTTGTACTTTCAGGCGCATTTGCAGCAAAAGCAAAGAAGGTTGCTCCTGCAAAATCTAAGAGTGTTAATGCTTACACAACACTTGAGGAACCTCTTGCAGCAGCACTTTTCGAGCAGTTCGAAAAGGAAACAGGTATTCATGTTAATTTCGTACGTCTTGCCGGTGGAGAATGTATCACAAGACTCGAAGCAGAAAAGGATAACCCACAGGTCGGTATTTGGGTTGGTGGTGTAGGTCTTGACCATATCACAGCAAAGACAATGGGTCTTTCAACTCCTTACGTATCAAAGTATGCTAAAAAGACTCCTGCTCAGTATCAGGATGCCGATCACTATTGGATGGGTCTCTATCTCGGTCCTCTTACATTTGCTACAAACATCGACAGAGCAAAAGAACTCGGACTTGATATCCCTCACTCATGGGCAGATCTTATCAAGCCTGAATACAAAGGCTACATCAGAATGGCTAACCCAAATTCATCAGGAACCGCTTATGAAGTACTTTCTACAATGACATTCCTCTTCAACGGTGATGAAGATAAGATGATGGATTACATGAACGCTCTTGATAAGAACATTGACCAGTACACAAAGTCAGGTTCTGCTCCTGGAAAGGCTGTTGCAACAGGTGAAGTACCTATCGCAATCGGTCATGCACACGACCAGGTTAAGCTCAAGGCAGAAGGTGCCAACATTGAAATTACAGCTCCGTCAGAAGGAACAGGTTACGAAATCGGTTCTATGTCACTCATCAAGGGTGGTAAAGATGAAGTTAATTCAAAGAAGCTTTACGACTGGATTATTTCTGATGCAGATGCTCAGGAAATCTTCACACAGTGGTATGTTGTCCTTATTCAGGACGGTGCAAAGAAACATCCTCTCGCAATTGATTTCGATTCTCTCAAGACAGTCAATATGGACTTTGCTTGGGCAGGCGATGCTGTTAACAAGACACGTCAGCTTGACAGATGGAACAAGGAAATCGGTAACAAGCGCTGAGTTTGAACCATCAATAAAAAGCCTGTCTGTGACCCGGGCAGGCTTTTTTCATGACAGACTCTATTAGGGGTGTTAATACTGTATGTTTACAAAGAAACGACTAATACAATTTTTTACGGTTGTCATTGTGTTCCTCTTTGCCATTATCTTTATTTATTCTCAGCTTTCAAAAAGCTTTATGAATTATGTAGAGGACAGGAATGTCAATGAAATCATGTTGTATGCAAATACTGTTCCTGAATACGGCAGTGATGAGGAAGATTATTTAGATTGGGCAGATTCTGTTACGGAACTGATTCCCGGTGCCAGAGCGTACTATTTTGATTTGGGAATAACCGACATGGAACCTGTCGGAGGTTCTGAAACAGTACTTGATATTTGGGAGCAGAACTGTGATTCAGATGCTTTTCTGAATGCTTTTGACAGCATTTCATATAATGTTATGGAAAAGCTGGAGGATAGCTATAAGGCAGATTATTCTCTGAATCCTGACGAATTCGGAACAACAATTTCCACTCAGTCTGTCAATATTTATTTTGCACCGGTTCTTGATGAATCCGGTTATTATTCAGTCGGCGGTGTTATGATTGCCGTACCGACAAAAAATGCAACAGGCTTTATAAATACAATGAAGGCAATGTGTATAGGTTTTGCCCTTCTGTTTATATTTGCATCATTTGTTATTTTGTTTACAAGAGATCCGATGACAGGTTTTTTGATTCTGGGTCTTTTTACCGTTGTTATTCTTTTTGTTGCATATCCGCTTTTTGAAGCGTTCAGATTATCATTTATCAGGAACGGAGAATTCTCATTTGAAACATGGAAGATGTGTCTTGGTCCTGAGTATCTGAAAGCCCTTTGGGGTTCTCTGAGACTTGGAGTGAGAACTGCTACTTTCAGCACAATTATCGGTTACATGTTTGCCTTCCTTATTGAACGTACGCCGTTCAAACACAAGAAGGGTATGACAACTTTATGTACCATGCCTATGATTTCTCCTCCTTTCAGTCTTTCTTTGTCCATTATTCTTCTTTTTGGAAATAACGGACTTATTACCAAGCAACTTCTCCACCTGAACAGTACAATTTACGGTTTGGGCGGTTTGGCTTTTGTAGAAACTATCGGAATGTTCCCGATAGCATTTCTTTCAATTTCTGCTGTTCTCAGGCAGATTGATTCAACTATGGAAGATGCATCACTTGATTTGAGTGCAACCAAACTTCAGACCTTCCTGAAAGTAACGTTACCTCTCTCAATGCCCGGTATTCTTTCTGCCTGGCTTCTTGTATTTACCAACAGTCTCGCAGACTTTGCAAATCCTCAGCTTCTTGCCGGAAACTTCAGAGTTCTTTCAACTGAAGCCTATATGATGGTTACCGGTGCAAGAAACGATACAGGAGGAGGTGCAGTTCTTTCTCTTATGCTGTTGGTCCCTACACTCAGTGCATTCCTTATCCAGAGATTGTGGATTTCAAAGAAGAGCTTTGTCACCGTTACAGGAAAACCAAGTTCTACTCTTACAAATCTGACAAGTAAGACCACATACAATATCCTCAAGGGTATTGCATTTACGATTATGGGCTTTATCATCCTTCTGTATCTCACAATTGTTGCAGGATGTTTCTGCCGCAACTGGGGCTTTGATTACAGCCTTACACTGGAAAACTGGTCCGCTGCTCTTTCAAGAGGATGGACAAGTATCCGTGATACATTTACCCTTGCAGCAATTGCAACACCCATTGCCGGTCTTCTGGCTATGGTTGCCGCTATGCTTATTGTCCGTAAAAAATTCCCTGGCAAGAGACTTCTTGAGATGCTGGTTATGACACCATATGCAATTCCGGGAACTCTTATAGGTATTTCTTTTATCATGGCCTTTAACAAGAGACCTCTGCTTTTGGTAGGAACAGGTACAATTCTTGTAATCAACTATATTATCAGAGAGCTTCCTGTCGGTCTTGAAAACGGTATTACTGCCTTGCATCAGATAGATCCTTCAATTGAAGAGGCTGCTTCTGATTTGGGTGCTGATACCGCAACAGTATTCAGAACAATTGTTTTGCCGCTGGTCAAACCTGCAGCAATTTCATCTATGTCTTACACCTTTGTAAGATCAATGACTGCAGTATCTGCTATCATCTTCCTTATTTCTGCAAGATGGAACCATTTGACTGTTCTCATTCTGAATTTCTCCGAGAATATCCGTTTCGGATATGCAAGTGTTCTTTCAACAGTGCTTATTGTAATAGTTCTCGGAGTTTTCGGACTTCTGCAGCTTCTTGCCAGAAACGACAAGATGGAAAAGACAATTTCTACGAGGTAATTTAGTATGGAAAAGAAAAGTGTATCGGTCACACTTGACCATGTAACAAAAAAATTTAAAGACGTTAAAGGTAAGGCTGATGTTATTGCTGTCAATGATTCATGTTTTGTCATTGAACCGGGTGAGCTTGTTACTCTTCTGGGGCCTTCCGGCTGTGGAAAAACCACTACATTGAGAATGATTGCCGGTTTTGAACTTCCTTCAGAAGGAAAAGTAATGATTGGTAATGAAGATGTTACAATGCTTCCTCCTAACAAAAGAGATACTGCAACAATGTTCCAGAGTTACGGTCTTTTCCCACATATGACTGTCGGAGAAAATGTTGCTTACGGTCTTAAACTCAGGAAAATGCCAAAAGAAGATATTGACAGTAAAGTCAAAGAAGCACTTGCTCTTGTCGGTCTCACAGGATATGAAGACAGGGCTCCGAACAGACTTTCCGGCGGTCAGCAGCAACGTGTTGCTTTGGCCAGAACTTTGGTAGTAGAACCATCTGTTCTTCTCTTTGACGAACCTCTTTCCAACCTTGATGCTTTGTTAAGAGAGCAGATGAGAGTTGAAATCAAACGTATTCAAAAGAACCTTGGAATTACTGCCATTTATGTTACTCACGACAGAGTTGAGGCAATGTCTCTTTCTGACAGAATCATTGTTATGAAGAACGGTATTATCCGCCAGATCGGAAAACCTACGGAAATTTACGAATCTCCTAATTCCAAATTTGTAGCCGGTTTTGTCGGAAAGGCTGCATTCTTCCCTGTTAAGGTTAATGAATTAAAAGATAATGTTGCCACATGTACTCTTGGCTCAAAGAAAATTACGGTTTCCAACTGTGCTTCAGATGTTAAGACAGGTGATAAGGCAGTTATTATGGCACGTCCTGAATCCATTACGGTATGTAAGCCGGACAAGGGTACTATAAAAGGTACTGTTAAACTTAATGTTTATCTCGGTCACAGTCTTGAAACTTACATCAATACAGAATTCGGTGAAGTACTTGTTCAGATTGACGATCCTCATTCCAAGGAAGTATTTGATGAAGGTGCAGAGGTTTCAATTGCATTCTCTCCTTCTAGAGTAAGACTTCTTTCTGAATCTGACGAATAACAGAAAATGCTGCTGCATGTTTATTTCTAAAATGTAGTGGCATTTTATCATCGAATGCCTCATACTGAAAATTCATACAGTTAATCTATGATAAGTTAATATAATGGTTGACAACAGCACTTGATTTTCCTACGATATAGAGTATAGGAGGGATAGTATGAGTATTATCTTATGTATCCTTCTTTGTCTTTGTTGTATTGGATTTGGCTGGTTCGGCCGTTTGCTTTACGGAAAGCTGAAATTAACTTCAGTTGAACAGAAAGCTATCAGACTTAACCAGGAAGCTATAAAAGAAGCTGAAGCTAAGAGTAAGGAAATCTTACTCGAGACTAGAGATAAACTTCTGCAGGAGCAGCTTGAACAGGAACGTGAAGAGCGTGAAAGAAGAGCTGAACTCCAAAAGTATGAAAGAAGACTCCAGCAGAAGGAAGAAAACCTTGATAAAGTCAAGGAAGACCTCGAAGCAGTCAGAGCTCAGCAACAAGATAAAGAAGCAAAACTCGTTAATCGTGAAAAACTTGCAGATGAAAGTGAAGCAAAGTGGCAGAGTGAACTTGAAAAAGTTGCCGGAATGTCTTCAGATGAAGCTAAAAATCTTCTTATAGAAAGAATGCAGAATGAAGCAAAGCATGACGGACAGGCACTGATTAATAAAATAGAACAGGAAGCACAGGCAAAAGCAGATAAGGCTGCCCGCGATATCATTGTCACAACAATTCAGAGACTTGCTACAGAAGTATGTTCCGAAATTACGGTCAGTTCGGTAAATCTTCCGAACGATGAAATGAAGGGACGTATTATCGGACGTGAAGGAAGAAACATCAGAGCATTGGAAACCCTTACCGGAGCGGACATCATAATTGATGATACTCCTGAAGCGGTAGTCATTTCATGTTTTGATCCAATCAGAAAAGAAGTTGCAAGAGTGTCTTTGGAGAGACTTGTTCAGGACGGAAGAATCCATCCTGCAAGAATTGAAGAAGTTGTAACAAAGGTCACAAAGGAAGTAAATAAGATTGCAGCAGAAGAAGGTGAGAAGCTTTGCTTTGATTTGGGATTCAATAACATGAGTCAGGAAACAATCAGAGCCTTGGGCAGACTTTTCTTCAGAACAAGCTATGGTCAGAATGTTCTTTCTCATTCAAGAGAAGTTGCAGTAATTGCTTCAATGATTGCAAGTGAAGTAGGGGCAAATGTTGATATAGCCCGCCGAGGTGGTTTGTTACACGATATAGGAAAAGGTATTGTTACAGAAAGTGAAGCAAACCATGCTGAAATGGGAGCAGATCTTGCAAAGCGTCTTGGAGAAGATCCAAGGGTTGTCAATGCAATTCATGCACATCACGGTGATGTAGATCCGATTGGAATTGAAAGTACAATTGTTCAGATTGCTGATGCAATAAGTGCTGCACGTCCGGGTGCCAGAAGAGAAAGCCTTGATAATTACATTAAGAGACTTGAGAGTCTGGAAGAGATTGCAGTTTCATTTGAAGGCGTTGAAAAAGCATTTGCAATTCAGGCCGGACGAGAACTCAGAATTCTTGTTAATGCAGAAACAGTAACAGATGATGATGCAAAGGAAATTGCAAAGGGAATTGCTTCAAGAATTGAAGCAGAGCTCAGATATCCCGGAAGAATCAAAGTTACGATTATCCGCGAAATGCGCGCTGTAGAATATGCTCGCTGATAAGACTACAACCCTGCTGCTAGGAGATGTTCACGGAGAACCCGGCTGCAGGGTAATTTTTTTAAAACTGCCTTCTCTGATTAGAAAATACAAGGTCAATTTTGTCATTGCAAACGGTGAAAACTGTTACAAGGGTTTTGGACTTTCCATAGACAACATGAACATGCTGTTTCAACAGGGAGTTGATGTAATAACATCGGGAAACCATATTTGGCAGAATGAAGAAATATTCCCTTTTATGGACAGTGAATCAAGGCTCCTGAGACCTGCAAACTACGGCAATCTTGTCGGAGGGCACGGATATACTGTTTACAAGGATATTGGTGTAATCAATCTCATAGGACGGCAGATGCTTATGAGCACTGAAGACCCGTTCAGATGGGCTTCAGACATTGTCCGTAAGATGAAGAATCAGACTAAGACAATCTTTGTTGATTTTCATGCAGAAAGTGCAGAAGAAAAAGAAGCGTTGGGATGTTTTCTGGACGGTAATGTAACATGTGTTGCGGGAACTCATACTCATGTACAGACTGCGGATGAAAGAATTCTTAAAAACGGTACTGCATACATTACGGATTTGGGTATGTGCGGACCGAAGGATTCTGTAATAGGTGGAGATGTTCAGACATCTTTGAAAAAACAGATGACACAGATGCCTTTGAAAGCAAAGGTTTCTGAAAATGAAGCCCAGATTAACGGTATCCTTGTTGTGTCTGATTCTGAAACCGGTAAGGCCTTAAGTATCACGAGAATCTGCGAATAAGATGGCAAAACTTTCTGTAATTCAACTGTTGAAAAAAAATGACAGTACTCTGAATAAAGATAAGGCTTCAGCCCTTGTAAGTTGCAAAAATGTCTACATTAACGGAGAGCTTTGCACAGATACAAAAGCATTATTCAAAGATGATGCAACTGTTGAGGTATTGTTTGAAAAGTATGTATCGCGCGGTGGTTTCAAACTTGAAAAAGCATTAAGTGAGTTTTCCGTGAATCCTTGCGGCAAAACGGTTCTTGATGCGGGGTCTTCCACAGGTGGTTTTACTGATTGTCTTTTGCAGAACGGAGCCGAATGTGTTCACTGTGTAGATGTAGGTTATAATCTTCTGGATTTCAAAATCAGAAATGATAAAAGAACCGTTGTTCATGAAAAGCAGAATATCATGCTTATTGAGAGCCTGAATCCTGAACCTGATTTTGCTGTTGCAGATTTGTCTTTCAGGTCCATTCACGGCGCTGCATCTCATATCCTTAATCTGACAAAAGAACGTTTCTTAATTGCACTTATCAAACCGCAGTTTGAAGTGCCACGTTGGCAGGAAGATTTCTTTGGAGTAATTGATGATCCTGCACTTATGAAGGAAACACTTATCAATGTTTGGGAAAGTCTAGATAAAGAGAATGTGGGAATTTTTGCTGCAACGGTTTCACCCATAAAAGGTCATAAGGGAAACACTGAGTTTCTTGCAGTTTTGAAGGATAAAACAAAGGATGCTCTTTCCTGTGAAGCTTTTCTCCGAACCTTGAATATAGATAAGTAAGAGGATAATCTTAAGATATGATTGAAGATCTGCAGGATGTGAACAATTCTTATCAGATACACGAGGATAACGGACAACCCAACAGGGCAGGTATGCTTTTATTGGCATTTATTGTCTGGGTAGTTTTCTCAACTGTTATCATATTGGTTTCCGCACCCAAAATACAGGTAGCTCTCAAGGAGACAAATGCTGTAGAGGTATTCAGAAACAGAAAGAATTTGAGAGATACTGCAGATCAAACAACTATTACTTTGTATTTTGTTGAGATGAAGGATTATTCGGAGTACGGTCTTCTTGGGTTTAAAACTGATGTCAGAAAAGGTACTGCCGGTGATTATCATGATGCATTGGAGGGCTTGCTTCAGGGACCTTCTGATCAGGCATTGTCTCATGGGGCAATATCAATGATTCCCAAAGGAACAAAACTAAACGGGGTAACAGTATCAAACAGAATTGCCTATGTTGATTTTTCATCCGAATTCATAGAACAGAATGTAACCATAGATGAAAATTATCAGGAAACAGCCAGATGGCAGATTCTGAAAACATTGCAGGCAGTTGACGCATCTTTGAGAGAAGTTGAAATTCTTATTAACGGCAAAAGAATATGAAAAATGTAGTTATTATAGGTCGTCCTAATGTTGGAAAGAGTACTCTTTTCAACAGATTGGTCGGAAAAAGAAGAGCAATTACGGATCCCACTCCAGGTGTAACAAGAGACCCTATTTCCGAGAAATGGATATTGGGCGGTCATGCTGTTTTACTTACAGATTGCGGAGGGGTAAAACTTGATTTGGAAGGTTTGGACGATCAGGTAACGAAGAAGAGTCTTTCTCTGCTGGATAAGGCAGATGCAATCATCTTTCTTACAGACTGTACCACAATAACACCTGAAGATCAGATGCTAATAAAAAAGCTCCGTCCTTATACTGATAAAATAGTTCTGACTGTAAACAAAATAGATGATGTTACCAGAGAAGATCTCATCTGGAATTTTTTCAAATTCGGTTATCAGCGTGTAGTAGGAATTTCTTCATCACACGGACTGGGAATAGAGGGTTTGGAAGAAACACTTTTGGGAATGTTGGATCTGGATTCTGAAGAAGAAATATTTGAAGAAGAACAACCTGAAAAGGTTTTGAAACTTGCAGTACTCGGAAAACCTAATACAGGAAAGAGTACATTAACAAATCTTCTTACAGGGGAAGATCTTTCGATTGTAAGTCCAATTGCCGGAACAACAAGAGATGTTGTAAAAGGCGGTTTCTCATACAAGCATATAGACTTTGAAATTCTTGATACTGCAGGTATCAGAAGAAAATCTAAAGTTGAAGAAGATGTTGAATACTATTCTGTGAACCGTGCCATCAAGACAATTGATGAAGCAGATGTTGTGCTTCTGATAATTGACGTTAAGGAAGGCCTTGCAGAACAGGATAAAAAGATTGCAGATCTGATAGTCCGAAGAGGAAAGGGTGTTGTAATAGTCCTGAATAAAATTGACCTTCTCAAAGGAATGGGAAATGAACTTAATGCAGTTGAAGACAGGGTAAGATTTCTGTTCCCTGTTCTTAACTTTGCACCTGTTGAATTCATTTCATCTCAGAAAGCAAAAAACATTGATAAACTTCTGGATACGGTTCTGAAAGTTAATGCTCAGCTGGATAAGAGAGTTGATACTGCCGCACTGAACAATGCACTTTCTTCTTGGGCAGAACAATATCAGCCTCCGCGTGGCAGTGAAGGTCATTTCAAGGTCTACTACGGAACTCAGATTTCCGCACGACCGGTTAAATTTCTTTTCTTCATAAACAGAAAGAAAGACTTTCCTCAGATGTATGTTCAATATCTGAAAAATTGCATAAGAAAGGATTTGGGATTTACTCAGGTTCCGATTGAAATTGATTTGAGGGAAAGAGAGAGAAGTGCAAGTAATCATAAGTTGGGTCAGAAAGCAAAAATCCGTTCTTCCAAAAATCAGACTACTGATGCGCCTTCAAAAAAACCTGTAAAGAAAGAAGCCAAGCCTGTTATTGCAAAAGGCGGAAAGGCAAAGGCAAAAAAAGCTGTCAAGAAAGTCGGGGCTCATGCAAAGGCCAAGGCAGTTCAGGAACAGAGGACCAGATTTAAGGCCAAGAAAGGCACATAATTATTGTTGATTTTCTTTTAACATAGAGTTACTCTTTTTTGCGGAACTTGTGTTTTTTATCTTTTTATTTCAGGAGGAAATTGTCATGGATGCTGGCAGTAGTTGCAGTTTATCTTCAGATCCTGGCGCTGTTCCTAATTGCAGTTTTCTTCTGAAGAAACTCAATTAAAAACAAACCAATCTGAATGCACTCTCAATAGCTCTGACTTTTTCTAAGTTCAGGGAGGTTTTGTATGTCACATGAATGTGTAACAGTACAAGATACTTTAAGGATGTTGGTTGCCTTAAAAAAATATTCGGCATTAAAAGATATTCTTCTCACTATGCAACCGGTGGATGTCTCGTCTTTGTTGGATAGTTTTACTGACGAGCAGATTACAATTCTGTTCAGGTTGCTTCCCAGAGATTTCGCAGGGGATGTATTCAGTGAGATGTCATCCGAAACTCAGCAACAGTTGATTACCGATTTCTCTGATTCTGAACTAAAACATGTAATTGATGAATTATATGTTGATGATGTTGCAGACCTTGTTGAAGAGATGCCTGCAAATGTTGCTTCCAGAATTCTTGCTCAGGCAGAGCCCGAAAAGAGAAATTCAATTAATCAAATTCTTAAATATCCGCAAAACAGTGCAGGATCGGTTATGACTACTGAGATGATTGAACTTGGTAAATACATGACTGTAAAACAGGCATTGGAACATATCAGAGAAGTCGGTGTAGATAAGGAGACTATTTATACCTGTTATATTTCTGAAAACAGTAAGCTTATTGGTATTGTATCCGTCAAAGATTTGATTATTTCCAAAAACCAGGAAACAAAAATTTCTGAATTGATGGAAGAAAATTTTGTCAGTGTTAACACTACAACAGACCGCGAAGAAGCGGCACAAGCATTCAAGAAATATGATTTGTTGGCTCTGCCTGTTACAGATGCGGAAAACAGATTGGCAGGTATTATCACATTTGATGATGTAATGGATGTTATTGAACAGGAAACAACGGAAGACATTACAATTATGTCCGGTCAGACTCCTTACGGAAAAACTTATAAACAGTCTTCTTCGTGGGATTTGTATCTTCATAGAATTCCGTGGCTGCTGATATTGATGATTTCTGCAACCTTTACCGGAATGATAATAACCAACTTCGAAAATTCTCTTGCAACATGTGTCGTTTTGACTGCATTTATTCCGATGCTTATGGATACCGGAGGAAACAGCGGTTCTCAGAGTTCAGTAACAATTATCCGAGCATTATCTCTTGAAGAAATTGATAGCAGTGATTTATTGTCAGTCATTGGAAAAGAATTACTTACAGCACTTATGTGCGGAATTTCTCTTGCTATTGTATGTTTTGGAAAGGTTATGTTGATAGACAGATTGTTATTTAACAACCCTGATGTTACTGTTTCTGTTGCTCTGACGGTTTGTCTTACAATGTCTTTGACAGTAGTTGTTGCAAAACTGGTAGGTTGTACTTTGCCGATAATAGCAAAAAAGATAGGATTTGATCCGGCTGTTATGGCAAGTCCGTTCATAACAACAATTGTTGATGCTTTATCTTTGCTTGTTTATTTTACAATTGCTTCTGCCGTTCTGTTTTAGCCCTTGATTTAAGACAAAGAAAAAATAAAAATATATACAGTGTTAACTTGCGAATACATACGATTTGGAGATGATTATGGAACTTCAGAAAAGTATACTACTGTTTTTTTCAAATATAGACATAAAGTTTTTGGATAAGTTGGTTGAAGTTATTACTATGTTCGGGGAATCTGTTGTTCCTATTGTAATAGCTTTGTTTATCATTTGGTGTATAGATAAAAAGAAAGGAATCCTTTCTGTCTTTTCTCTTCTGATAGCATGTTCATTCATGTCTACTCTGAAAGCTGTTGTAAGATTTCCCAGACCTTGGACTGTAATGCCTGAGTTGCAGACCGGTCGTATTCATACCGCCACCGGTTATTCATTTCCCAGCGGGCACTCGACTACTGCTGCCAGCTTTTACAGTTCTATTGCTGTCTTATTCAGTAAAAAAGTTCTCAGCATTATTTGTTCAATTCTGATTTTCCTTGTTCCTCTTTCAAGGCTGTATCTTTGTGTTCATTGGCCGCTTGATGTTTGTTGCGGAACAATGCTTGGAATAGGGACAACTTTCATTTTCATCAACAGGTTAATTGCGTTATACGAAAAAAGATTCAGCTATCATAAACAGATTGTGTTTATCGGAATTGTTATTGCCCTTATCGGATTCGTACAGAGTTTATTGGTTCAGTTGGAATGTATTGATTTTCTTGCTTTTTCAGACTTCTCAAAGAATCTGGGCATGCTTGCTGGAATAATGATCGGATTCCCCATTGAAGAAAAATACTGTAATTTTTCTGTGGAAGGAACTTGGGGCAGAAAAATTGTCCGCTATCTTGTAGGGTTGGTTGTTGCTCTGTTGATTTTAGAAGGCGTAAAAAAGATTCTTCCGTATGTGGCAGTTATTTCATTTTTCAGATACTTCTCAACAGCACTGTGGATTACCATGTATCCTATGGTCGGTAGAAAACTCAAGTTGTTTTCTTAACCTGTCTGCCAAGAAAGGATAGTTTTGTAATATTTTCTGAAACCTAAAATATATTATCGTTTCGCAAAAATCAAAATTATTAAAATTTGCGAAACGTGATACAGTATGTGCAGCAGAGGTAAAAACATGAAGTTGATAGCATGCTTATGAAAAGATATGATATTCAGAGCAAGAAATATCTTGAAAAAAAGATTAATCAGAAACAAGCTCTTTTATAACAAAGAAACCGGGCAAAACCACACAGTGTTGTTTAACGGCATAATTCTTTCACAACTGTCAATTATTAAGCCTGTGCCAATAGTCTTTTTGAATATAGCTAAAGCTGAGAAGTTTTTTGCCGGATTTGATGGGGCAATTCCTTTTTTTATTTCAATAGGATAAATAGTATTGTTTTCTTCATAAATGAGATCTATTTCTTTTTGTCCCATTGTTCTGAAATAATAAAGACAATCCAGAGTTTTTCCTAAACTGTTGAAGCTCTTAACTATTTCCGTAACCACAAAAGTTTCAAAGAAAGCGCCTGCCATTATTCCTTTTTCCAGCATTTCTGAAGTAGGCCACTTACAAAGATATGAACACAGACCGGTATCCATAAAGTAAAGTTTAGGGCTTTTAATTATTCTTGTTGAGGCATTTTTCATATAAGGTTGCAACAAATAAACTATGCCGGAAGTTTCTAAAATAGACATCCATCGTTTACATGTTTTAACGTCTATACCAACGCTTCTTGAAATTTCATCCCAATTTACTTCTTGAGCAGTTCTTAATGCTACAATGCTTAAAAAGTTTCTGAACAAAAACTCTGATGAATTTGAAATAAGCAGTTTTACGTCTTTTTCAATATAGGTATCCACATAGGATTTGTAATACATCTGTCTGTCAATATCAGAGCTGACCAGTTCAGGCATTCCACCTTTGAAAATTTCATCAAATATTTGAATCCTGTTTTTGCTGTTAAAGCCGATTCTTCGTTCTTTTTCTTTTAATACATCCAATATAGGAGAGAACAAAGATCCTTCCCTTTGCTCTTTTTCATTCAAGCTCATAGAGTTCATATATAATACGGCTGTTCTGCCGGCAAGAGATTCTACTGTTGCTTTTTGCAATTCTATTTGGTTTGATCCTGTAAGAATAAACATAAGTGAAGGTTTTGATCCTTCTTCCAAACATTTAAACTTAAAGTTATCTATGCATATTTTAATTTCCGGCAAAAGTTCAGGAGCTTTCTGTATCTCATCTATGATTAACGGCCAAGGGTGTGCTTGTAAAAAGAGCTTAGGATTTGTCTTTGCCAAATACAACTGTTCGTAATCATCAAGAGAAACAATTTCTAATTTATTACCAAATATATGCCTTACCGTTGTACTTTTTCCAACTTGTCTTGCGCCATATATAGTGATACATGAAAAACTTTTTGAAGCAATTTCTATAGCTTGCTCAATATTTCTTTTGTAATACATAAGCTCCTCTAAAAACAAATTATACATCCAATTTGATTTAAATCAAGATGAAAACGGGAATAGACTCCCATTTTCATCAACCTTGACATACCCCCCCCCCCAGTAGGTTTAGACTGCTTT
>JAZLMO010000013.1:0-84493 GCA_045598675.1 Sphaerochaetaceae bacterium
ATTTAAAAAAATGAATATCGGTAATACAAAATCAATGAAATATCGTTGGATAAATAATACCAAATTAAGAAAATACAATTTTGGTAATAGAATTTCGGTCAGAAAATAATACTGAATCTAGGAAATTGTAATTCGGTAATAAGAAAGCGATGCAAAACCGTAGAAAATATAATACCAAATTAAGGAAAACGTATTTTGGTTACATTCTGCCATATATGCCCGGGGTTCTATTCCATGGAAATCGTTTTATAGACTTTAGGCAAAATAGACGGGCTGCAATCCTCAGCCAGAAATTCTGACTTTTGTAACAGCCCATTATTGATGTTAAAAGTGGAGAGTGCAAGTATCTTTTGGTTTTAATATTTTTTCAGCTCCCCAATTTTATTGCATGAAGTAATTGTATCAACTTCAAATCATCAAAAACATTTTCTGTGAACGATTATTGGTTTTTGATTATTACTAGGACCAGTATCTGGGTCTGTAAATGCATATATACCTGGTCCAGATGCACCACCAGTAACCATATTTAATTCATCCTCATTCAGTACGGCAAGCTTTTTATTCAGTGCTTTGACTTCTTCTTTAATCTGTTCAAGTTCTTTTTTTGTTTTCATATCTTTCCTTTTCTAACTCTTTTACGCTGTATTCACGTCAATACCTCATTAACATTGACGCTTTTTCTATTTTTGCCTGTTCCTACTTCAGATTCTGCCGGGTTTCCGACGATACTGCTATTGAAATAAATCGCGCCGCCTTGTTGTTCTGCAGAATTTTGATGAAAGCCTTCGAAGCCACCTGTTACCTGTTTAAGCTCTTCCTCGGAAAGCTCGGCTAGTTTCTTATTCAGTGTTTTTACTTCTTCTTTAAGTTTGTTTAATTCTTCTTTTGTTTTCATGATTTTCCCCTTTATGATTGGATATCAAACCGCATTTTTAACACTCAGAATGCAGATTTTGTAATATTAACCACGGTCAAGTTCATTCTTGTTTGTCATAGGAATATCGAGATTTCTGCTCTGTTAAGCAGCATTGCAAACAATTTATTCATTATTACGTTACTGTTTTGAAGAACCAGTTGATATAGTCGAGAAGCGAATTGTCTTCACTATCGACGACGACTTTTGTGCCACCCGTTACCAGCTCAAGTTCTTCCTTGGTCAGTTCCTGAAGCTTTTTGCTTACGGTTTCAACTTCCTCTTTAATTGCGTTCAGTTCTTCCTTTGTTTTTGCCATAATATTGGTCACCTCTCAGCAAGAAAGATATTGTTTATATAGCAATTATACAACATATACTCAATTCACAACACCTTTCATAGAACCTCAATAAAAAGAAAAGCGGGTGTCTTACCCGCAGTAGTTGGTCCCTGGTCTTGTGCTCAGCCCAAGCTGGCGAACCAGCTATTTAACAAAAATGTCTCATTCAATGTATGTCAATCTTTTTCCTTATTAAACCATAATATGTCAGACTGGAGATTGTAAGGAAAAGCAACGGCAGTTTATACCAGAAATATCTTGGAGAAACGACAATCATATAAAAGCTTGCAGGCTCCAAATCAACTCCCATAAGTGAGAGGAAGATAAAATCTGCTATGTTGATAATTATGAACTGCCAAAGATAGATTGTCATTGAATTATTCCCGATTTCAGACAGTGAATTTTTCAATAGGTTAAACGGTATTTTTTCTATGTATTTGCAAATAATAAGAAATACAAGAGAAGATGCACACCCTCCGACAGCTGAAAGGAAAACAGACACAAACGGGTACGGACCATAATAACTGATTACCATACTTCCCGATGTTGTACCAAAGCAGAGGGTAATAATGGAAACAATAAGCCCTGCTGAAAAATATATCAGCATACGGATTTTGTTTTCCTGGTCGAAGATTTTTTTCTCTTTGAGCCAATTGCCGAACATAATACATACTGCACCAATACAGCCCCTTCCGAATCCATAAGGAAGCTGTCCGAATCCGGGTAAGGTTTCAAGTCCGGAAATAGCGAGAATCAAAAGAATTAATAAAAATTTCCAAGTGCTTTTTATGTTCTCTTTGTACCTTGCAAACGGGTAATAAATACAACAGGCAGAAAACATGGCCGGTAAAAACCAAAGATGACAATTAGATGGAAGAATGATATCAACGGGTGGTGTGGTAAGCTCTGCCCATGGATTTATTTTTGCAAGAACATTTCCCCATTTACCGATTACCGGAAACATTCCTGAACCGTAAATTGTTTCTGTCAAGGCATACTTGATAACAGTTGATGTTGGTGCAAAACCATAGTAGTGAGCTCTGAAAAGATCCATTACCGTATAGATAAGCATGGCTTGCCAAAATGGAAAAAGAAGCCTTTTACCTTTTTTCTTGACATAGCTGTCGAAATTTTGGTCGTTGAGGTTGAATACATATCCGCTACATACAAAAAAGACCGGCATAAAGAACAGCAGAATAAAAGGTGGCAGATTATAACCGAGATGTGTTATCAACACAAAAATAATGCTGATTGCTTTTGCATAGTTGATAAATTGAATTTTTTCTTTCATGAATTATACTTTACTACTTTGACATAGAGTTTGCTACTGATGAGTTCTTTTGAAATCCTAATGATTGTTTTTACACTGAACCATAAAAAAGGGTCAACATTGTATCAATGTCGACCCACTATGATGCCTTGGTGCGTTGACTATGATACAATCCGAAAATTACTCTCAAAGGGGTTGCATTTCAGCAACAAGAGGTTGCAACCTGCATTTGGAACACTTAAATCAATGTTTTGAAAAAACTAAAGTTCTTCTTTCGTTTTCATTGCTGTTGTCCACCACTCATGGAAGGATCGGTAACACCAATATCATGAATCCATGTTTTCCCTGTTTCTGACATAAGCGAGCTTCCCACACTACTGCCACTAACGAAGTATATCGCGCCACCTTGTTTATCACCATCAGGCAATCCGCCAACTACCTGCTTAAGTTCATCTTCCGAGAGTTCTGAGAGTTTCTTATTAAGCTCCGTATATTCTTCCTTCAGGGCATTCAACTCTTCTTTCGTCTTCATCGGTTTATGCCTCCAATATTTATCAGCTTTCACTGAATTATACGACAGAAGATGGCAAACGGCTATATTAAAAACATTCAGCTCCTCTGCAAGGATGTGTTTCTGAAAACCTTCTTCCTTATGAGGTAGATACAAATGTGTTACTTTATTGGTGCATATCAAATGGAGGAAATTATTCCTCAGTTTATGTATGTTTTTTCTTTACTAATACATCAATGCAATGTAATGTGAAACTAATGGGGGTGAAAATATGAAACTTGTTTCTGCAACTGAAATGTTACAAGATGCCGTCAAAGGGCATTATGCAGTTGGTCATTTCAATCTCAATAATATGGAGAGCGTCAGAGCGTTTCTTTTAGCGGCTCAGGAATCAAAGTCACCTATTATTTTAGGTGTTTCAGGTGGAACCGCAAAATATATGGGTGGATACCGTACTATTACTGATATGGTTCAGGGGTTTATGAATTTCTTGGACATTACTGTTCCAGTGGCACTTCATGTTGATCATGGAAAGTACAGTGAAGCAATAGAAGCCATAGACAATGGGTTCTCTTCTGTTATGTTTGACGGGTCTTCACTTCCGTTTGATGAAAACATTGAAAAGACCAAAGAAGTTGTCAGACTTGCTCATGCAAAAGGTATCAGCGTTGAAGCAGAAGTTGGAGGAATCGGAGGAGAAGAAGACGGACGCATTTCAAGAGGAGAATGTGCAGATCCGGAACAATGCAAGACAATTGCAAGTCTTGGGATTGATTTCCTTGCAGCCGGAATCGGAAATATTCATGGAAAATACCCTTCAGATTGGGAAGGTCTTCATTTTGACATACTTGACAATATAAAGAGTCAAGTTGGCAATCTTCCTTTGGTTTTGCACGGAGGATCTCTGATTCCGGAAGAACAGATACGGGAAGCTATCAAAAGAGGAGTTGCAAAAATCAATGTAAATACAGAATGTCAGATTGCATTTACAGAGGCTGTAAAGAAGTATTTTGAAGCCGGTAAAGACAAAGAAAGCAAAGGGTTTACTCCAAGAGCCGTTTTGGCAGATGGACTTGAAGCAACAAAAGCCATGTGTATTAAGAAAATGAGTTTGTTCGGAAGTATGGGTAAAGCATAATGAGAGATATTGATTATCTGACAAATAAGGCAAGAAAATTAAGAGTTGACACATTGGATATGCTTCTGAAGGCAGGCTCGGGTCATATAGGAAGTTCGTACTCGATTGTAGAGCTGCTGACAGCTTTGTATTATGACAAATTGAATCTGGGCAAAGGGCCTGATGATTTGGAAAGAGATAGATTCGTTCTTTCAAAAGGGCATGCAAATCCTATCTTATATTCAATTCTTATAGACAAAGGTATAGTGCCCGAGGAAGCAAAACATACACTGAGACAATTCGGCAGTATCCTTCAAGGACATCCGGATTCTACAAAGTGTCCGGGAATTGATTGCAGTACGGGCTCTCTGGGACAAGGTGTAAGTGTTGCAGTCGGATTCGCTCTGGGGATGAAGAAATTAGGCCTTTCGGGTCATACTTATGTAATAACCGGAGATGGAGAACTTCAGGAAGGTATTTGTTGGGAAGCCTTTATGGCTGCAAATGCTTTTAAGCTTGACAATCTTACAGTTATTGTAGATAGGAATAAGCTTCAGCTAAGTGCTCCGACAGAGGTAACAAATCCCCTGAATAGTTTGGAGGATAAATTCAATAGTTTCAATTTTTCCGTTGATTCAATTGATGGTCATGATTTCGGGCAAATATTCAAAGCTTTAGATAGAAAGACAGTTAGAAAACCACATTGTATCATAGCCAATACTGTAAAAGGAAAAGGTGTTTCTTTTATGGAGAACGGTTTGAAATGGCATGGCTCTCTTCCTAAAGGAGATGAGATAGTTGAAGCCTACAGAGAATTGGGGGTGGAATATGTCAGATAAAGAAGCTTCCAGATTCGGTTTTTATGAAGGGCTGGTCCAGTTGGCAAAAGAACATGAAGACATCTTTGCAGTTGATGCCGATTTAGCAAAAACAACCGGTTCGGTTGCCTTTCAGAATGCATTCCCTGAAAGATATATTGATGTTGGAATTGCAGAACAAAATATGGTAGGTATTTCTGCAGGTCTCAGTAAGGTGGGTATAGTTCCGTTCTGTTCATCGATGGCTGTATTTGCAGCAGGAAGAGCTTTTGAGATTATCAGAAATTGTGTTGCCTATTCGCATTTGAATGTAAAAATTGTAGGAAGCCATGGAGGAATTACTGCCGCCGGTGACGGAGGAACGCATCAGTGTATAGAAGATATCGGTGCAATGAGATCATTGCCCAATATGGTTGTCCTGCAACCTTGTGATTCCAATCAGGCTCGGCTGATAGCAGAAATGGCTTATAAACATAATGGGCCTGTTTACATCAGAACTTCACGTGAGCCTGTGGAGAATATAACAAGTGTTGATGATGCAATTGAGCTTGGAAAAATTCAGACACTCGTCAGAGGAAATGATTTATGTATTGTAGCATCCGGGATGATGACATGTTTGGCAAGCCAAGCATTAAAAGAACTTAAATCCAATGGGGTGAATGCAACATTGGTCAACGTTCATACAATCAAACCTTTTGATAGTGAAGGAATAATCCGTGAAGTCAGAAACTGCGGAGGAAAGGTTCTTGTCTGTGAAGAATCCAATATGATTTGCGGTCTGACTGAAGCTGTTGCAAGTTCCTTGGTAGAGGAGAACGGTATCAAAATTTCACATATAGCCGTAGAAGATTGCTTCGGACAGTCCGGTGAAACATCAGAATTGCTTTCGACTTATGGGATTACAAAGGATAATGTTGTCAAAAAAGCAATGGAACTGTTCAGAAGATAAAGGAGAGAACTTTGTGTAGGTTTCAGATTGTGGGAGTGGGATACAGTTGTGTGGACAAGATCTGCACAGTAGAAGATTTTCCCATAGAAGATGGTTCTACTCATGTTTTATCGAGGGAGATTCAAGGAGGTGGTGCCGTTGCAACGGCGGTTGTTGCAGCTTCAAAACTTGGTGTATCAAGTGTATTTGTAGGAAATATCGGTAATGATTCGATTTCTGACGAGATTATCAGATTATTTAAAGAGGATGGTATATGCACTGATTATCTTATCAGAAGGAATGACTGTTATGGATTGGAATCTGTTGTTATGGTGAATCCTGAAAACGGTTCCAGAACGAAGTTCCCGCAGAGGGATTTTAATCCCTTAATCAGATGGGATAATGATATAATAAAACTGATAGGGGCAGCCAATGTGTTACATCTGGATGGTACCAATTACGGTAATGCCATAGCTGCTGCTGAAATTGCAAAGGAAAATGGAGTTCTTGTTTCATTGGATGGTTGCTCGATGCAAAAGGAAAATGACAAAAACAAGGTTTTAGCCGGAATGGCTGATATTTTGATAATGAACAGCAGATATCCGTTGAAGATCAGTGAAAAGACAAACTACAACGAAGCTTTGTTGGAAATAGCTTCATGGGGACAAAAAAAAGTTATCGGTTGTACTTTGGGAGACGGTGGAAGTAAGTTTATAATTAACGGGGAAGTAGTTGATTTCCCGAGTTATCCCGCAAATAAGGTTGTTGATACTACAGGATGTGGAGATGTCTTTCATGGTGCATTTTTAAATGCATATGTGAGAGGAATGAAGTTGGAACAATGTATCAAATTTGCCAGTGCTGCTGCAAGTTACAAGTGTGCATTTCATGGAGGAAGAGCAGGAATTCCCAATATGGAAACTGTTCTGAAAATAATAGGTGAATAACTACACGTTGTGTAGAAAAAAAAGGAGAAATAAAAAATGAAAAAAGTAGTAAGTGTATTTCTTATCGCTTTTGTTGTAATGACAATGGTTTTTGCACAGGCAAAGCCTGAAATTGCAACAGAGAAAAAGGGTCCTTCCGGAATACTGATTCTTTATACAACAGTTAGCCAGGCTCATTATGATATTGCAATTGCAAAGTTTAATGAACTTTACCCGGATATCGAAGTATTTTACACATACGGCGGAGCCGGTGATTGCAAAGCAAGAATACAGGCAGAAGCATCAAATCCTCAGGCAGATGCAATGTTCGGAGGTCTTCAGTATGCTGATCTCGAAGCTATGGGAGAATATTTTGATACTTATGTCAGTGTTAATGATTCAAAAATGCAGGATGGTTACACAAACACATCCGGAAAGTTGACATTCCACGATATTCAGATTCCTTGTCTCGTAGTAAACGATGCACTTGAAGCTGAAAACGGAGTAAAGATTACAGGATGGAAGTCTCTTCTTGATCCGAAACTCTACGGTAAAGTTGTTACAGCAGATCCTACATCTTCATCTTCAGCATGGAACAACCTTCAGTGTCTGCTTACAGACTTCGGTGGCTGGGATAGCCCTGCAGCATGGGACTATATTGCAAAACTTATGCAGAATGGTCTTGTCGTAGTAAGTTCATCTTCAATTCCTGGCAAATCAACACTCGCAGGTGAATACGTTGTAGGTCTTTCTTATGAGCCTGCAATCGTAAAGCTTATTGACGCAGGAACAACCGGTGGTCATATGGTATTCTGGGAAGAAGGAACAACATCTGTCGGATTTGCATCAGCAATCATCAAGGGTGCAAAGAACCTTGACAATGCTAAGCTTTTCATGGATTTCCTCCAGTCAGACGAAGGTCAGCAGTCATATCTTGATGCTGCAGCAAGACCTGCAACAAAGACAAAACTTCAGGGTGGAAGCCCGACAATGGTTGATCTTGATACAATTAACGTCAAGGTTGCTGATACAGAAGCTCTTGCCAAGAACAGTGCAGCTATTAAAGAAAGATGGACTGAATACTGGGCAAAGTACGGAAAGAACTAATCAAAATTCAGTTTTTTTACATGTGACCCCAAGATTGGGGTCACATAACTATATCAACTAATGAAAAATACAAAAGGCGGAGTTCAAAAATGAATGTCAAAATCACAATAAAAGATGCAGTGAAAAAATACGGCGATTTTGTCGCCATTCCTGGTTTATCTTTGGAGATTAATCCTGGTGAGTTCTTTACTTTATTGGGACCATCGGGTTGTGGAAAGACAACTCTGCTGAGAATGATTGCAGGTTTCAACAGTATTGAAGGTGGTCAATTTTATTTTGGAAATCGTTTGATTAATGATCTTGATCCTGCAAAAAGAAACATAGGAATGGTGTTTCAAAATTATGCGATCTTTCCACATCTGACTGTTAAAAAGAATGTTGCTTTTGGACTTAAAAATAAAAAGCTCCCAAAAGATGAAATACAAGCCAAGGCTGATGAATTCATGGCTTTAATGAAAATCCGCGAATATGCAGATCGTCTTCCTGAAAAATTGTCGGGAGGACAACAGCAAAGAGTTGCTCTTGCCAGAGCCTTAGCGATAGAACCTGAAGTTCTTCTGATGGATGAACCTCTTTCCAATCTTGATGCCAAGCTCAGAGTTGAGATGAGAACCGTCATTAAAGAGATTCAGAATAGACTTGGTATTACAACTGTTTATGTTACACACGATCAGGAAGAAGCAATGGCTGTTTCCGATAGGATTGCAGTTATGAATTTGGGTGTGATTCAGCAGATAGGAACTCCTAAGGCTTTATATCAAAGACCTGCCAACAAGTTTGTTGCTACATTTATCGGAAGAACTAATTTGATGAATGCAAAAATAAAAGTCAGTGGGTCTGAAAAGGCTGTAGTGTTTTCGAATGGTTATTCTGTAAAAATGGATAATCTTACAGATGTTACCGATGGCCAAAGTGTGATTGTCTCTGTCAGACCGGAAGAGTTGGTGATAGATTCTTATTCGGGAGATGAGGGGCTGGTTGGAAAAGTGATGTACAGTACTTTCCTTGGTCTTAATACCCATTATACCGTTGAGCTTTCTGACGGGGATAGGGCTGAAATTATTCAGGAATCACTTATTGATGACATTATTGAAAACGGAACTGAAATTAAGATGATTGTAAAATCTGAAAAAATAAATGTATTCACTGAAGATGGTGAAAAATCATTAGTAAAGTGAGGCAAAAATGCAGAAGAAAAAAGGTTTTGATTTTTGGGTAATTGTCAGTCTTATCGTTCTTGCCTTGTATATTCTTTTTATGGTCTATCCATTAATGAAAATCGTCAAACAGTCTGTAATTGATTCCAAGACCGGGGCTCTTACATTTAAATATTTTGTTAAATTTTTCAGTCAACCGTTTTACTCAAGGACACTTACAAACAGTTTCAAGGTTGCACTCTGCTCCTGTGCAATAACATTGATTCTTGGTGTTCCTCTGGCTTATTTATTCAATATGTACGAGATTAGGGGACGAAAATTCCTTCAAATGCTTATAATATTAGCTTCTATGTCTGCACCTTTTATCGGAGCATATGCGTGGGTAAAGCTATTAGGAAGATCCGGAGTAATAACAAAGTTTATTAAAACCAGTCTTGGTATTACTATTCCGAATATATATGGTTTTAACGGAATTCTTCTTGTTCTTTCATTGAAATTGTTTCCGTTGGTTTTTATGTATGTTTCCAGTGCAATGAAGAATGTTGACAAGTCTTTGCTGGAAGCTTCTGCAAATATGGGTGTCAGCGGAATCAGACGTTTTTTTACTGTCGTAATTCCATTGTGTATGCCATCGATTCTTGCCGCTGCTCTTATGGTATTTATGAGAGCTATTGCTGATTTCGGTACTCCTTTGATGATCGGTGAGGGATACACGACTTTCCCTGTTATCATATACAACTCATATGTAGGTGAAATGGGTACTGATCACAGTTTTGCAGCTGCAATTTCAGTTTTGGCAATTCTCATTACTCTCGTATTCTTCCTTGTTCAGAGATATTTTACGACAAAAAACAGTTTCTCTATGAGTGCAATGAATCACATTGAGAGAAAAAAAGCAAAACCACTGGGAAGTTTTTTCATCCATTTATATAGCTATGGACTTGTAGCACTTGCTCTGTTGCCTCAGGTGTATTTAGTGTACCTTTCTTTCAAGAAAACCAATCCCAGCGGAGAGGTCTTTCAAGATGGATTCTCATTGCAGAGTTACAAATACGTGTTCGACAAGATGGGAAACACGATTTGGAATACAATCAGGATTTGCGGTTTAGCTCTTGCTTTGATTATTGTTCTTGCTGTTCTGATTTCTTATCTGACAGTAAGACGTAGGAATTTTCTCAATGCTACAATTGATACGCTGTCAATGGTGCCATATGTTATTCCCGGTGCTGTTGTAGGTATTGCAATGATACTGGCTTTTAACAATAAGTATCTCCCTTTGGTCGGAACTGCTTCCATTATGGTGATAGCAATGTGTGTAAGAAGAATTCCGTACACAATCAGATCATCCGTTGCAATTCTTTCACAGATTCCTCTTTCAATTGATGAGGCTGCTGAATCTTTGGGCGCAAGTAAACTAAAAACACTTATCAAGGTTACTATTCCGATGATGTTCAGCGGTTTGTTTGCAGGAGCTATAATGAGCTGGGTAACGCTGATTACAGAGCTTTCGTCATCAATGTTGTTGTATTCATTCAGAACTCAGACTTTGAATGTTGCTGTATATAAAGCCGTTGCAAATGCAACTGATGGCAGAGCTTGTGCTCTTGCTACTATTGTTTCGATTTTTACCATAATTTCTTTGATTTTGTTCAATAAGGTCTCAAAAGACGGAGAAATCATGATGTAATGTCAGTACAATCTTTTGTAATGAATTGAGTACGGTAAAAGGCTACAGATTTGCCTCTTTTTACCGTACTTTTTGTATATAACAAAAGTAATTTAACCAAGCTTGGGTTTAATGACTTAACGCTATCCGAACTCTCTGAGTCCATAGATGAGTATATGCATTTTTACAATGAGGTTAGACCTCATCAGAAACTGCATAATCTTACACCGAATGAATTTGAACTAACGTACTATGAACAAAATAAATAAAAAAAGAACGACCTATTCTCGAGAACATTTGTCTCAAAAAGTGTAGGTCGTTCACTTTGATGCGGCCAACTAGACTCGAACTAGCATAGCTCTCGCCACTAGCACCTCAAGCTAGCGTGTCTACCAATTCCACCATAGCCGCATGAGCCTTTGTAATTTACAACAAATGTGCTTTATTGGTCAAGTATTCTTTCATTGAGAAGAGTTTTAAACTTGTTAATTGCCGCTTTTACCGGATCCTGAGTTGACATATCAACACCTGCCATCTTGAGATTGTCAATAGGAAAGTACCTGCCGCCGTTTTTCAGGAAGGAAATGTATTGATTTCTGTCTTTTTCAGTACCGGTTTTGACCTTCTCGGACAATGCAATTGCAGCTGAAATGCCTGTTGCATATTTGTATACATAAAAAGTATTGTAAAAATGAGGAATTCTGAGACATTCCAGGTCTGAACATTCTTCAAATATCATTTCAGGTCCAAAATATTGTTCAAGTAGGTTTCTGTATGTCTTTCTTATACTCTCACTTGTAAGAATTTCTCCGTTTTCCTGCATCTTGTGGCATATTAACTCAAATTCTGCAAACATAGTCTGTCGGAAAAGTGTTGCAACCATATCATCAAGTTGTTTGGAAATGATATAGCTTTTCATTTCACCGTTTTCTGCATGATCAGCCAGATATGAAGCAAGAAGCTGTTCATTGAAAGTTGAAGCTACCTCGGCCTCAAAAATCGTGTAGTTGTAACACGAAAAATGATTGTTCAGTTTACTGTAATATGAATGCATGCTGTGACCGCCTTCATGGGCAATCGTAAATACATCATTAAGAACATCTTCTTTATAATTTAAGAGAATATAAGGATTTCCAATAAAACCCCCGGAAGAAAAAGCACCGCTTCGCTTTCCCTTATTTTCATAAATATCAACCCATCTGTCTTTTGTAAGACCGTTGTAAAGAACATCTGTGTATTCTTCTCCCAAAGGTTTCAGAGCCTCTCTTACAGTGTTGCATGCTTCAATGTAAGGAGTATGAGACTGAACGCTTATTGCAAGAGGAACATAGACATCGTAATGCCTGAGTTCCTTAAGATTCAGATAATCTTTTTTCAGAGAATAATACTTGTGAAGTAGAGGAAATGCCTCATGAACTGCGTCAATTAGACCGGTATAAACAGAAACGGGAACATTGTTGTCAAAAAGTGAAGCTTCCAATGAAGAATTGAAATGCCTGACTTTAGCATTGAAAATATCCTGTTTTACTGAAGAAGCATACAGTTTTGAAAGAGTCTGTTCATGTTTTAAAAAGTTTTCATAGAACTGAAGGTATGCTTTTTTTCTTAATTCTCTGTCCGGATTGTGCATGAAAATTGAAAAAGTACTCTGAGAAAGACTCTTTCCGTTAATTTTTCCAAAATCCATATCTGCATCTGTAAGAGCCTCAAAAGCATCATTCGGAGTACTTTGAAGCTCTGATTGCATAGCCAAAATTGCTTCTTCTTTATCTGAAAGAATATGATTTTTGGTTCTGAGTAATTTTGATAGCATTACTTTATAAGGCTCAAATCTGCTTTCATTGATAATTTGCTCAAGATTATCCATCTGAAGAATCTCCGGTTCGATAAAACTTATTGAAGCCGCAATTTCTGTAGAAACTCTTGTATAGAGACCCATCATTGTCTGATAGTCGGAATTATCGGTTTGAGACTCATAATTCAGAAAAGCATAGTTTCCGAGCCTTTCAGCCAGTTGATTTACTTCGTCTGACAAAACAAGCATTTCATATAAGTTATTCGCAGATTTTGAAATTTTGCCACTGAAATTTTGCAGTGATTTTGCTTTGTTTTCCAAAATATTAAGACCATTTTTGAAGTCATCCGGGTCTTTACAAAGCAATGAAAGATCCCATTTGTTGTTTTCATTGATTTCATTTCTCAGAGGTATTTCTTCAATTTTCTCCAAAAGCATTTTTGCCGCTTTTGCCCTGTGGCTGTAGATGTTTTTCTGTTCTCCCATATCGGCAAAGCAACAATTCGCTTCTGTATTAAAGAAAACAGGATCATATCCGAAACCACCTGTACCATTTGAAATTTCTGTTTTTATATAACCGGGGGCTGTTGCCTCACATGTGATAATTCTTTGTGCAGTAATGAGTACTAAAGTACAGACAAATTTTGCACTTCTATTTTTGACCCCTTTCATCCTTTCGAGAAGCAATTTATTCTTAACATCTGCAGGTAAAACAGGTTCGCCTTCCTTACTTCCGAAACGTGCAGTATGAATTCCCAATTCTCCGGGAAGGGCATCGACCAGAAGACCGGAATCATCTGCCAAAATGCTCATATGAATATCGGAAGCTACAGCATTTAAAGCCATCGCTTTCTGCATTGCATTTTCTGCAAATGTACTTCCGGTTTCATCGCACTCAAATGCAAGTCCGAATTCTTTAGGTAAATGAAGTTTGTGAGGAGCAAGAAGTCCCTGTAATTCCTGAAGTTTATGATCGTTTGAAGAAGCAACTAAAATATCCATAACAATATCCGTAAATAATTAAATCTGTATAAAGTGAGGATAGTTTATTTGTTCCTTAAATTCAACTTGTGGAAATATTTGTGGAAATGTTTGTTCTTGGATCTGTAAATCTGACGAAAAATGAAAATTCTTGGAAGGAATGAATATTTTTTCGGCAAAAGGTACTGTATCATAATGCCAGACATCGCTTTCCAGAATCTTAAACAGGTGATCTGAAATACCCATACTTTGAGCACTTTGTGGTTCTCCCATACAGTACTTAAGCACATTTTTCGTATAGTAAACCGCAGCACCTGCGTTTGCAATTGAAATTCCAAGAAGATTCGCAATAACAGTTCTGCTGACAGATTTTTTCCTTTCTGCCAGTTTCTTTGTCTGATTATTGTAACAGTCCATGTAATGATCAATTCGGTTCTGATAAATATCATTCATTGAGTAGTCACTCAGATAGTTCATGGCAGATAAATCTTCCTGAAGAAAAAGTTGCCTTGCCCAGTTTATGTTTCGTCTTTCCTTAAGAAGCATTGTTCGGTTGTTTTCAGGATTGAGAATACTGATTTTATCAATGATTTTTATTGTCTCTTCTTTGTCAAAGCATAAGACTTCGCAAAGGGTACTTAAATCATATTGCTGAAGATTTGAAGCAAGATGCATGATGTAGATAAACAATCTCTTATTTGCTGTCCTGCTATTCCTGCAGATATATTTTAGTTTGTGTAATTCGTTTGTCTGAAAGATATTAAGTTCTCTTTTCTCTGCAATATAATAAGTGTAATTTTCTTCCTCATCAAGCTCATATTCATATTTTGTATGACAATGGGCAATAGTTCTCTCGTGTTTTGATTTTATTGCTTTGCATTTGTAAAACGATTTGAGTTTTCTTATAAGAATAGGATAGAGATACTTCTTAAAATCCGGACCTCTATCATTGTAATTTCTGATAATGCTTTCAAGCTTTGAATCCATATAGAGAAGAAATTCTCCGGCATCTTCTTCGTCCAGCAGTCTTATATCGTTGTGCATGGAATAAATGATTACCCAAATATCGTTGATTATCAGATTCCGTAAAGAAGAAATTCCGGCACTTTTCGGATTTCTTTCAATCATAGAGTTGTATTGAATAACTCTGTTTGTCAGCTGTTTTATATCCGGACTATACATATATTTTATAACTATTGAACATAAAAAAACCGCAGCCTTTCGACTGCGGTTTTTGTAAGGACTTAAAAATCATTTGTTGAGAGCCTTTTTAGCTGTATCAACAAGTGCTTTGAATGCAACCTTGTCTTCGATTGCCATGTTGGAAAGAACCTTTCTGTTAATCTCAATGTTAGCAAGCTTGAGAGCATGCATAAACTGAGAGTAGTTAAGACCTTCTGCCTTTACTGCTGCTGAGATTCTGGCGATCCAGAGTTTTCTGAAATCTCTCTTCTTCTCTTTTCTGCCGCGGTATGCGTACTGGCCGGCTCTTGCTACAGCATCTTTTGCGATACGGTTATTAGTAGATCTGCGTCCCCAGTAACCCTTAGCAAGCTGCATTATTTTCTTGCGCTTGTCCTTGTGTTTTGTTCCGTCAACTGCTCTTGGCATATCATTCCCTCCCTATCAACCGTATGGAAGCATTTTTCTGACTTTTCTTGCTTCTGATTCGTCGAGAATACCAGCTGCACGAAGATTTCTCTTACGTTTTGTGGACTTCTTGGTGAGAATATGGCGAAGACCCTGCTTCTTGAACATTACCTTGCCATTACCGGTGAGCTTGTAGCGCTTTTTAGCGGAACGTCTTGTTTTCATCTTGGGCATATAATTACCTCTTTTTAAGAGTGTCCGGGAAACAAGATACCCCGGAATCACTGCTATTCAAACACCCGTACGGGAGTTATTAACCTTTTTTCTTCCCTGAACTGAGCATCATGGACATATTTCTGCCTTCCATGCTCGGATGAGAGTCAACGTTGAATAGTACCTCTTTTTCCTTTAACAGTTCAAGTATTCTCATAAGAACATCTCTCCCCAAATCTGTATGGGCAAGTTCTCTTCCATGAAAGCGGATTGTAACCTTACACTTGTCTCCGGAATTCAGGAATTCTGCAATAGCGGAAGTCTTAACTTCAAGATCATGAACATCAATCTTAGGCTGCATTCTGATTTCATGCATTTCAATTCGCTTCTGATCCTGCAACTTCTTATTTTCCTTTGCTCTCTTTTCCTGCTGATAGCGGTATTTCCCGTAATCAACAATTTTGCAGACAGGAGGATTTGAGTTGGGTGAAATTTCTACCAGATCAAGTTCTGCTTCTTCTGCCAATGAAAGGGCATCGAAGAAATTCATTATTCCACGTTTTTGATCGTCACGGTCAATGACAAAAACTTCTTTTGCTCTGATCTGACGATTGATTCTAAGTTCCTGTTTAGCCAAGGGCTACCTCCGATAAATGGAATATAGCATTAAAAAAAGGAGAGTTGCAATATTTCAACTCTCCATGTCTGTTATTTAGTAATAATCAGATTATTCTGCATGACCTGCTGAACCAAGAACATCAATATTCTTGTGCTTATACATCTCTTTAAGAGCTTCACGAGCAGGACCCAGATATTTTCTTGGATCGAAAACGCCCGGCTGTTCTTCAAAAATTCTTCTGATGGTTCCGGTCATTGCCAGTCTTCCGTCGCTGTCGATGTTAATCTTACAAACAGCACTCTTTGCAGCCTGTCTGAGCTGATCTTCAGGGATACCGACATTATCTTTAAGGCAACCGCCGTGATCATTGATCATTTTTACATATTCCTGAGGAACAGAGCTTGAACCGTGGAGAACGATAGGGAAGCCCGGAAGCTTCTTTTCGATTTCTGCAAGGATGTCAAAACGAAGTGGAGGCGGAATAAGGATTCCGTCTGCATTTCTCTTGCACTGTTCAGGTGAGAATTTGTTTGCTCCGTGGCTTGTGCCGATTGAAATGGCAAGTGAATCAACGCCTGTCTTTGAAACGAAATCAATTACTTCTTCAGGTCTGGTATAGTTTGATTTTTCAGCAGATACTTCATCTTCGATACCTGCGAGAACTCCCAGTTCTCCTTCAACTGTAACATCATACATATGGGCGTATTCAACAACCTTTTTTGTCAGTGCTACGTTTTCATCATACGGAAGATGAGAACCGTCAATCATGACAGATGAGAAACCGTTATCGATACACTCTTTTGCTGTTTCGAAACTGTCTCCGTGATCAAGGTGAAGAACGATAGGAATATCACATCCGAGTTCGTGAGCATATTCTGTAGCTCCGCGAGCCATATTTCTGAGCAAATTGATATTTGCATAATCTCTTGCGCCTTTTGAAACCTGAAGAATTACAGGGCTCTTTGTTTCTACGCAAGCCATAATGATTGCCTGCATCTGTTCCATATTGTTGAAATTGTATGCAGGAATTGCATAACCGCCTTTGACGGCTTTTGCGAACATATCTCTTGTATTAACAAGACCGAGTTCTTTATAAGATGTCATTTTTCATCTCCTCTTTGAATAAAATTCTAACGATTTACGGTATTTCAGGTCAATTATTCGTTATTGACTAATATATGGGTACGCTTAAAATGTAAGTGATGCACAAATCAAGATTATTGATTACAGTAATTGCCGTTCTCGTTTTAGTTGCAGCCTTTTTTGTGTATTATTCCACCCTTACAAGCTATTGTCTTATTGATGAAACTGCATGGGCAGAAACTTCTGTCAGAAACAGAATTACAACTCTCAGAATCAAACTCTTTTTTCAGCAGATCAGATTGAAACACATTACATTGGACATTGATGAATTGTCAGACAGTACTTTAATAGAGAAGACTCTTAAGAGTATATCAGAACCTGAAGTGTTGGTTCTCGATCCTGTTATTTCGTTTGCATGTAATTCTTATGCAATAGATGTAAAATCCATTTTGAGCAATACGTGTTCAGTTGGTATTACTTCCGATAATTCAAAAGGATATTTCAGTTGTAATCTAGTATCTGACGAAGATTCTGCATGGAGTTCAATTGAACCTTCTGAAGAAGCGGTTGTCTGTAGAAATGAAGATGATATTTCCCTTTATCTAGGCACTTCGGATTTTGATAAGTCATTGATTGTCGGATATAGGTTTTCAAAATCAGTACCTAAAAGAATGCTTTATGGTGTTGTTGAACCAAAGATTGAAGATGCATTTAAGATACAGTCCCAAGAGGCAGTTTTAAACTATGAATTCAGAAAAACACGACATAGAATATTTTGACAGAATATTTACAGAGTTCAATGATGTTCTCAGAACAATCAACAAGGTAATACCTGCCGTTTCATATGTTGCAATTACCAAGAATGATCCGTTCTGTGTTCTGATTGCCACATTGCTTTCACTCAGGACAAAAGATGATGTTACATTAAAGGCTTCTCAAAGACTGCTTGATAAAGCAGACAATCCTTATGACATGCTTAAGTTGTCGGAAGAAGATATTTCTCAACTTATTTTTCCGACAGGTTTTTATAAAACAAAATCCAAACGCATTCTGGAAGTGTCAAAAGTCTTGGTGGAGAAATACAACGGTAAAGTTCCATCAGATGTGAATGAACTTATGGCTCTGCCCGGAGTGGGAATAAAGACTGCAAATCTTACTCTGAACCTAGGATTCGGAATAGACGCAATCTGTGTTGACTGTCATGTTCATCAGATTTCAAACAGAATGGGATGGATAAAAACCAAGAGTCCGGAGGAGAGTGAGAAAGCCCTTCAGAAAGTAATGCCCAAAAAGTACTGGATACCATTGAATGAACTGCTTGTTTCTTACGGACAGGAAGTATGTACAAGCGTAAGTCCAAAGTGCTCAATGTGCCCGGAAAACGGACGCTGTCCTAAGATATGTGTTGACAGAAGCAGGTAAAATTTCCGTAGATTTCTTCTGCAAGTTGTTCAGTAGACTTTCCAAGATATTCAGCTACACAGTTATATGTATAAATCATGTTTTCCGGGGTGTTTTGCGTTCCGCGTTTGGGAACTGGGGTCAGGTAAGGAGAATCTGTTTCCAACAACAATCTGTCTGATGGAACAAGTTTCAAAGTTTCCCTCAATTCGTTGTTTGACTTGAATGTTATGTTACCTGCATAGCTTATGTAGTATCCCAACTCAAGAGCCGTTTTCAATACATCTTTATTCCCGCTGAAACAGTGAATTATCCCACTGACATTCGAATACTGCTTGATAATTTTTATTATTTGGTTGTCTGCTTCTCTGTTATGGATGATTATTTTCATGGATTTATCCCGGGCAAATTCCATATGTCTGTGCATAAGATACTCCTGCATCTCTTTTGGCCCGTATCCGCAGTAATTGTCCAACCCGAATTCTCCCAGCAGGTCAGCGTTATATTTATCTATATATTTCTTCAGTATTTCAAAACGTCTGTCCAATTCTTTTTTGTCTGCATTCTGGGTTTCCCAAGGACCCATTGCAGCACTTTTCAGAATATGTGGATATTCTGCAATTGCTTTTGATCTTTCTTCCAAATCATTGTATTCAGTACCTATGTCTATTCCTCCGGCAATTGAGGAAAAAGCATCTTCCATACTGTTGCCCCGGGAATCGAACATAAGTGTATGAAAATGTGAATCAATAAGTTTCATATCAGTTACTCTTACAGAAAATAATGTTTGATGATTTCCTTAAAATATGTCGGATTCAGTTGGTAATATCTTTCACCGAAGATGGCGATCAACGAATCTCCCAAAAGATATCCTTCTGCTGCATATTGTTCAATTCTATGGAGAGCATTCCCTCTGTATTTTTCATCATCCATCATCCCGAAGTACTCAATGAAGTATTCTTTCCTGGTTTTAACATTTAATACTGTAAAATCCGGATGTATATAATCCTGCATATTGTCAAAAAACAATGGATACTCATATCTGTACGGAACATTGTATTCATTTAGCATATTTGCAATGGTTACTTCAGAATTGGATCTTACCCGTTCATTCCTGTTGGTATAAAAATTTGTATCATAGAAAGTATGGTCGTTCCCGGGATTTTTTACGGCCTGCCATTGTTTTGCATATTCTTTATCTGATATTTCATATGGTGTAACCAATCTTCTTTTCCCAATGCTGATTCCGTTAAGAACATCTGACATTAATTGCTGATTGGTATTTTCAATAAACTTGTCAATTCTGTTCAGTTCTTTTCCCAGTATACTTACCAGCTTTTTCTCATATTCTTTTTGAGCCAGTTCTTTTGCAAGTTTTATGTTGTTATGGCCGATTATCTTTCCATTAGTATCTTTTGAACTTTTTCTTAGATAGTAGTAAGGCTTTTTATTAACAGTGCATACGCGCAAAGAACCCTGAGGTCTTGTTTTAAGATCTTTCTTTGCCTTATCCAGATATTTCTGAATTTTTTTTCTTGTGATAAGAAGCCCATCGTAAATCATAAGGATATTATATTTTGAAGAAATTATATAATTCAAATAAAAATTGTAAAAATATTATAAAAACCGATAAAAATTTATAATAAAACGGAAAAAAATCAGTAAAATATATAAATCCTAAAGCAAAAAAATCAGCTAGGGGTACATTCAGTTTTCAAAAGCTATGGAGAATTCAGATATGATTATTTTCCGAACTTCTTCCAAAGAGCCTTTGATTGTAGCGCCTGCTGCTTTAACGTGTCCGCCTCCGCCTAATTTGGAAGCAATTGCTCCCACATTTACGGAACTGCCGCTTCCTGAACGTAATCCTACTTCAATTGCATTTTCAACCTTGTTTGAAATCTTGAAGAAAGCTACGGCTTCAACACCTTTGACAGAAAGCATCTGAGCATAGTACTCATCGGAAGCACGGCTGTTATCTCCGAAAACAGAACAATCCTCAGGTTCTTCATGTGTTACCATAAGACGTCCGTCAAAGAATGATTGGGTCCTTTCTATTGCTGCAGAAAGAAATCTGACAGAAGAAAAAGGTTTTCCACCTGTTACTCTGGAGTATTCAATTGAAGGATTGACACCGCATCTTACAAGATCTGCAATAATTTCAAAACATTCGGCACTGTTTTCTCCAAGAAATTTGAAGAATCCGGAGTCTGTTGCAAAACCCCTGAAAAGCAGTTGGGCGACTGTTTGAGAAATATCGATTTCAAAAGCTTTGAATAATTTGTAAATAAGCAGTGTTGTTGAAGGACTTGAAGGAACTATGTAGTGAAAATCATCCGCAGCAAAACCGTTTGAATGGTGATCTATTACTACTGTGGTAAATGTATTTTCAAAAAAAGGAGCATAGCTGCCCAATCTGTCAAATGTGCTGCAGTCTACTACTATTCCCAAAGTTCCCTTGTTCAAAAAACTGTCAGGAATAGTATCTGAAAGATTCTGTTTGAAATCCGAAATTTCTGGTCTGGAAAAACCGCCTTCGTTAACAAGCAGATAATCCTTTCCCAGCTCTTTAAGTAAAAGACCTGCAGCCATTACGGAATTTGCACAGTCTCCATCAGGATTCAAATGACCGCAGACAACAGCCTTACTGCAGCTTTCAATCATTTTAATGAGTTTTTCCGGAACAGGAGAAAAGATGCTCATATTCAATCCTTGGTAATAAGCTTGGGCTTGGCTTTCTTCAGAATGACGTTTTTGCCTATCTCAATTGCCTTAATATCTTTCTTGGAAGGAACTTCATACATAAGTTCCATCATAATGTCTTCCACTATACTTCTAAGACCTCTAGCACCGGTTTTCTGGTCGTAGGAAATCTGTGCAATCTCGTGAATGGCATCTTTTGTGAAAACAAGATCAACTCCGTCCAACTTAAGAGTTGCAACATACTGTTTGATAATTGAATTTTC
Source organism: Sphaerochaetaceae bacterium (assembly GCA_045598675.1). Classification (GTDB taxonomy): domain Bacteria; phylum Spirochaetota; class Spirochaetia; order Sphaerochaetales; family Sphaerochaetaceae; genus JAZLEZ01. Next base: position 21,402 of record JAZLMO010000013.1, read on the forward strand.
CGGTTCTACAAGAATTTTCTCGAGACTGGGAACATCAAGGTTATTAAGCCCTACATGAACCGGGAGTCTTCCGATAAATTCAGGAATGAGACCGAACTTGATTAAGTCATCCGGCAGAATTCTGGTATACAATTCCTCAAGATTTTTGTGCCTTGTATCTACAATCTCCCGCCCGAAACCCATAGAAGAGGTATTAAGGCGTTTTTCTATTATCTTGTCCAATCCTACAAACGCACCGCCGCAGACAAACAGAATATTTGCCGTGTTGATTTTAAGCATTTCCTGATTAGGATGTTTTCTTCCTCCCTGAGGAGGAACACTTGCTACAGTTCCTTCGATAATCTTCAGCAGAGCCTGCTGAACGCCTTCTCCGGATACATCTCTTGTAATAGAGACGTTTTCACCTTTCTTTGCAATCTTATCCACTTCATCAAGGAAAATAATTCCGTTTTCAGCGGCTTTGATATCTCCGTCAGCAGCCTGAATAAGTTTTAAAAGAATGTTTTCAACATCTTCTCCGACATAACCGGCTTCAGTGATTGTTGTAGCATCTGCAATTGCAAAAGGCACTTTCAGTTTTTTTGCGAGGGTTCTTGCCAAAAGTGTTTTACCGGTTCCTGTAGGTCCCATTATCAGAATGTTTGACTTATCAAGCTCAATATCCTGTTCAATAAGTTCTTTTGAATATTTGATTTTTTTGTAGTGGTTGTAGACTGCAACAGACAGAATGCGTTTTGCCTTATCCTGTCCTATGACAAATCTGTCAAGATATTCCTTAAGCTCCTGAGGAGTAGGTAAATCTTCATCAAAAACAGAACCCGATGTTGAAGTCTGCCCCGGTTCATCTTCCATCAACAGTTCTCTGCAACGTTTGATGCAGTCTTCACAGATTGCAATTCCGCCGGGTCCGGTAATGAGTCTGGCATCAGAACCTCCGCAGAATGAACAGCATTTTGAATTCTTTCCGAATGCCATATCAGTTTTCCTTTCTGTCCACTATTTTGTCGACTATTCCGTATTCTACTGCTTCGTCGGCAGTCATAAAGTAATCACGTTCAATGTCCGAAGCAACCTGTGCAACAGATTTTCCGGTATGCTTTGAAAGATAATCTATTGATAGTTTTTTCAGTCTGATTATTTCCTTTGCATGAATTGCAATGTCTGAAGTCTGACCTTCAACCCCGCCCCACGGCTGGTGAATCATCACTCTTGCAGAAGGAAGAATAAAGCGTTTGTCCTTTGCTCCTCCTGCAAGAATCAATGCTGCCATACTTGCAGCCTGACCCATGCATATAGTACTTACATCCGGACGGATATACTGCATTGTATCGTAGATAGCAAGTCCTGCAGTAACGCTTCCTCCCGGTGAGTTGATATAAAGACTGATTTCCTTTTCAGGATCTTCAGATTCAAGGAAAATCAGCTGAGCAACAGCAAGATCCGCAGTCTCATCATTGATTTCACCGTCAATAAAGATGATTCTTTCTTTAAGGAGTCTGCTGTAGATATCGTATGCTCTTTCACTTACCCCTGTAGCATCAACTACTGTAGGCACTAAATATGAATTGGTCATTTTATTCATTATTTTGCTTCTTCCGGCTTTGCTTCGACATCCTTTGCTTCGGACTTCTTTGAAGCGGCTTTCTTTATTACAGCCTTGAACTTATTGTTCTTAAGCAGATAATCTTTTGCTTTCTGATACTTTACATCATCTTCTGCATAAATCTTGAAAGCCTCATAATTAGGATTGTCTTTATTAATATCTTCGCCGTAGTTCTTGAGTTCTTTTTCAAGTTCTTCAGCACTTACTTCAAATTTCTGTTCTTCCTTAACCTGCTCAAGAATAAGCTGAGCCTTGAGGCTTTCAGTAACTTCTGTTCTTCTGGAAGCAAAGAATTCTTCCTTTCCGCCGCCGTTTGCAGCAAGAAGTTTAACAACATCTTCTTCTGACATTCCAAAACGGCTGATCATATTCTTCCAATCCTGTTCAAGCTGGGCTTCAACCATGCTCTTTGGAATTGCTACTTCTGTATTCTTTGCAATTTCATTTACAAGAGCTTCAAGCATGATGCCTTTGTTTTCATCTTCTGCTCTCTCTTCCAGCTGTTTCTTTGTTGCTTTCTTAAGGTCATCTACAGTCTTGTATTCGTCTTTTACATCCTGAGCGAATTCATCATCAAGTTCAGGTACATCCTTAACCTTGACTTCCTTGATTGCAACTCTGACTTTGATTGTCTTTCCAAGGTAATCAGAACCCATGCCGCTGTCATCGCCGTATGTCTTTTCAATTACTTTGTCTTCGCCTTTCTTAAGACCGATTACATCTTTGTCGAGCTTATAGAAGTTATATGATGAGCCGACTGTGAATGTGAAGTCGTCGCGTTTTGTACTTTCAATGTCTTTGCCTTCTGCATCGAGTTCTGCATAGTCCATTGTTACTATATCACCGTCAGCAATAGCGCCGTTCTTGGCTACAATCATTGCATTCTGCTGTCTGAGTCTTTCAATTTCCTCATTTACTTCCTTTGCAGAAACTTTTCTTGTATCTGCTTCAACTTCCAGTTCTGTATACTTAGGAAGTTTTACTTCAGGAACAACATCGTAGACTACACTGTATGTAATGTCTGTGTTTGCCTTAAGAGGAAAGAGGCTGTCTTCGTTCTGAAGAACAGGTGTGCAGTAAGGAAGAGGGCGTTCCTTTTCATTAAGATCCTTGTATGAGTCTTCAAGGTTATCTTCCATAAGCTTGAAGGTAGTTTCTTCTCTGATTTCGTTTCCGAACTTGCTTTCTACAAGTGTTACTGGAGCCTTTCCAGGTCTGAAACCTTTAATTGTCAATTTCTTTGCATAATCTGAAAGAGCCTTCTTGTAGGCTTCTTCGATTTTGTCTGCCTTAAGTGTAAGTGTGAGTTCTACTGAAGAATTCTCAAGTTTCTTAAGTTCCATAATATCCTCGCTGATTATTAATATTTACGTAAAAACGTGCCGAAGAATAAATATATATAAATAATTCAAAAGGTTCAAGGGAACTTCTGCAATGAAAAACAAAAAACCCTCGGAAAACCGAGGGTTATAGAGCAACAGACGAGATTCGAACTCGCGTGAGCCACCTTGGCAAGGTGGTGCGTAACCACTACGCTACTGTTGCATGCGAAGTTATGTATAGCATTTTTCAGGAAGTTTCGCAATACTTCTCAAAAAATTTATTTTCCCGGATATGTGACAATGGAAGTAATGTCATAACCTTTGAGGACTTCTCGGCCTTTCAATCCTGCAAGCTCCATCAAAAATACAATCTTTTCAACCTTTCCGCCGAGTTTTTCTACCAGATGACAAGCCGCTTTCATTGTGCCGCCTGTAGCAATAAGGTCGTCTATAAGAACAACTTTCTGACCCGGCTTTATATCATCTTTATGAATCTCTATAGTGGCTGTACCGTATTCAAGAGAGTAGGATTCACTTACTGTTTCCCTTGGAAGTTTACCGGCTTTTCTTACAGGAATAAACGGCTTATGAAGTGCATAGGCAATGGGAACACCTAATATAAAACCTCTTGACTCCGCGCCTGCAACAACATCAAAATCAAGATTTTCAAGTACCTTAATCATTTCATCAATGGCAAGTTTCAATCCGTCTGCGTCAGCAAGAATACTTGTGACATCACGGAAAATAATACCGGGTTCCGGAAAATCAGGGATGCTTACAATATAGTCTTCTACTTTTTTCATAGGGTTCCTCCCGCAAAAAACAACTTGATTATAAACCTACTTTTCTAATTCTGTAAATGAAAAAACCTGCAAGATAAGATACGGCTGTGTAAATCCAAATCTGCCATCCTGACAATATGTCCGGGATGTAGCAAAGAATAATGACAAGAATCAGAAGTATGGGAACTGCATTTCCTCCAGGTGCACTGAAAAGTTTTGTTTTATCAACAGCACTGTCCAATCTTGATTTTACTAGGGAAACAATATTGATAATAACTGTAACTGCCGCAAACAAAGCCCCGTAGTTCACTATCTCTTCCACAAATGAAGGAAAACATGATAGTAATGCGGCTGCAAAACCTACAAGTAATGCATTGAAACTGCCGTTTCCGAATACTGCCGGCAGTATTTTGTCATTTTTTGCTGCTTTAAGTGACGAACAGGTAATGGATATCAGAATAAGGTTTGTTGTAAATAGGGCAAGTATTGCTGCAACGGAAATAATCTTTGAAAGATACTCAAAAGATGAAAGAGAAGTGAAACATGCAGCATACATGGGAATATATGTCATACCCGGATTATCTTTAAGAAAGGAAATTGTTATATTACCAAGAGTTGCAATAATCATCAGACAATACATAAGAGATACTGTTATCATGGCAAATAATACCGATTTCGGAATTGTCCTTTCCGGGTTTCTGACCTCACTCACTAGATATGTCATGGATACAATATTTCCATATCCGAGCATTGCCGTAGGAACGCAGGAAAGAAATGCAAATCTGCCGTTTGATCCTTGGGTAAAGAAAGGAACCATGTTTGAGCATGTGAAAGTATCAGAAGAAAAAGATGTAACTATGTAAATGAGCATAGTTGCAAGGAGTCCTGCTACCAGAATTGAATTGAATCTGCCTAGTTTGCTGAAATCAAGCAGGTTCAGAACCACACACAGAAAAATACTTAACAGTGCAATTGAGACCTGATATTTTGAATCAATACCAAAACCGGCACCCAGATATATTCCAAAATAGATTGCTGCAAATGCTATTGCAACAATGTTTGCAAGCATGCTGCCCCAGTTTGACATCCAGCCCAGAAGAGGGTTGTTAAACGCTTTTGCAGGAAACATATAAATTCCGCCGGATTGGGGATATCTTGTAGCAAGTTCACTGCAGATCAGTCCGTAAAACATCATAATAACGGCTGCAACAATCCATGAAACTATGGCAGAGGGACCTGCATTGAGCATTGTCAGTCCGGATAATGAAAAAATTGCACTTCCGATCATGCTCCCTATAATGGTTGCAGTACATGTAAATAATCCAAGACCTTGTTTTCTGTTACTCATAGTGAATAATGATAAATTAATTACGCGTGCTAAACAACGAACTCTTGAAAAAAAAACAAAAGAGGTTTATCTTTCATGCAAATGTTGAATTTTACGTTAACGAATTCATTATGTGTTCTCAATGTTCAGCATCCTGACCCCTCAAGCCTGTAGGAAACAGGCATTCAAACGGACAAAAACTCTTAAAGAAGAATTATAAGGATATATAAATCATGGTTATATTTGCATTCGTATTGTATTTTGCTTTTATGCTGAGTGTCGGTTTTTATTTTATGGTTAAAGCCAAAAATATAGGAGAAAAAGAATACTTCCTGGGCGGAAGAAAGATGGGACCTTGGGTTACTGCAATGAGTGCTCAGGCTTCAGATATGAGTGCCTGGCTTCTCATGGGTCTTCCTGGAAGCATTGTTGCTTTCGGGCTTGGTCAGGCATGGATTGGAATAGGTCTTACGCTCGGAACAATTGCAAACTGGGTTTTCGTAGCGGCAAGACTCAGAAGATTCTCTAAGGCTGCCAACGATTCAATTACTGTTCCGCAGTATCTTTCAAACAGATTCTTTTCCAATAACCATTCACTGAGTATTGTTTCTGCAATTGTATTTTTGATTGCATTTACAATTTATGTTGCATCAAGTTTTGTAGCCGGAGCCACTGTTTTCACAACACTTGTTCCGAGTCTTAAAGAATCTACTGCAATGCTTATTTTCTCAATTATCCTTATTTCATATACATTCATGGGCGGATTCAATGCTGTTTGTTGGACAGACTTTTTCCAGGGGCTTCTGATGCTTGTTGCAATTATGGCTGTCCCTATTGCCGCAGTTTGTTGTGAAAATCTTAATCCTGCCGAACTTGAAAAGGTTTATGAATATCAGGGTAGTGTGTATAAGTTTGTTCCTTCATTATTCAGTGCAAGCGCAAAAGATATTATTTCAGGTCTCGGCTGGGGCTTGGGCTATTTCGGAATGCCTCATATTATTGTCAGATTTATGTCTATTGAGAAACCGAGTATGGCAAAGAAAGCCGCTACAGTAGGTATCATCTGGGTTATCATTTCTCTTGTTTGTGCAATTTTCATTGCATATCTGGGAAGAATGATTGTTGGTCAGCAGCTTCTTGAAACAGGTAATCAGAAGCTTGTCTTTATTGCTTTGGCTCAGAGATATTTCCCTGCATTCATTGCAGGTATCCTGATGAGTGCTATTATTGCAGCGTCAATGTCAACTGCAGACTCACAGCTTCTTGTTGCATCCTCTGCATTTACAAGCGATATCTACAAGCCTCTGATTAAAAAGAATGCTTCAGATAAAGAAATGCTCAATGTAGGAAGACTTGTAGTTTTGCTTATTGCCATTGTTGCTTATTTCATTGCTTCAAGTAAGGGACAGGGTGCTCAGGCCATCATGAACCTTGTTGAGAATGCATGGGGTATCTTCGGAGCTGCATTCGGTCCGGTTATTCTTCTTTCACTGTTCTGGAGACGTTTTACATACAAAGGTGCCGTTGCAGGTGTTGTATCCGGTGCAGTTGTAGATATTCTGTGGCTTGCATTCCTTTCTTCTACAGGAATTTACGAAATAGTACCTGGTTTCATTATCGGCGGTCTTACAGCAATTATTGCAACAAAACTCGATGATGAACCTTCAAAGACAACAACAGATCTGTTTGATTTTGCAAGTAAAGCAGAATATGACGAGTAATTGAATATTAAAGGGAGTGCTGCAAATTAAAATGAACCCCAAGCGAAGTGGGTTTAAGAGGAAATTGGATTAAATTAGTTGATTTTTCGGGAAAAAAATCCAAAATTGGATTTTTTTGCAAGAAAAAGGGCCAAAAAAATCCAATTTGCTGTAAGGCAACAGACAACAAAAAAGAGTGCTGCAGAAAGTTAATTCTGCAAAACTCTCTTTTCTAGGTGCTAATCTTGTAAATAGAATAGATTTCAAGATTGGATGAAAAACATCCAATTTTATCACAAATCACAGTTTAATTATTGTTTCTTCCATAGCTCTGATGGATGTGTGATTATCTGAAGGTACAACGTCTTCACACCCGTAGCCAAGAGGCATTATATCAGCAACAACAATATTTTCCGGGAGATTGAATTCTTTTCTGACTTGTTCAGGATCAAAGAATTTTACCCATACTGAATTCACACCTTGGTTTTGTGCTTCAAGCATCATGTGTGTAAGAACAATTGCACAGTCTGTTTCACCGCTGTTGAGCGTTTCATCAAACGGATTGTGCCAGACAAGGTTCTTATCGTAACAGACCAGCAAAACGGTTGATGAACCGTAGATGCATTTACAGACCTTATTGATCTTCTCTATGGATTCTTCTGAATTCAGAACGTATATTTTCTGAGGCTGGTTGTTTTTTGCCGTAGGGGCAATTCTGCCTGCCTCAAGAATAGCGTTGAGTTTTGATTTTTTTACATGTTTTCCGTCAAAGTGTCTGACTGAAAACCTTGCTTTAGCCATTTCATAAAACTGCATAAAAACTACCTACCAAACGAGAGAATCGATCCTTTCTGTAAGATCTTTTATCCTACCGATATTTGTATCAATAATCTTCTTTCCTTCTTCTGTGTTGTAAGCACCTCTTCTTACATAATGTCTTATCAAGCGTAGAATTGAAAGAATATTTACCCTGTCGTCAACTTTTTTAATGAAATCAGGATCATCTGAATTCAGGTAAAGAGGAAGGAATAATCTCCAGAATTCATGTGCTGTCTCACAAGAGAAACCGTAGAAGTTTTCAGTCATATGCGGTTCGAATTCACTGAAATTAACATATGAGATTCTTATATTTGCAAGTTCAAAAACCGGATGTCCATGTGACAGAGTGTCCATATCAATGAGCATTGTATCTTCACTCTGTTTCATGATGTTATTTGTATGATAATCTCCGTGAATCATTGTGTGAGTATCAGGTACTTCTTCAACCAAAGCAGAAATTTTTGATGTAAGCTCAGGTCCCAGAACCTCAGAACTCTCGCTGATCCACTTTCTTATGAGAATTTTCTCATCCGGCATTTTCTTTGTATCCACAACGGTATTGTGAATTTTCTGAAGAATTGATGCAAATTCTTTGACATATTCTTCAAGGTGGTCCGGATTGTCGGTAATGAGTCCAGAGTATGATTCTGCGTTCAGAAGTTCAAACACAGAGCCGTATGTTTCTCCGACTTTGACAACATCAAATGAAATGGCAGTGGGAATACCAAGGATGAATGCCGTTCTTGCAAGTTCGCGTTCTCTTAATATTGTAGAAAGTGAATTCGGATCTTTATACACCTTGATTGCCGTATCCGGAGTTAAACTGTAAAGAGTGGACTTTGCACCTCTTCCTATCTCCTTACAACCTTCAATACTTACAGATTTGAATGCTTTTTCAACTTTTATGATTTCTGTAAAACCTGTTGAGTGAAGAACATCATATACATCCGGTGAAACATTGATGATTTTCAAATCAGGATATTTTTTTCTGATTGCTAAAATGAGTCTGAGCCCCGCACTGGATGTGTATTTCAAATCTTTTGCGTCAAGAACAATATTTTGCGTATCAGATTTTGCAAGAAGATTGTTGATTTCTACTTCTGTATCCATGGCATTGGTGGAGTCGATTCTGTCGCAGAGAATTATGCAATATTCATTGTTTCTTTTTTCGGCATTCATCATTTTATTCTACCTCTTTGAAAAGTGTATCTATCTTATTTCTAAATTCCATATAAGCTTCTGTCTCAGACAGTTCTGCGGTATTATTCAAGATTTCATAATAGTACCACTTCTGAACTTTCGGGTCTTTTTCGTTGAATCTGCTCCACATCGCAAGACCTTCCTTTTTGTACAAAGCACAGAAAGATCTTACGTTTGAGAGTTTATCGGCCAGCCAAAGAATTTTTACATTGATGTCAGTGCTTGATTTGTGCAGTTCAAGTGATTCCTGTTTTCTTCTACTCCATGATGCTTCCCGTGGAATATCATCATATTTGTCTTCTGTTTCACTTTTTACAAGTTCAAGTACATAGTTTCCGAACAGTTGCTCAATTTCTTCAGGTTTTACATGACAATCCTCAATGGTGTCATGAAGAAAGCCAGCAACAATAACTTCAGGATTAACTGTTATTGATGATATAATATTGGCAACTTCAATCGGATGAATAATATACGGTAAATCTGAATATTTGCGTTTATGATTCCAATGTTTTTCCGTTGCAAAAATCAGAGCTTTGTTTATCATTTCGCTGTTTGTCATGAGTCTATTATACGGTTAAGTGCCTTTGCCTGTACATTACTATTTTGTTATCCGAAAAAGAGGATATAATTGAGAATATAATTATAGATAATTCAATAACACGGAGGGTATCCATATGAAGTATTGGGAGCTTGAAACACCTTGTTTGTTAATTGACCGGGAAAGGGTGATGAAGAATCTTAAAGATATGCAATCTTACGCAGATGACAACGGTTGTGTTTTAAGACCCCATTCAAAGACACATAAATCGCCTTATATGGCAAAGCTTTCCGTTGAAATAGGAGCTGTAGGTATTGCCGTGGCAAAGACTGAAGAAGCCATCGTAATGGTACAGAACGGCATAAAGGACGTTTTCATAGCAAATCAGATAGTGGACCCTGTTAAAATCAGGAAAATCAGAGATTTGAATGATACTGCAGATGTCTCATTCGGTATTGATTGTCCTCAGATAATCCCCGTAATCGACTCGGTTTTCAAAGACTGTAAGAAAAAGGCTCAGGTTCTTATTGAGATAGAAGTCGGTGAAGTGCGTTCGGGAATAGTGGATGAAGATAGGTTTTTCAAACTGCTGGAGGCTCTTGGTAAGGCAGAAAATGTTTACTTGAAAGGGCTGTTTTCTCACGATGGTAACACGTATTCTGCTGCTTCTGTCCAAGAATGTTTCAAACTTTCCGAACAGGCTCAGAAAAGGACTTTGTATTTTGCTGATTTAGCGCGGAAAAAAGGATTTGAATGTCCTGTGGTAAGTTACGGAGCAACACCTACCTTTATGAATCATGTTCCTATTTTGCCGGGAATTACGGAACTCAGACCCGGTACATACATTTACATGGACGTTTCACAGGGTAATGCCTGCGGTACTTTGGACAGATGTGCAGCAACGGTATTGGCTTCAGTTGTCAGTAAGCCTGTTGATGAACGTGTAATTCTGGATGTGGGTGCAAAAGCCCTGACAATGCAGGAAAGGACTGTGGGTATCTGTAATTCAAGGGGAAAAGGGTGTTTATATTCCAATCCTGATATTACCATTGCCAGAATGTTTGATGAGCATGCAATTATCAACAGTAAAGAATTCAGCAAGTCTGTAGAAGTAGGCGATAAAGTCAGAATCATTCCTGTTCATATTTGTCCTGTTGTAAATCTATATGACAGTTTCTATCTGATTTCAGGTGACGAGGTAGTAGAAGAAATACCAGTTTTATGCAGGGGAAAAATCAGGTGAGTATGAGTATGAAAGCGGAGTTTGTTTGCAGTAAATGCGGAAAAATTGAAAGAGTTGATACGCGTAAATCAAAGTGTGATTGCGGTGGTCTTTGGAAACTGAATTATGATATTCCGGATTTTGATGAAAAGCTGATTGATAAAAACGAGTGGAGCATATTCAGATATCGGGCTTTTATGCCTTTGGAAGATGACACATGGAAGAGTGTTACACTTGGCGAAGGACTGACTCCTATTGTCCGTTTTGATGATGATTTGCTTTTGAAAATGGACTATTTCATGCCTACGCTTTCTTTTAAAGACAGAGGTGCTTCAGTTCTGATTTCTCACTGTAAATCAATTGGAGTTGATTCTGTCGTTCAGGATTCCAGCGGTAATGCAGGAAACAGTATTGCTGCATTTTGCGCAAAGACCGGAATAGAGTGTGAGATATTTGTTCCGGAGGGAACATCACCTAAGAAGATTGATATGATTAAGGCTCATGGGGCAACTGTTAATGTTGTTCCGGGGTCAAGAGATCACTGTGCAGATGTATGCCGGGAAAAAGTCGATAAAGAAAATAAATACTATGCAAATCATGTTTATAATCCTTTTTTCTATGAAGGAACAAAAACATATATTTACGAAGTTTTTGAGCAGCTTGGCAGAATCCCTGAAAACATTTTTGTTCCTCTTGGAAACGGAACGTTGTTTCTTGGTGTTGTTTTTGGCTTGGAGCATCTTCTTAAGAGTAAGTGCATAGACCATATGCCTCATATTATTGCAATCCAGAGTTCACATTGTGCTCCGTTTGCCCAAGCAATAAAACAGGGTCTGAAAACTCCTGCATCCGTTGTTCCTACTCCTACGTTAGCGGAAGGAATAGCAATAGGAAAGCCTATGCGAGGAGAAGAAATTCTTGAGAAAATATACAAATACAGTATGGAAGTTGTGGAAATACCTGAAGACATGATTCTCCCTGCCCGAGATGCATTGGCAAAGAAAGGTATCTATTGTGAACATACTACAGCAGGTAACTATGCGGCCTATCTCCGATATTGTAATGAGAAGGGAAGAACTCCTGATTCTTTGATTACAATGTGCGGAGCGGGACTTAAATCCGATCATTGAGATAACAAACATTTACAGTTTGTTGTGATATTTTTTGTATAATTTACTCTGTTTATTGTATAATATTGAAAAAAGTCGGAGGCTGTTTATGGGTTACTACAAATATGAAGAAAAAAACGGAATAAGAGTTCCTGCACCGTTCAATAGAGTCATGACTCCTATAATGACAAAAGATCAGGTGACAGAACATATTGATTTTTCAACGCATTATACAGAATGGGATCCTGGTGCTGAGATTGACGAACATATGCATCCTGATGCAACAGAAGTGATGTTTTGTGTAAGCGGACACGGTAAGGCATCAGTTGACGGCATCTGGTATGATTTTGTTCCTGATTCACAGATTACCGCAAGACCCGGTCATGTTCACCAGATCAGAAATACAGGAACTGAAAAATTAAGAGTATTCTGTGTCTTTTCACCTGCAATATCCGGAAATGATTTGAAAAACAGGGCCGAAAAAGCAGTAGAAGAGTACTGGAGTACTCATGATAAAAAAGAGAAATAGATAATACGACAGAAAGACCCGAAACTTTAAAAAAAAGAACGGGCTGTAACAAAAGTCAGTTTTTTGACGGAAGGTTACAGTCCGTTTGTTTCCATTATGGGTTATTTAATTACTAATCACTGCTGATAATCTTCAACTATCCAGCCTTCCGGTATTCCACTATATCCTCTGCCTATAGTATTAATATTCATACTACTAGCTTTAATAAATGTACCTTGCTCAGCAACACTTTGTATCCAGTCATTTAAACAATTATATGCAGAAATATTAGTTGCAAGCATGGTTACTTTACTCAAGCTTGTGCAATTGCAGAACATAAATTCATAACAATAATCCGTAAGTGTTGTGGCAGGAAGAGTCGGTGCTGTTTTTAAGCTTGTGCAATTTTGGAACATGGATCCATAACAATAATCCGTAAGTGTTGTGGCAGGAAGAGTCGTTGCTGTTGTTAAGCTTGTACAACCGTAGAACATTTTGTAATAACACTTGCTTGCAAGAGTCTTTGCAGGAAGATTCGGTGCTGTTTTTAAGCTTGTGCAACCATTGAACATTTCGGAATAGCACTGATCTGTAAGTGTTGTTGCAGGAAGCGCCGGTGCATTTATTAGACTTGTGCAACCGTAGAACATGCCTAAATAGCATTGATTAGCAAGTGTTTTTGTAGGAAGATCCGGTGCTGTTTTTAAGTTTGTGCAACCATTGAACATATTACTACAACATCCAGATGCAAGGTTTGTAGCAGAAATGACATGTGCTGTTGTTAGACTTGTGCAACCATTGAACATATTGGAATAGCACTGATCTGTAAGCGTTGTTGCAGGAAGCGCCGGTGCATTTATTAGACTTTTGCAATCGGAGAACATACTGGAATAGCACTTATACTCAAGAGTCTCTGCAGGAAGATTCGGTGCTGTATTTAAGCTTGTGCAACCGGAGAACATACTGGAATAGCACTGATTTGTAAGCGTTGTTGCAGGAAGCGCCGCTGCATTTATTAGACTTTTGCAACCGGAGAACATGCCTAAATAGCACTGATTAGCAAGTGTCTCTGCAGGAAGATCAGGTGGAACTGTTAGACTTGTGCAATTGGAGAACATGTATTGATAACAACTATTAGCCAAACTTGTTGCAGGAAGAATCGGAGCTGTTTTCAAGCTTGTGCAACCGTAGAACATTGCGTAATAACACATATCTGTAAGCGTTGTTGCAGGTAATAATGGCGCAGAAGTCAGATTTATACAGCTAATAAATAATGAATTAAATGCGTTTGTCGGAACTTCCAACTGCTCACCGGTTGAATCCAGCAGGCACATTATATTTCCTTCACAACTCATCTTTTTATCAATACTGAAAGAATAACAATTATTAGCGTTTTTGTTGAAACTTAAATTGGTATCGCTGGCTCTGAAGCAAACCTTATCACCTCTATCAGTTGCTGTAATGGGTGTACCAATAATATAAGGAGAGAAATTAACTCCATCTGTGGAATATACAAGATTTATTGGATTAGGAGAGCCTTTTTGATTTAGGGCAACTGTTGCTCCAGCTTCTTTTGCAGTAAAAAACAAGTATGGAGGTAAGTCATTCCACTTTGCATAAAGAGTAATATTTTCTGTAACCGGAGTATCAAAATCATATACTGTTGTTAATTCTGAATCAGAGTACCATTTGTCAAAAATATAATCGTCTTTTGAAGGATTATCTGCTGGGATTACAGCCTTTTCTCCTTCTTTTACTGTTTGACTTGGAATACTGCTTCCTCCATTGGTATTGAAAGAAACTGTGAATCCTTTTGATTTTTTATTACCAAAAATATTTCCTACAGCATCTGCATTACATGAAACAAATAGTCCAACAATAAGAAGGACAAGAAATGTAATCGTAAAAATTTTTTTCATATGCTCTGTCCTTATCAGAATGAATAACCCAGACCGATTGCAGGTGTGACTCTGAATTCAGAGTATTTGATTTCGTCTTTTTTCGGGAATCCGAACAATCCTTCGCATGAAGCAAACACATCAAAATTGTCATTAAACTTGTATTCAAAACCAAGTTCCGGTCCGAACTCAAGAACGGCACTTGTTTCATTATTGTGAGTCTGTATATCAAGACCTGCTTCCATATTTGCGTAAAACCTGACTGTATCGCAGACTTTTGCAATGTATCCGACCTTTGCCAAAAATGAGACATCTGTAAAGTTCTTCTGATCTTCAATAAAGTAAGTATCTGCTTTGATATCTGCACCCAGTATTAAACCTTTATCTGATTCCCAGTTGTAACCGATACCGCCTCCAATGCCGTACTTGGAATTTATTTTTTCTTTTACATCTCCGTCTTTCTGAACAAAGCTCTGAAATGTAAACGGATCAAAATTTACTGTTATTCTGTGATTTGCAAATACACTTGTACTTAAAACAAGCAACAAGGCTAAAACTGTTAATGCTTTTTTCATTTATCAACCTCAGATGGTTTCGAATTATTAACATAAATTATAACGGGGGGGGCGATGATTGTAAATTCCTTGTTACGGAACAATAAAAGAATTGTCTGACACTGTGTCAAGGTATGAGTCTATTTGCGGTACGATTTCTGTTTTTCTGTTGAGACTTGGACTGAAGATATTGCCCTCTCCGAATGTGTCTGCCATAAGCTTTTCAACAAACGCATAATCTTTTCCTGCAACGCCAATATATCCTGTTGAGTAATCGGAATCGTAGACATTGTAAAGGATAAAATCGGCTTCACAACCGTTGTTGATTTCCGATTTGATTACTTTCTGCATTCTTTCTGCCATTGCAGGAATGAGATCCGGACGGGCAACCTTTATGCATCCGATACCGTATTTAACCCCATTATGCTTGTAATCCTTGTAGTCTGAATAGAAAATTTCCGTATCATTCAGTCCCTTGTAGGAAAGCTTTGCTTCAAGCATGCCGTTAAACAGGCTGTCCGTATCAGCGATACCGGAAAGAGCTTTCAGTTTCTCAAATGCAACCTCATCCAGTTTTGTTACACTCTTACTTTTCATATTTGACGTATCGGATAAAAGACCTGCAAGAAGAATACTTGCTATGTCCTCAGTCAAATCTACATCGCATACTTCGCAAAGCTTATATACAACAGCGCAGGTACTCCCGGCCGGGCAGGACAGAACACAGATAGGCTCTGATGTTTCCGTATCTCCTATTCCGTGATGGTCAGTAATGCCTACAATCCGTGCCTTGTCTGCACCTTTTACCATCTGTGTGCTTGCAGAGTGATCTACAAGCCACAACTGTTTATCAGTTGCATCTTTTAAAATCTCAGGAGCAGGGTACTTTATCTTTGAAAAAACAAACTGAGATTCAAGGTTCAGAGCTCCTGTAATTCTTGCTTCTGCAGGGATTCCAAGGCTTTTCAGGAGATGTGCCATACCGATTGCAGAACATACTGTGTCCGAATCGGGTGTTTTATGACCTATTACATAAACAGGTTTGTCTTTATAGTCTACTCGGCAGAGCATATCGGAAAGAATTTCTTTGTTGCGGCTATCTCCTTTCTCAAAAGCAGTAATCTGTGTTTGGAGAGTTGCAATATCAGATTTATACCTGTTCTGCTGAATAAAAACTGCGGTTACAGAAACGACCAGCATTAAAACTACTATCAATATAGAAATGTGTTTTGTCTTCATAGTTTTACTTTCCGTAAACCGATCACTTATTGTTCCTGAGATGAATTTTTCATTTCATTTTGACAAAGTAAATTTCCTTCACTGCTTAAAGAACTGTTATTGTTACAAGATGCTTCGGGAAGTCCGCCTGTAACCAGTTTAAGTTCATCTTCAGTCAATTTTGAAAGCTTTTTACTTGGTTTTTCCTTTATTCTCACAGTTAAATACTCCTAAGCTATTTGATTTCAGATTCATTCTACATTAGGATCATCTTTTTTAAAAAGACCAAAGTGTGCACTTGTTTCTTTTGTTTTGGACATAATGTCGAACTTTCCATCGCAAGGCTCAGCACCACCTGATACCTGATTCAGTTCTTCTTCATTCAGTTCTGCAAGTTCCTCTTTTATTTATTTCTCAAATATCTTCAAAGCGGGCATTTTATACTTACTTTTCTTTTCAGTGTACGGATGTTCTCTAAGCGGAAGATTAAACTTTGCTGAACCTTTCAGAACTGTCGAAGGATGGGTAAATTCTCTGAATCCCCATTCTCCGTGATAAGCTCCCATGCCTGAATGCCCTGTTCCGTTGAACGGAACTCCTTTTACCATAAGATGAAGGCATACCTCATTGATGCATCCTCCGCCATACTGCTGAGTACTCATTACTTCGTTTGCCCATTTCATGTTCTTTGTGAATACATACAAAGCAAGTCCGTGTTCTCTCTCTGATATGGTTTCCATAAGTTTGTTTATTTCACAGTCTTTGAATGTTACAACAGGAAGAATAGGGCAGAAAAGCTCGTGATTCACAACTTCGTCATCTATTTCTACAGGGTAGAGAATTGTTGTTGAATATTTGCAGGTTTGAGGATCTCCTTCACCTCCGAAAACAACTTTTTCCTTATGTTTATCAACCTCATCAGCACATTTTTCGTAAGCTCTCTTATTTATCAGTTTTGGATATTCTGGGTTCAGATATGGTTTTTCACCTATCTGTTTTACAATAGCCTGCTTAAGTTCATTTACAAATCTGTCAGCAACTTCTTCTGCGACTGCAACCTGATTTATATTTATGCATATTTGTCCGCTGTTGCAGATTTTCATGAAAGCAACCTTTCTTGCTGCATCTTTCAAATCTGCATCTTTTCTGATTACACACCAGTTGCCGGTTTCACCGCCGAGTTCAAGTGTAACTGGGGTAAGATTTTTTGAAGCTTCTGTCATAATATGCTTGGCAACAGCAGGAGAACCTGTATAAAAAATTTTATCAAAGCGCTGTTTCAAACATAAATCCGCAACTTCATGACCTCCGTCAATAACAATGGCATATTCGGGCGGAAAGGTTTTCGAAATCAATTGTTTCAGTAATGCTGTAGAAGCTTTTGATTTTGAACTTGCTTTAATTACAGCTGTATTTCCGCCTGCGATACTGTTTATAAGAACTCCCAAAGACAGAAGAAACGGAAAATTAAACGGACTGATTATCAGTGATACTCCGTATGGCATTTTGTAAACTTTCGTAAAGACACTGGGAAAACATACCAGACCGCTTAAATGCTTTTCCGGCTTTGCCCACTTTCTGATTCCGCGAATAGCTTCGTTGCATTCAAGAATCACAGAGCCGATATCACATAGGTAAGCTTCTTGAGGAGTTCTGCCTAAATCTTGGGCTAAAGCTTCTTCTATTTCAATTTCATGCTCAATTACCATTTTTTTGAGCCTTTTTAATTGTTCTATTCGCCATGAAATATCAAGAGTTTTACCTGTTTTAAAAAACTTTCTCTGGTTATTTATGATTTCATTTATCTTAATATCAGACCAAGACATAAGCTTTTTCCTATATTGTTTTTTTTGAGTATATATAGCAGAAATCTGTAATAATATCAAATTTGGATAGGCTAAAAAAACGGCTGTTTTAAGGTATGCATTGATTTTCTCGCTTATTGGCACGTATTATTGAAGGAAGAGATTTAATAGTTTACACACCAATCCGCAGTTTTTTCTGAAAAATACAGAAATAGAGATATTGGAGACAAAATGGAAAGTGAAAGAAAATTCAGATATGTATCTATAGAAAACTGTAAGATCCTTGGTAGAGGAAGTCACGGAATAGTATATCGCTTGAATGATGAGCAGATTCTAAAGGTTTATACGGATAACAGTACTTTTTCTGCAATAGACAGGGAACGTTTATATGGGAAAAATGTTTTTTTGGATGATATCCCTTCTGCAATAACATTTGATACTGTAGTAACAGAGCATGGAATAGGTGTAATTTTTGAGCTAATAGACGGTATTCCAATGGGGACTTATATGAATCTTCATCCTGATAAAATGGACAGCCTCATTGAGAAATATGCAGCGCTACTGAAGAAAATTCATAATACAAAAGCAAATACAGATGTTTTTGGAAATTCAAAAGATATATTGATACGGGCATTTGAAAATACTTCGGAAAAGTTTTTCAACTCTGCCCAAAAAGAATCTCTTATTCGTATTGTCAATTCAATTCCTGATAAGTTTACCTATGTTCATAACGATTTTCATCCTCAGAACATAATGATTGGTTCAGACGGGAATATGATGGTTATTGACATGGCAGAGATGAGCTATGGTAGCGGTATTTTTGATTTAGGTAGCCTATACATGACCCTTGTATTTTCAGGATTGCTGTCCGACAAGCTTTGCAAAGAGATAACAGGTCTTTCAAGCAAACAGGCAAAATATGTTTGGAAAGGTCTAATACGCAATTATTTCAATACACAGGATGAAAACCTTATTAAAGAAGTTGAAAGACAGTGTGTTGTCATGAAGAACCTCCGACTTGCCAACCTTATTTCTACGACAAATACTTTCTCATTTCCAGCTTTGATTGCAGACAGTCTTTGGACTAAGCACTTTCTCATAAGAAGAGAGTCAGATTGCAAGAGAATACTTGCAAAGGATTTATGTCCATTCTGTTGTAAAGAAGAAGTCTGACTTCCTCATCAGTCTTAACAATATCTATTTGAAAGATTATTTGAAGTTTGTTCTTGAGATGAGCAGTTCAATTTCAAAGTTGTAGGTTTTACTCAAGGTGCAACAAGGGCTGGAAAGGAAGGATATATTCTTAGAGAAGGGAAGGAGTCTATCAGTGATTCTCACAGTATGTCATATTATGTTTTCCTGAAGAATGTTGAAGATAAAGAGGTTTTCAAAACAGACATAATGGATAACTGTCCTGTTTTGTCTTTGCTGAATAACCGTCAGACTGTTTCCAGTATGTCAAGCGGATATACAATGATGCTTGTTGTTCTGACGATTGTTTTATGCACTATATGAACTCCATAGATTCCTTCGTAATTCTCGTACCTCTATGCTATGTAGTAGCCATCTGCTATGCATTAACGTATAATTAAATAAAAGTTGATTAGCTTGGAGGCTTATGAATTATGAGAACGAAAAAAGAGCTGAATGGTAAAGAGACCTCATCTGGTTTTGAACTTACGGATAAAGCACTCGATAACGTGGTTGGCGGCAACTGTCTTGAATATACAAGAAATAATCTGACAACAAGCTCTGAAAATGTTCAGTCAGTAGAATCAACATATCGTGATGCCGACATGTCAAAGCAAATGCCGGAATTCACAAAAAATGACATTCTGTTACAGACACAGCAGTCAATGCAGGCGCAGGCAAATCAACTAAGTCAAGGAGTACTGAATCTACTGAAATAATTGAAAGGATTATTTAAGAAATCACGGAGACTAAAACACATGAAAACAAAAGAAGAAATAAACTTCCCCGGGGCAGAGCCCACGGGGTATTTCCCTTAAGGACTCGGTATCTCCGTTGGAAAGTTCAAATATAGTTGTTTGTAGTTCTTCTCGTTTCCTTGATTTTTAACATACTCTGCTATCACTTTCTCACTTGTAAACTTTCCAACTGTCGATACGAAATATCCGTCGCTCCAAAACTCCCCGCCCCATAACATTTTCTTAACCTCAGGGTGTTCCGCAAATATGCGTTTCGCTGTCACACTCTTTATTAGACTCACAATTTCGGTGGGACTATGCTTGGGTGTACTTTGTACCAAATAATGTACATGGTCATCATCTGCTCCTACTTCCAAAAACTTTATCCAGTCCCACCTCAATTCTATACCTTCGCATATTTGCTTTAAACTTCCTTCAACTGCTTCACTTATTGCCAAGCGACGGTATTTCGTCGGTGTTACTATATGGTACAACAACACTGACACATTATGTGACTTATGTACGTAAGTGCTATCGCTCATCCGAGTCCCCCTCGGATTATACTAATCCTCGGGCTTCTGCGTGGCAAGCCACGGGGAATTCCCCATCCCTTTAAGTGGACAGATTAAATTCAATCAAAAAGGAAATAATATCCTTAAATAACAAGCTCTCAGAGCTCACAGAAGAAGAACTTTCAGTGGTAACCGCGGGATTTGACTATACAAAAATCATTCCAAACTTGAGTTCTTCCTTGCACAAGATTGACTGACACAAACTCTGACCCTGTAACAGCAAATATTCCTTGATAATGGCTGTTTGTGGAACTAATTTATTCCTCAGCTTTTTGAAATTCCCCGGATTCTGATACCGCTTTGGTATGGATTGTAATGTCAATGAGGGCTCAAAACAGAACCTCTAAATAATGGCTACACGCTTTACACGATTAAGATAGAGTTTTACACGATTTGATTTCTTTAATTCAGGTTGTCTTTGTATTAAAAATGCTAGACGGGCTTATTTTTAGGTTGGGTGCTCGAACTTAATGTCTTGATAAACCGTTGTTAAATAATAAATTAGAACAAAAATGGTCCTTTTTGAAATTGTATCAAAAAAGACCACTAACAATGACAGAGCACCGATATGAACCTCCATGGTTTTTGCGGTACAAGAAAATCCAGTATCAAAATATGAAAAGGTACAAATTAAGGTACAAATAAGAGTACAAATTATGGGTACGAAAACTGCATTTAAAGGGATAGAATAAAGGTTTTTGCTGTCATATTGTCTGATGTTACTGGGTATTGCTTTTGTTAACGGAGACGTTGGTATTATACAAGCCTCTTGAGTATTTCCTGAAGTTGTTTGTCATCTTCAATAATGCTCAATTCAAAAGCTTTCTTTCCTGCATCTTTTATTGATGCCCCGCAATGATACAGTTCTTTCTCATCAAGTATTATGAATCTGTCATGAAACTCGTTTGTGTATTTAATTGTAAGTCCGCCGTATTGATTGTTGAAATCACTTACTTCTTTCTGGGTAAGCTTGTTTCCGGTTTTTGAAGTATAAAGATCAACAGTTACGTTCTTTCGTTTCCTTGAGAACAAATCCAGATTCTTTTTATCCACATAACCGTCAATAAGATTGATGGATTTCTTAGCTTTTCCAATAATATCTTCTATAAGGCTTGTGGCATCCCACATCTGACCTTTGAAGAATAATACTGCCTTGGCTTCTTTTGGATTTTGAAGTTGCTTGAATATTTCCTTAAAATTATTGTCATGTTCAAGAAGCTTCAAATCTATATCTCTTAACCGCTGAAGCATATTTGCGTTGTCAGAGATAAAATGGCGCATAGAAACAAATGCCTTCATTATTTGAATACTTACTTGAATTGCAGTATCGCTTTTCAATACAGTTGCCAGCATAGCAACACCTTGCTCTGTAAAGACATATGGAGTACGACGCAACCCCATCTTATCAGAATTGGACATCGCAAAATGCGACTTCCAATCTTTAAATTCAGTCTCATTAAGTTGAAACATAAATTCAGATGGAAAACGCTCAATATTTCTTTTTACCTGTTCATTAACACGCCTTGTTTCTACACCGTAAAGTTGAGCTATATCTCTATCCAACATGACCTGAATGCCACGGATTGTGTAAATGCGGTTTTTAATATCATCTGTTGAAATTTGTTGGACTGCTTTAATGCTTTTGTCTTCCATAGGATTTTATTTTACAAAATAAGAAAACAAGATTCAATGTGTGGAAGTTTTGCAAAGCGGCAGACATCACTGATGCCTGCCACTATCTCAAATATTGTTATGCGATTGTTCTGTTATTTGACAATAATAGGGCGAATGGCGAAGCCTAATTCACGATTGAAGTACGGCAATTTCAATTTTTCTTCTGAACTGTTCCACTGTAGGACGTATGCATAGGCATAGTATCCATCGTCGGCTTTGCGACTACTTGACCAATAGTCAAAATTACTTTCATCTTTCAGGTCGTTATCTCCTCCGTAGCCCGTAACTGGTAAGAATATATGGGTATCGTTGGGGTCGTATACAGAGGACGGTAAATCAGTATCTGTTGTAGTGAATGTTATACCATCTGAGTTTAACTCATCATAATGTTTCCATGTGTTACTTCCTATACAGACTTTAGCCTTGTCTCCATCGTTCTTTGCCTTATATACGATAAAACCTTTGACACCATTGTAATTGTCAGTCCAAACCCATACACAGTTTTTCACAAGTTCTATGAATTCATCCCTCGTTGGGGTACGCCAGCTTGGATTTACTGCAGTTGCAGCATCATTTCCAGAATCAAGAACTGTCTTTTTATCCGATGTGTTATATTTCGTATATTTGGAGCTTTCATAATATGGTGCATTTACCTTATCGAAGCCTCCATTAAGTTCAGCTTCTGTTTTTGCATTAACCCAATTGGTATCTGAAGTATTACGTTTATATCCGGTAGTACCTGCCCAGAAATAATAATAACCGGCTTCTTCCGGCTTTGTTGCGCCAAGGTTGCACTCTGCCCAATAGATTGTTTTGCCCTTCTTGTCTTTTATGCCCAAATCAACGAAGCCTTTCGGTACATTGTTAAATGCACTTCCCACAGCATCTGCATTACATGCAATAAACAATCCAACTGTAAGAAGGACTAATAACGTAATTGTTAAAACTTTTTTCATATTCTCTATCCTCCTTTATCAGAATGTGTATCCTGCACCTATTGTAGGTGTGACTCTGAACTCTCTGTAATTAACATCTTCTGTTTTAGGGAATCCAAAAAGGAATTCACAAGATGTAAACAAATCAAAATGTTCATTGATTTTGAAACTTGCTCCAAGTTCCGGTCCGAACTCAAGTACTGCACTTGTATTTTCATTATGTGCCTGCAAGTCCAATCCAAGCTTCATGTTTGCAAAAAGACTGAGGATTCCAGACATTTTGCAAGAATAGCCTGCTTTTGCCAGGAATGAGATATCTGTGAAGTTCTTCTGATCTTCAATAAAGTAAGTATCTGCTTTGATATCTGCACCAAGCATTAAGCCTTTTCCGAATTCCCAGTTGTAACCGACTCCTCCACCGATACCATACTTGGAATTCACTACATTCTTTGTTTCAGCATTCTGAACAAAATGCTGGAATGCAAACGGATCAAATGTAGCTGTTACTCTATGACTTGCAAAAACGCAAGTACTTATTACAAGCAACAGCATCAAAAATGTTAATGTTTTCTTCATAAGGCAAATCCTCTTTTGAAAACATTATAATTGGGGGCGAAGGATGTAAATATTCCGTATTCCGTATTCAATTATGTTCACTATACCTCATACCCACCTCTGAATGTGACTATGATTTTATCCTTCTTGTGGATTTATAAGGAGTTAGAAAACAAAAAAGTCAGATTTGATATTGTATCAAAACATGACTTCAAATATGCGGCTGGGGAGACTTGAACTCCCACTCGTAAGAACCAGATCCTAAGTCTGGCGTGTCTGCCAATTCCACCACAGCCGCAGGCAATGCAAAAGTAACATAATAGTGACAATTATTCAATGTATAAGTAATATACAACCGAGGTTAGTGATATGGATTTAACGGAGAAATATGTTTCATCAGAAAAAGTTTATGAAGGTAATCTACTGCATGTATTTAAGGACGAAGTAATGCTTCCAAACGGGAAACCGGGATTCAGAGAATACATTAAACACAATGGAGCTGTAGCAATAGTCCCTGTTACGGAAGACGGAAAAATAGTAGTTGAAAAGCAGTTCAGATATCCGTTGAACAGAGTAGTAACGGAAATACCTGCAGGAAAACTGGACAGCATTGATGAAGATCATCTGGAAGCCGCAAAACGTGAACTCATGGAAGAAACCGGCTACAGCGCAACGGAATGGACAGAAATAGGAAAATTCTATCCGTCAGTAGCTTATACAACAGAGTGTATATACCTTTATATGGCAAAAGGACTTACAAAAGGTGAAAGAAATCTGGATGAAGATGAATTCCTCAATGTGGAAGAAGAGACTCTTGAAAACCTTGTAAAAGACATTATGGACGGAAAAATAGGAGACGGCAAAACAATAGCCGCCGTACTGAAAGCAGAGAAAATATTGAAATGTCATTAAGCGATCATATATCTGAAATTTTTTTAGCCTCACAATCTCCTGCAAGACTTGATCTTCTGAAAAAACAGAACCTTACTGTCCATGCTTGTCCTCAATACTGTGATGAAAAAACTGAAGAAACGCATCCGGGAAAGGTAGTTGAAAGTCTGTCTGTACAGAAACTTGCAGCATTCATGAAAAGTCCCGATTTTAAAGCTGATTGTACTGCAATTGCATGTGACACCCTCCTTTATTTTGAAGGAAAACTGATAGGCAAGGCACACAGCAGTGAAGAAGCAAGGAACCAGATTCTAAGTCTGGAAGGAAAAACACACCAGGTCTATTCTGGATATTGTCTGTACTATAAAGGAAATGTATACCATGGATATGACTGTACAGATGTTACATTTGCACATATCAGCTGTGAAAACATTGAAAAGTACATAAGAAGTAATGAATGGAAAGGCGCTGCAGGGAGTTACCACCTTTTCGGAAAAGCAGTTGATTTTATAGAAAAAGTTAAAGGGGACATAAATACAGTCATAGGATTGCCTCTGAAAACAGTTGAAAAACTTTTGGAAGCGCTGGACAATAAAGTATGAACAAGATTGAAAGTATTGCCGTTTTCTGCGGCTCTTCCTTAGGAAATAATCCTGAATATGCAAAAAAAGCATACGAACTCGGAAAAATCATGGCTGAACATGATATTACATTGGTTTACGGAGCCGGATCACGAGGAATCATGGGACAGGTTGCAAAAGGCTGTTCTGATAACGGCGGATATGTTGTAGGAGTTATTCCCAAGTTTTTAAATGACATTCCGTCTGTAGAGACCGGAAAGTATGAAAGTGAGCTTATAGTTACTGATGACATGCACAGAAGAAAAAGCATAATGAGTGAAAGAGCAGACGCTTTCATTGCATTGCCCGGCGGTATCGGAACATTTGAGGAAATTCTGGAGCAGATGGCATGGTTGCAGCTCAGACTGCATAACAAACCATGTGGATTTCTGAATGTAAATGGCTTTTATGACAGTCTTAAAGATTTCCTTAAACATTCAGTAGGTACGGAGTTTACAAAAGAATCAGTATTCAACTCTCTTTGTTTTGAAAATGAGCCTGAAAAGCTTATTGAAAAACTTAAAAAAGTAAAGATTGAAATTCCGCCTAAAGTAAAATAATCAATCTCTGATACTCTGAACTACAACACATCCTACTACAATAAAAGCGCCGATCAGACCTGTCATGTTGAGATTCTCACCTAATAAGAAATGAGCTATTGCAAAAGTTGCAACAGGGTAGGCCGATTGAACTATTCCGACAACTTTTGAAGAAATATGTTTAAGGGCAATGTTCTGAATAAGGTATCCTACTACTGTTCCGATTAAGGAATTAAATAACAGGATAAGTATTACCTTCAGTAAGGCAAAATTTGAATAGGAAGAGTGCAAGAGAGAGCCGTTGATCATTCCGTAAATGCTTATAAGTACAAAACCTGAAAACATTTGTACAGTTGTAAGAGTTGTTGAGCTAACATAGTTGACTGAATCTGCACCCCAGACCAAAGTTATTGCTACAAGAATTGATGCGCCCAATGCTAAAAACTCACCTGTACCGAACCCGGAAAGACCTCCTTTTGCACAGAGAAGATAGAGACCTATGACAAGAGAAAACTGGAGAATCAAGTTAAAGACAGTATACTTTCTATGGAAGAATATACACATCAGCATGGGAACAATCAGAGCCGTGAGATTTCTTATAAAAGAATAGGAGGTTGCTTCAGTGATTCTTATTGCGATATTGCTGAAAATAATTGAGATGGAAAGGCATAAGGCTGGAATCAGATAATGCCCGGGACTTACGGTTTTCAACTCAGATAAAGTTGTTTTGCCGTAAAGAAGGAACAGCACAGATGTGGCTATCAGAAATCTGAATGACAGAAAAGATTCTACACTGACATACCTGAACGCAATTTTACCGAATACATCTATACATGCAAAAATTATGCTTTGAATTACAATGAGCAGACTGTATATGTTTTTATTCCCTTTCAATGCCATACCGGAAGTATAGCTCTGAATTACTATTTGAAAAAGCGGAGAAGAAGAGTTAAAAATCTGAACTTTCTGTTATTATTCTCTTTCTTTTCAAAGCGTATTGTATATGGATTGTACATTTTGACACCTCTGTTATTTTTTTAAGATTATTTATTGAGAGTTAAGGTGTCAGTTGATATCTGGTTTTGGAGGAATATTTTTGACTAATTCTACATTACAGGAAGAATAACCTGTAATCCCGATAAACCGCTTCACGTAACCAGATGTGATAAGCATAAAAATCTGCGATGAGGTTTCCTGAGCCTCAAAGCCCCTTTGATCTAAGTTTTTTTGAATCGCCGGTTAACAAAAAAAATTTTAAAAAAGTAACCCCATGCAACGCATGAACCTATACCTAATTTACTGCTGTATAAGGAAATTTGTCAAGTTTTAATTTTAAATCGATATTTTAGGGTTGATATTTTTCTTCAAAATTGTAAAAATGAACCGTAAAAAACTCGAATATTAATTATTTTATTATAATTAATGTAGAAAAGGAGAAAAAAATGAAGAAAACTTTAACAGTTTTGTTAGTAGTCCTTCTTGCTTTCTGCTTTGTTTCTTGTTCAAAGAAAGCAACAACAGAAACAAAAAAGGAAGCTGATGCTAAAGCAACAACCGGTTATCACATCGGTATCGTAACCGGTTCTGTTTCTCAGTCAGAAGAGGACAGACGTGGTGCTGAAGCTTTCCAGGCAAAATACGGCGAAGACATGGTCAAGCTTGCTATTTATCCTGATAACTTCACAGAAGAATTGGAAACAACAATTCAGACAATCGTCAATCTTTCAGATGACCCTCAGATGAAGGCTATTATTGTAAACCAGGCAATTCCTGGAACAACAGAAGCTTTCAGACAGATTAAGGAAAGAAGACCTGACATCATCTGTCTCGCAGGTGAAGCTCATGAAGACCTTCCTGAAATAGGTTCAGCTGCTGATCTCGTTTCAAACAATGACTTCGTATCTCGTGGATACCTTATCATCAAGACAGCTCACGACCTCGGTTGTGATACATTCGTACATATTTCTTTCCCTAGACATATGGCCTACGAAACAATGTCAAGACGTGTTGCTATCATGAGAAAGACATGTGAACAGTTCGGTATGAGCTTTGTTCTTGAAACAGCTCCGGATCCTACAACTGATGTCGGTGTTGCAGGTGCTCAGGCTTACATCCTTGAAAAGGTTCCTGAGTGGGTTGAAAAGTATGGAAAGAAGGCAGCTTACTTCTGTACAAACGATGCTCATACAGAGCCTCTTCTCAAGCAGCTCCTTACATACGGCGGATACTTCATTGAAGCTGACCTTCCTAGCCCTCTCATGGGATATCCTGGAGCTCTCGGCATTGACCTTACAGCAGAAGCCGGTGATTTCCAGAAGATTCTTGCAAAGGTTGAAGACGCAGTCGTAGCACAGGGCGGTGCAGGTAAGTTCGGAACATGGGCATTCAGCTATGGTTACACAGTATCTGCAGGTCTTGCAGAACATGCAAAGAATGTTATTGACGGAAACGCAAAGCTTCTTTCAATGGCTGATCTTGCCAAAGCTCTTGCAGTATATTCACCTGGTGCAAACTGGAACGGAGCAGGCTATGTCAATGCTGACACAGGTGTTAAGAGCCAGAACGTATTCCTCGTATACCAGGATACATACATCATGGGTAAGCAGGGCGATAAGTACATGCATGCGACAGAAGCTACAGTACCTGATTGGGCTTACACAACAAAGTAATATACCTTGTACGATTAAGGGCGAATTCCCGCTGTACGCAAGTGCAGTGGGAATTTGTCCTTAATTACACAAATTAAAGGAAAGATTATGGTAGATAAAAAAGCTCCTTTGTTGGAGATGAAGAATGTCAGTAAGAGTTTCTTCGGAAACAAAGTACTCAACGACATCAACTTTACTCTTGAAGCCGGACAGGTGTTGGGACTTGTCGGAGAAAACGGAGCCGGAAAGAGTACTCTTATGAAGATTCTTTTCGGTATGGACTTAATCAGGGAGACCGGTGGTTATGGCGGAGAAGTTTTAATTGACGGAAAAGTCGTGAACTTCAATTCACCTTTTGATGCACTAAAAGCAGGAATAGGAATGGTTCATCAGGAATTCAGTCTGATTCCCGGTTTCACTGCAACTGAAAATATTCTGCTTAACAGAGAACCTGTTAAGAAAAACTTCCTTTCTGAAGTTTTCGGTGAAAGACTGAATACTCTTGACAGAAAAGCCATGGAGGAAAAAGCAGTTCAGTCTATCAATAAACTTGGCGTAAAAATAGACAAGGAAATGGTTATTTCCAGTATGCCTGTAGGTCACAAGCAATTTACTGAGATTGCACGTGAGCTTTCCAAAGATAATATGAATCTTCTGATTCTTGACGAGCCTACTGCGGTTCTCACTGAACAGGAGGCAGAGGCTCTGCTTGAATCAATTAGAATTATGGCAAAGAGCGGTATTGCAGTTATCTTCATCACTCACAGACTTCATGAAATTCTTTCCGTCTGTGACAAGGTTCTTGTTATGAGAGACGGCCTTATTGTCAAAGATGTCAAAGCTAAGGATACGAACATTGAGCAGATAACCAAATGGATGGTCGGGCGTGATGTTGATTTGAACAGAAAGAATCAGCCCAAGGATTCAAATAAAGAACAGAAAATAGCAATGTCTATAAAGAATCTCTGGGTTGATATGCCGGGTGAAACAGTAAGAAATGTAAGTCTTGATGTTTTTGAAGGTGAAATTCTGGGAATCGGAGGACTTGCAGGACAGGGTAAGTTGGGCATTCCAAACGGTGTAATGGGTCTTTATGAAGCCGGAGGAAGGGTTGTATTTGAAGGAAAAGATATTCCTTTGAACAATCCCAGAAACTGTCTTGATTCAAAGCTTGCTTTTGTGTCTGAAGACAGGAGACATGTAGGTCTTCTTCTGGATGAAACACTTGAATGGAATATTGCGTTCCCTGCAATGCAGATTCAGAATAAATTCCTGAAAAAGTACCTTGGAGGTGCTGTTAAATGGCGTGATGAAGAAGCTATCAGGGATATTACAAAGAAATATATAGATTTATTACAGATAAAATGCACAAGTTCAAAACAGTTTGCAAAGGAGCTGTCAGGCGGAAATCAGCAGAAAATCTGTCTTGCAAAGGCATTTGCACTTGAGCCGAATTTTTTGTTTGTTTCAGAACCAACACGCGGTATTGACGTAGGTGCCAAGTCTCTGGTTCTTGATGCACTTAAGAAGTTCAATAAAGAAAGCGGAACAACGGTTGTCATGATTTCTTCAGAACTTGAAGAACTCAGATTAATCTGCGACCGAATTGCGATTGTCTCCGGCGGAAAGGTCGCAGGTATTTTACCGGCAACTGAAGCAAGTGAGAAATTCGGTATGCTGATGATCAGCGGAGTCAAATAAGGAGAGCGTATGTCAGATTTAACAAATAAAACTTTTTCAGACAGAGTTCATGACGTTGTAAAGACTTTCGGACTTCCAAGACTCATTATTGCAGGCTTTCTTCTCACTCTGTTTATCATGGCTCCGTTTGTAGGTGCAAACTTCTTTACACAGTTATCCAATACAATGAACAGATTCAGCTGGAATGCAGTTATGGTTCTTGCTATGGTTCCTATGATTCATTCAGGATGCGGATTGAACTTCGGTCTTCCTTTGGGAATAATCGCAGGTCTTCTGGGAGCAACACTTTCAATTGAACTTGGTTTTACAGGTGCAGCAAGTTTCTTTATGGCAATTATTCTTGCCACACCGTTTGCCTTGGTTTTCGGATTGGGTTATGGATGGCTGTTGAATAAAATCAAGGGCGGAGAAATGATGATAGCAACATATGTAGGATTTTCAGCAGTTTCCTTCATGTGTATGATGTGGCTCTTGCTTCCTTATCACAGTCCTACTATGGTATGGGGTTATGCAGGAAAGGGCTTGAGAACAACGATTTCCCTTGAAGGTTTCTTCAACGGAACACTTGCAAACTTCCTTAAGTTTGAGATAGGTCACTTCTCATTCCCTACCGGTGCAATTCTTTTCTTTACACTGCTTGCATATGGAATGTGGGCATTTCTGCACACAAAGACAGGTACTGCAATGACTGCAGTAGGATCAAATCCTACTTTTGCCAGAGCTGCAGGTATTAATGTAGATAAAATCAGAACACTTAGTGTTATTATGTCAACATGGCTCGGTGCAATAGGTATTCTTGTATATGAGCAGGGTTTCGGATGGGTTCAGCTTTATATGGCTCCGTTCAATATGGCACTTCCTGCAGTATCTGCAATCCTCATCGGAGGTGCAAGTGTCAACAAAGCAAGTATCCTCAATGTTGTTATAGGAACATTCCTTTTCCAGGGTATTGTTACAATGACACCTACTGTCATAAACAATTTGATGATTATTATCACAGGTGAAGGTCTTGATATCAGTGAGGTCATCAGAGTTATCGCTTCCAACGGTATGATTCTGTATGCTCTTACAAGAAAATCGGAGGCAACAAGATGAAAGATAAAAAAGACTCCAGAATTCTGATATTCATTTCAAACAACCTTGTACCTTTGATGTTTGTCGTCATCTGTGCTGTATGTATTCCTGTTTCAGGTTTCAGTTTCAGTTATCTTCTTTCGGAGATAGTAACCAGAATTGCAAGAAACAGCTTCCTTATTCTTTCTCTGCTCATTCCCATTATGGCAGGTATGGGACTTAATTTCGGTATGACTTTGGGTGCCATGGCAGGCGAAATCGGTTTGATTTTTGCAGCCGACTGGAGAATAGTGGGAATTCCGGGAATCATTCTTGCTATGATTATTTCCATCCCTATTTCTGTTCTTTTGGGTTGGGTCTGCGGTTCAATCATGAACAAGGCCAAGGGAAGGGAAATGATTACAGGTTACATCATGAACTACTTTATCAACGGTATTTATCAGCTGATTGTTCTTTTCTGCATGGGTTCGATTATTCCTATTATCCATAATGATATTCTTCTTCCAAGAGGATACGGTATCAGAGTTACTGTTGACCTTATCAAGCTCAGACAGTTCTTTGATAACCTTATTGCAATAAGAATAGGTACTGTCAAGATTCCTGTATTTACATTCATGATTATAGCCGGTATGTGTATGTTCATTGTCTGGTTTAAGAAAACAAAGCTTGGACAGGACATGAGAGCCGTAGGTCAGGATATGGAAGTAGCACGTGCTGCAGGTATTGCAGTTGAAAAAACAAGAATCATTTCAATTATCATGTCAACTGTTCTTGCAGGCTTTGGAATGATTATCTACCTTCAGAACATAGGAAGCCTTACAACATACACAGCACATTCACAGATAGGTATGTTCTGTATTGCAGCACTTCTTGTCGGAGGTGCATCAGTTGACCATGCTTCAATCGGAAACGTTTTTTTGGGTGTTACGTTGTTTCACCTTATGTTTATTGTTGCTCCTTCCACGGGTGCAAAGATTACAGGTGACTCAATGATAGGTGAGTACTTCAGAGTATTCGTATCTTACGGTGTTATCACAGTTGCTCTCACAATGTATGAAGCAAAGAAGAGAAGAACACAGAGTCTTGCAGGAAAGGAACTTGCAGCAGCTCAGAAACTTGAGGAGGAATCAAAATGAAGTTAAGCCGCAGTTTTTGGTTCAGAGCCGGTGCTATTGCTTTTCTTATTGCCATTGCAGCATTGATGATTGTAATCGGAAGAGGTCACACCGTTTATTTTGATAATAAGGACATTGAGTATAACGGACAGACATACAAGGCTTTTCAGGAAGTCTGCATTGAAATCAAAGGGCAGGATGAACAGTTCCTCTATCCCAGAGAGAGAGGCTTTGTAAATGTTATGGGTCAGAAATGCAAGTCTGATTTTGAAATTCTTGCAAGAAAAGGCAGTATGACCGCAGATGAATACTCTGAAGTCTTTAAGCTTCCGTATTCAATGGACGGTATTGTGATTAACCTTCCTGCTTATTTTGCCGGTCTTCCTCAGGAAGTATGGATGACAGAATTTGTATCTCTGGCAACAACAGCAGATACGAATGTATCAAATGAAGTAATTTCTGATGAATTTTCTATGGATAGTTTTTAATTGAAAATCATCCCAGTAGAACAGGGATGAGATCTTTCCTGTTTGCTTTTGACAGGGCTTCTATTACGGAAGTCCTGTTTTCTTTTTTATTGAACTGAAGCAGGGCTCTCTGCAGATTTGCATCACGGCCTTTTGGAACATAGACTTTTTTGAAGCCTTCCGATGGTCTTGGGTCTATGCCGGTGTAATACATGCAAGTTGATACTGTATAAGGTGTTGGATAGAACTCCTGTACCTGGTCGGGAACAAAACCGTTCTTCTTCATATAAAGGGCAAGTTCTATTGCATCTTCAAGCGTACTTCCTGGGTGGGCTGCAATAAAATACGGGATGATATACTGTTTTTTCTGCTGAGCTTTGTTTTCATCTTTATACAGTTTCTTAAAATCGTCATAAACAGATACAGGGCTTTTCCCCATGTATTTGAGAACATTGTCACTTATATGCTCAGGAGCAACTTTCAGTTGACCACTTACATGATTTGCAACAAGTTCCTTTATGAATATTCTTCTTATTTTTTCATCTGAACATAACATCAGATAATCAAATCTGATTCCGCTTCTTATAAAAACTTTTTTCACGCCTTTTACCACTGCAACGGCCTTGAGTTTTTCCAGATATTCAAGGTGTGAGTCCTTTACGTTGGGGCATGGAGTGGGGAACATACATTCTTTTGAAGAACACGGACCTGATGAAAGCTGTTTACTGCATGACGGACACTGAAAATTGGCAGTAGGTCCTCCGAGGTCATGAATATAACCTTTGAAGTCTTTATGGGAGGCAAGGATTTTTGCTTCGGATACCAGAGATTGTGTACTTCTGGTTTGAATTATTCTTCCCTGATGGTTTGTGATTGCACAGAAACTGCAGGAACCGAAGCATCCCCTGTTTGATGTTATTGAAAATTGAACTTCACTTAGCGCAGGAACGCCTCCCATGTTGTTATACTTAGGATGCCACAGCCTTTGAAACGGCAGTTCATACAATGAGTCGAATTCCTGTTGAGTCAGAGGACGTGCAGGCGGATTCTGAACAACAATTCTGCCGTTGCAGCTCTGAATGATTTTTACATTTTCAAACGGATTGCGGTGCTGCATTGCAATATTGAAAGCAAGTGCATACTGTTTTTTGCCGTTTTCCGTGGGAATGTTAGATACTTTATCTCTTTCGGATACCATTTCAAAAGAAGGAATCTCCATTATATTATCTGAAAGAGATGAACGGTTTTTCTCTGCTATTGAATAAACTGTTCCCGGAATGTCGGTAAGTGATGAAACATCTTCTCCGTTATTCAGCCGCGAGGCAATTTCAAGAATCTGAAGTTCTCCCATCCCATAAACAAGCAAATCAGCTTTTGAGTCCAAAAGAATACTTTTTCTGACAATGTCCTGCCAAAAGTCATAGTGGGCAAATCTTCTTAATGATGCTTCAATTCCGCCTATGATTACCGGAATTTTCCCGAATGCCTGTCTGCATAGGTTGGTATAAGCAACCGTAGGTCTGTCAGGCCTGAATCCTGTTTTACCTCCGGGAGAATATCTGTCTTCTGAACGGGGTTTTTTTGAACTTGTATAATGGGCAACCATACTGTCTATATTGCCACCGGAAATCATGCAGCACAGTCTTGGTGTCCCCATGACTTTCAGAGAATCGGGATTTTTCCAATCGGGCTGGGCAATAATGCCTACTTTGTACCCCTTGCTTTCAAGAAGACGGGCAAGAAGAGGTCCTGCAAACGACGGGTGGTCAACATATGCATCGGCGCTGATGAAAAGGATATCAAGACTGTTCCATCCGTATTGAGCCATTTCTGCTTTGTTCATAGGTAAAAATCTGCAGGCCATGACAAAAGTATAATCGATTTCCCTTGTAGAAAAGAAGCCTCATTATTAATATAAGGATTAATGAATAAGACAGACTTTGTTATCAATAACAAAATAGTAGCAATTGCCCGTGGAATTTATTCTCAGGAGCTGGAGAATCTTGCCAAGGCTCTTCATGCCGGCGGAATCAGACTTATGGAAGTTACTTTTGATCAGAAGGATCCTGATTGTCTGAAAAAGACAGCCTGTGCAATAGAGACTATCGGGAAAATAATGCCATGCGTCGGAGCCGGAACGGTTTTGACTGCCGAACAGCTTGAATGTGCTTATAAGGCAGGGGCTTCGTTTATAGTGTCTCCCAATTCCGATAGTAAGATAATTTCCAAGACAAAGGAGTTGGGATTGCTTTCTATGCCGGGAGCAGTAACTCCTACTGAAATTATGAACGCTTACAATGCAGGTGCAGATATAGTGAAGCTTTTTCCTTCTGTTTCTCTTGGTTTGAGTTATATCAAGGACATCATTACTCCGTTAAGTCATATTCCTATCTTTGTCAACGGAGGAATTACAGAGGAAAATTTTGAATCTGTTCTGAAACTGGGTATCAAAGGTGCAGGAATTTCAGGCCGTCTTACGGACAAAGCTCTGATAAAAGAAGGTAATTGGGAAGAACTGGAAAACCGTGCCCGTGTATTCACGGAAATTGCCGGGAGATATGTCTGATGCAGGAAATCAAGCCGGGAAGATACAAACATTTTAAGGGGAATGAGTATCAGGTTCTGTTTACTGCAAAGCATAGTGAGACTGAAGAGTTGATGGTAGTATACAAGAAGCTGTACGGAGATTTTTCAGTTTGGGTCCGTCCTGCAAAAATGTTTTGTGAAACAGTGGAAAGAGACGGAAAAACCTATAAAAGATTTGAATATATTTCAGAGAAGTAAAGAGGATACGTTATGAAGAAGATTGTTTGTGTGTTGATTTTGCTTATTGTTGCATCATCTGTATTTGCAACAAGAACTGTTTACGGTTTCTATCTTTCACCGTTTTCAATTCAGGCATCAAAGAATCTTGCAGATGAGGAAGATAAATCCAGTGTCTACGGATTCGGAGCAAAGGCAGCATTTTCACGTATTCATGATTCTTCTCCTGTTGTATGGAATCTGGGTGCAGATGCACAGATTTCAAACTATTTCTACGCCGGTGCAAATCATTTTGATACATTCAGTATTGCAGCCTTTGTAAACGGAGGCGTTAATCTTCTGGATACATCAAAATGGAATTTGAATTTAAATGCAGGTTTCGGAGGAAATGCTCATTTTGTAATAGGTGGAGATACTGTTATTGCTCCTGCCATGAAATTTGATCTCGGAATTGTACAGCACCTTTACGACAATGTTTCTGCCAGTGTTCAGTTTGAAGGAGTTCTTTCATTTACGGAAAAATCCAAAAGCGCTTTCGAATTCAAGACTATTGCAGGTGTTGAATACACATTCTGATGTTATCTGTGAGAATGCTTAAAAAGTAAAAACATTCTCAAGACGGCTGAATGCTTTTCCCAGCTGAGAGAATGGAAGAGCCAGATTCATACGCACTGCTTCGGGAACAAAGAAATCTGAACCGCTCTGCCATATTACACCTTCTTTTATTGCTCTTTCCTGTATTTCCCGGACGCTGATATTATGGGCTTTACACCAAGGTTCCAAAAGAACGAACAGCATATAAGTTCCCTGACTTCTCATAACCTTGATTTCCGGGGTGTGTTTGCTGAACCATCCGATAGCAAATTCAATGTTTTTGTTCACGGTTTCTATCATTTGATCTGTCCACTGTCTGCCTTCATCCGAATAAGCACCGGTAAGTGCGTGCATAGACAATACATTGCAGTCATTGTAATGTGTCATTCTTGATTTTCCCTCAAGTTTGTTTTTCAGATCTTTATTGAAAACAACATGATAGGAACCTATAAGACCTGCAATGGAAAAAGTTTTGCTGGGTGCATAAAATGCAATCGTCCGGTTTCTGGCATCTTCACTTATATTTTGGGTGGGAATGTGTTTATATCCTGGCATGATTATGTCTGACCAGATTTCATCTGAGATAACCGTACAGTTGTTTTTTCTGTATACTCCCATGGCTTTTTCAATCTCAGTTTTTTCCCAAACTCTGCCTGTAGGATTGTGAGGTGAACAGAATATTGCCAGACTTATATTGTTTTCTCTGATTTTCCTGTCCATGTCTTCGTAGTCCATACGCCAGATATTGTCTTTGTCCATATACAGAGGACTTGCGATGATGTTCCTGCCTGTATCTTTGAAAACACTGATAAAACCGCAGTAAGTGGGACTGTGAACCAAAACGCTTTCACCGGGTTTGGTAAATGCGCATATTGCCGTTGCCACTCCTCCCAAAACACCGTTTTCATATCCCAGTTCTTCTTTGGTAATTCCAAGTCCGTTTTTGTATTTATTGTGCCATGAGATGATGCTTTCATAATAAGTATCTGAAAGATTGAAATAACCGAAATTCGGCATTTTCAGACGGTTTTCTACAGCATCCAACACTGCAGGACAGCATTTGAAACTCATGTCTGCCACCCACATGGGAATGATATCTGTGCCGGACGGAATTTCAACATTTTTAAATGATTCCGGAATATTATCATAGGCCAATGCGTCATGACCTTTTCTGTCTAATACGGTAGTAAAATCAAACTTCTGCATGACAACGATTTTATCATATTTTACCGAACCGTAATGACAATAATTGTAAAAAATGACAAAATTAACATACATTCGGAAAACAATAGGATAGAGGTGTGCTTAATGAAAATCAAAAGCGTTATAGTTGACAGAAAGCAGATTGAAAAAAGAATTGAAGAACTCGCAGCTCAGATAAACAATGATTACAAAGATATCAAGGAGCCGTTGATTCTTGTAGGAATTCTCAAAGGTTCATTTATTTTTCTGGCAGATCTTTGCAGACATCTCACCATTCCCCATGTTGTGGATTTCATGGCTGTATCAAGCTACGGCCATTCGGATAAGAGAAGCGGTAATGTAAGAATAATCATGGATTGCCGTGAAAATCAGGAAGACAGAGATGTTCTGATAGTTGAGGACATACTGGACAGCGGACATACTCTTGATTACATTATCAAAAACTTCAAATCCAGATATACAAAAAGCGTTAAAACAATAGTACTCGCACGTAAGCCCAACAAAATGGAATTCCCGGTTTCAATAGATTATCTGGGATTTGATATTCCGGATGTTTGGGTTGTAGGTTACGGACTAGATTATGCAGAGGGCGGAAGAACTCTTCCGGATATCTGTGAAATGGAAACGGAAAAATAATCCGGAGGAAAGAAAAAATGGAAAGAATGATAGGAACCGCTTCATACGGAGTCAGATGCCCGGTTATCAAGAAAGGTGATGACCTTGCACAGATAGTTGTTGACAGTGTTATCGGCGCAGCAGAATACGGGAAACTTACATTTAATGACAAAGATGTAATTGCCATTACCGAATCTGTTGTTGCAAGAAGCCAGGGCAATTATGCTTCAGTTTCAGATATTGCTTCTGATGTAAAAGAAAAAACCGGAGGAGATACAGTAGGTGTTCTTTTCCCTATTCTTTCCCGTAACCGTTTTGCAATCTGCTTGCGCGGTATTGCAATGGGAGTAAAGAAAGTTGTTCTTATGCTCAGCTGGCCAAGTGATGAAGTCGGAAATGCAATAGTAGATTTGGATAAACTCTATGAAAGCGGACTGAATCCTTACAGTGATGTTCTTTCTCTTGAAAAATACCGCAGTGTATTCGGTGTTTATAAGCATCAGTTTACAGGAGTCGATTATGTTGAATACTATTCTTCTCTTGTGAAAGAATGCGGTGCAGAGTGTGAAATAATCTTTGCAAATCAGCCTCAGGCTATTCTCAAATATACAGACAAGGTAATAGCCTGTGACATCCATACAAGATTCAGGACAAAGGATGTTCTCAAAAAAGCCGGAGCAAAAGTTGTCCTGGGAATGGATGATATTCTCAATGCACCTGTCAACGGTAGCGGATATAACGAGAAATACGGTCTTCTTGGTTCCAACAAGGCAACAGAAGATACAGTCAAGCTTTTCCCAAGAGAAGGGCAGACTCTTGTTGAAGATATTCAGAAACGCATGAAGGAAAAAACCGGAAAGACGGTTGAAGTCATGGTTTACGGAGACGGTGCTTTCAAAGACCCTGTCGGAAAAATCTGGGAACTTGCAGACCCTGTAGTTTCTCCTTTCCATACTTGCGGACTTTGCGGAACTCCGAATGAGCTCAAACTTAAGTATCTGGCCGATAATCAGTACAGTTCTCTCAAGGGAGCTGAACTTAAGGATGCAATCAAGGCAAGTATCAGGGAAAAGGACGGAAACCTCAAAGGTCAAATGGCCAGTGAAGGGACTACTCCGCGTCAGCTTACTGACTTGTTGGGTTCTCTTTCTGATTTGACAAGCGGAAGCGGAGACAAGGGAACACCGGTTATCCTTATTCAGGGTTATTTTGACAATTACACAACAGACTGATGAAAACCACTCATCTTATTTTTGATTTCAACGGAACCTGTTTCAAAGATACATTGATTAATTACAGGGCATGGAACAGAAGTGTCAATTCCTGGTTCGGCCGTGATTATACAATGGAAGAATATCTTAATCTCAACGGCAGAACCGGATTCAATACGGTTGAAGAACTTTTTAAGAGTCAGAATCTTCCAAAAGAAAAGCTTATGGAATATCTGGCTGTCCAGAATTGCAATTATCTTGATGTTTGCAGGGAATCCCGTCCTCTTTCTCTTACTGGGGGTCTTGAAGAACTTGTTTCAAAGGCAAAGGAAAAAGGAATTGTTGTTGCAATCTGTACTTCTGCAACTACGGAATTCATGAAAGAATTCAGAGCAATGCTTCCGATAGATGAACTGTTTGAGGAAAAAAACATTATCTGCACAAACGGAAGCTTTCCAAGTAAGCCCAATCCTGCCATTTTCAGATATGCGGTTGAATCACTTGGGGCAAATGCAGAAAACTGTATAGCGTTTGAAGATACAAAAAGCGGTCTGAGAAGTGCCTATGATGCCGGCATCAAAAGAGTTGTGGCAATCACAGGTGATAATCTCACACCGCTTGAAACAGATGTGCCTCTGCTGCGTAATTCAGCAGACTTTTTCGGCGTATTGGATCTTATTTAGCCTCGAAAACACAATCTACATTAACATAAACAGAATAGTCCCCTGAAGGAAGTTCAGTTGAATAACTGTAGCCGTATGCTGTTTCCATATCTGCTGTGGCCGCAAGTTTCATATTTGACACCCTAGGACTTCTTGTTGAACTGTATTCTGAAATTGAAAGAGGTTTTGAAAGTTTAAGACCGGACATTTCACAGTATGTAAGTGCTTTATACTTTGCATCTTCAAATGCAAGTTTTCTTGCTTTTTCAAGAGCATCCTGTTTGTTTGCAACATCAAAACTTACGTTTGAAATTGTTATTCCGGAGATTTGACCGATTTCATCAATAACAGTAGAGAATAATGAAATGTCGTCAAGATAGATTCTCAGGCTCTGTGAAACCTTTTCTCCGTCTCTAACTTGTTTGTTGTTTTCATCCCAGTGATAGACAGTGTTGATGTTAAGGGAAAGAGTTGTAAGTTTGTCTTTATCAACTCCGTTTTCCTTGAGTTTGCCGATAATTATGGTAATTTTCTCGTTAACGGCATTCTGAGCCTGTTTTGTAGTATCAGCTGTTTCGGAAATCTGAACGTTAAAAGAGGCTGTATCCGGGGAAAGAATTACTTCTCCGCTTCCTGAAACGGAAATTCTGGGTTCTTCCTGCTTATCTGCAGCAATATATTTTGTGCAGGAGCAGAAAACGATTAATACAATTGAAAGGATTAAAAATAATTTCTTCATACTGAAAATATAATCATTTTTCAGAAAAAGAATAAGAGTCAGATTTCAAAAGCCATTCTTCTTCACATTCGGCTTTTTCCTTTTCAAGATTTTCTATTTCCCGTGACAGGGTTATTGCTTTTTCAGAATCTGAATAGTTCTCCGGAAGATTCATCTGAGCCTTGCTTTCTGAAATTCTTTTTTCCAGTTCTTCAATTTTCAAAAGAAGACTTTCCATTTCTTTTTTCTGTTTGTTGAGCTGATTCCGCTTTCTGTTTTCTTCCATCCTGTCTTCTTTTGAAGAAGTTTTTGACATTTCTGTTTTGGATTCTGTTTTGGATTCCGTTTTTTTCAGGTTCTCATCCAATCCGAGTCTTTGGCTCATTTTCCATTCAAAGTAGTCATAGTCGCCGTTGAAAAACTCCGGTTTGTCTTCTGAAAGATACAGAACTCTGTCTGCAAGTCCTTTTATGAAGTAGGCATCATGGCTTACGAAAACGATAGTACCTGTGTATTCTTTGAGAGCATTCAAAAGCATGTCTTTTGCATTGATATCAAGATGGTTTGTAGGTTCATCAAGAATCAACAGACAGGCAGGCTGAAGGAGTATTTTCAAAAGGGCGAGTCTGGATCTTTCTCCTCCGGAAAGAATACTTATTTTCTTGTAGACATCATCTCCTGAAAACAGAAAAGATCCCAATGCATTTCTGATATGAGCTTCATTTCCAAATGGCAGAACCTCTTCAAGAACCGTGTTGTTCATATTAAGCGAGTCTGCGGTATCCTGAGCATAATATCCAGTTTTGACACTGCTTCCCAGTCTTGCTTCTCCTGTATAGTCAGAATCCTGTTGTGCAATAATTCTGAGAAGAGTACTTTTTCCTATTCCGTTATGTCCCGTAACAGCAACTTTCTGCCCTTTATTCACAATCATGGAAAAGTCTTCAAACACTTTGACAGGTCTATCGGTGTTTCCGTTGTATGTTTTGTAAAGATGTTCAATTACAACCATGTCGTTGGGACTGTGAGGAGGCTGGGGAAAAGAAAAGCGTAAGGACTTAAGGTGTGACGGAATTACAATACTATCCATTTTATCAAGTTGCTTGATGCGGCTCTGAACCTGTTTTGCCTTTGTAGCCTTGTATCTGAACCTTTCTATGAACTGTTCTGTCTTTTCTATTTCTTCCTGTTGCTTTTTGAATGCATTTTCAAGGTTTTGGATTTCCATCCTTCTCTGATTTTCATAGAAGGTGTAATTTCCGCTGTATCTGGTAAGTTTTGAATTGAACAGTTCATATACTTCGTTGACAGTATCATCCATGAAACCTTTATCATGACAGACTATAAAAAGAGAGCCTTCATACTTTTTCAGATAATCTTTCAGCCATGTCCGGGCCTCGATATCTAGATAGTTTGTAGGTTCATCAAGCATCATCAGATCAGGATCTTCTGCAAGAACTTTTGCAAGGGCAATTCTCATTTGAAAACCCCCTGAGAATTGACTGCATCGGCGATTGAGATCTGAAGGAGAAAAGCCCAGTCCTTTTGCTATGTCAAATATCAGAGCCTTTCTGTTGTAGTATGGGCTTTCCAGAAGCACTTCCTGAAGATTGTTCAATTCATGCAGAAGGCTGTCATTCATAGAAGAAGAGAGAATGTTTTCAATTTCATGCTGTCTGTTCAGGTTTTCTTCAAATCTTGAGAATGCTTTTTCAATTTCTTCGTAGACTGTATTCTCACGGAATACTATATCACTCTGCGGCAGGTATGAAATTCTCATGTTTTTGGTTCCGGTGATTGTTCCGCCATCCTTTGATGTAAGACCTGCAATGATTTTCATAAGGGTTGATTTGCCTTCACCGTTTCCTCCGGCAAGAGCTGCACGTGCATGTTCTCCAAGTGTAAATGAGACATCGGAAAGAAGAGTTCTGTCTCCAAAAGAGAGATTTATGTTCTGAACCTGAAGAATGCCCATAGATTACCTTGTTTGCTTTTACACAGTATCAATGATAAGATACCCAAGTCAAGGCGGGAAAACAGGTTGATTTGTCTTACACTTAACGGTAATTCAATGCTCGATAATGAAAAACTTGTCAGAAGATACACAATGTATGCAGATGTATTCGAGTTAAGACTTGATTGTCTTGATCTGTCAGTACCTTCTGAAGCAGAGAAGGCTTTGAGGTTCCCTTCAACTGTAGAGAAACCTGTAATTTTATGTTTCAGGAGAAAGTGTGACGGAGGAAAGTCTTTACTTGAGGAAAATGTTCGAATCAATCTTTTGAAAGAAATTTCAGCCGGAGATTTTTTATTTGTAGATATAGAAAAAGATTTCAAAGATTTAGAATTTATCAGGTCTTTGAGAGAACGCAAACTCAAAATCATCAGATCTTACCATAACACGGAATGCTTTCCGGAGAATCTGAATGATATTTTTACAGAACTTTCTTCAGAAGGGGATATTCCA
This sequence comes from Sphaerochaetaceae bacterium, assembly GCA_045598675.1. Classification (GTDB taxonomy): domain Bacteria; phylum Spirochaetota; class Spirochaetia; order Sphaerochaetales; family Sphaerochaetaceae; genus JAZLEZ01. The sequence continues at coordinate 63,959 of JAZLMO010000013.1, forward strand.
AAAGTTTCGGTAATAATAAGAAGTATTTCCGATTTGGAAAAACTATTCAGATTGAATGAAACCTTTAAGAATGTCAGAGAAAAGATAATAGTGGGAATGGGAGAATATGGAATTCCGTCAAGAATTTTGTACAGACTTACGGGTTCTTCCCTTATGTATTGTTCCCCTGAAGAAGTTGCTCCGGGAATGCTTGATGCAGTAAAGATGAAAGAACTGTTCCGTGCAGATAAAATAACCGAAAATACTGCAATATTCGGACTGATAGGAAATCCTGCAATTCACAGTAAATCGCCTGAAATTCATAATCCGGGTTTCAGCCGTATTGGACTTGATGCCGTTTATGTTCCGTTCACAGTTGACAATATTGATGATTTTTTCAGATTTGCATCACTTTTGAATATCCGTGGATTTTCAGTTACTGCACCGTTTAAACAGGATGTAATGTCTCATCTTGATTACGTCTCTGAACAGTGCCTCAGTACCGGAGTCTGCAATACTGTAATCAGAGAAGGAAACAAGTGGACAGGTTATAATACCGATTATATTGCCACTCTGTCTTTATTCGAAGGCTCACGGGCAATTGTTATTGGTGCCGGCGGGGCTGCAAAAGCGGTTGTCAAAAGTCTTGTTTCAAAGGGCTTTGATGTTACGGTTTTCAACAGAACGCCAAAGAAGGCTGAATCTCTTGCACGTGAGTCCGGATGCAGATATGACATAATGGAAAATCTTGGCAAATACAGCACAAAGGCAGATACCGTCATTAAAGCTGTCAGTACTGCAGAAGACATTGCATCCGATTATTCTTTCAGCGGCAATGAAAAAGTATGTGATCTGTTTTACAAACCTGTTATGACCCCGTTTCTTCAAAGAGCAGAAAAATCCGGATGTACAATAGTTACCGGTACGGATTTTCTGCTGTCTCAGGGGAAGGCTCAGTTTGAGTTATTCGTAAACACGCCGTTGCCGTGACGGATATAGTACATATCAAGAAGAGCAACAGCTGTCATTGCTTCAATTACAGGAGCAATACGCAAGGCTATGCATGTATCATGACGTTTCCCAAGTCCTGCAGAAGGTGTAGGTTTTACGGCAACATCAAAAACTATATCATTACCGTCGGATATTCCCCCGAGTATCCCGCCTGCGTTTTCAGCTTTATTGTTTTCTTTTCCGCTTAATGTTTCACAGTTGAATCCGCTTCCGAACTCTATGCCTTTTATTGCTCCTATGGACATGATTGCATGGGAAAGAACTGCATCAAGTTTATCAAAAACAGGTTCTCCAATTCCTGCTTCCAGTCCGCTTACAGTACATCTGATTTTCCCGCCGACAGAATCATCATTTTTTTGAGCCTGTTCTATTATGCTTTGCCAGTTTTCCGTTTTTCCACCTATTGAAACAATATCGGCATTTATGCTTATTCCGTGTTTCTTCAAAATCTGTTTGCAGATACTTCCTGCTGCAACACGTGAGACAGTTTCCCTTCCGCTTGCCCTTCCTCCGCCTCTGTAATCACGGATAAGGTATTTTTTCATGTAGGTTTCGTCTGCGTGACCCGGTCTGAACACATCTTTAAGAGAATTGTAATCTTCAACTTTTATATCTTTGTTTTCAATTAAAATTGCCAGAGCAGTACCGGTTGTCTTCCCTTCGAAAATACCGCTGACAATTTCAAAGTTGTCTTCTTCAAATCTTTCAGTTGTTCCGAATTTTCCACCGCTTCTTCTTGCAAGGTCTTTCTTTATCTCTTCAAATGAAATCTGGAAATTGCTTTCCAGTCCGGAAAGGACTGCTCCCTCAACAAAGAGATGGGATTCTCCGAATGTGGTCAGTTTAAGTACATTGCCGAAAGTGTCTGACATACTTCTTCTTCCTCTGTCTGAAACAAGTCTATTATCTTTGTGCAATTCTGCATATATTCCGAATTTCTCTTATTGAATAATTCCATAAATGATTCACGGTCTTTTACAAAAGAAGGCAGACCTTCTTTTTCCATTCTTTCATACAGAATTTCCGGTAACTGATAAAGATAAACAGTCTGACCGTATCTGTTTGCTTTACCCAGCAATAATGTAGCCCCACCACCTAAGGCTATGACGGCATCTTTTCCGTTCAGAAATGAAATAAGATTATCAAAAGTCTGTTCTTCCGTCTTCCTGAATTCTTTTTCTCCGATTTTTTCATATAGGACTCTGACAGATTGTTCACCTGTTGTCTTGAGAATCAGTTCATCCAGATCATAAGCATTGACTTTACTACTTTTGATGAGTTTGTTCAGAAAATAAGTTTTTCCGCAGTCTTTTTGTCCGCAGAGAAAAACAGATGCCATTATTTGTCCCCGTTTTTGATTCTGTAGTTGAACAGGAGAAGTGAAATAAGCCAGAAAAATGAAATGACTGCAAGGACAGCAGAAAGTGCAAATGCAAAAGATACTATCTGAGGCTGATTGTTTTCCAGTGTTATGCTCATAAGACACATAATTGAAGCAACTGCCATACTCAGGCTCAACAGCAGGGGTGCAATCCAGTATATCCAATCTCTTGTGATTATGAATTTCAGACAGAACGCAAAACATGCAGAGTCCAAAATAAGTGATGACAGCACAACAATGTAGTTAATCATGTATAAATATGATAACATAAATCATGAGTTTTACAAACAGACTATCAGATGAAGTCCTTACATCAAGGGCAAAAAACAGAAGGGAAGATTTAAGAAGTCCTTATTACAGAGATACCACGGCAATTCTGCACAGTTCTCCGTTCAGAAGATTAAAACATAAAACGCAGGTTTTCTTTGCTCCCAGCAATGACCATATCTGCACAAGGATAGAGCACGTTCTTCATGTTGCATCAATTGCAACGGCAATCTGCAGGGGAATGAATCTTAATGATGAATTGGCTTGGGCAATTGGCGTAGGACATGATCTGGGACATACTCCTTTCGGACATATCGGTGAAAAAATCATCAGTTCCATGATGGAGGAAAAAGGACTTGGAAAGTTTGAACATGAGATCAATTCTCTCAGAGTTGTGGATTTTCTTTCTCCTCTGAATCTGACCTATGCAGTCCGAGACGGAATTGTCAGTCACTGCGGTGAAAATTTCGTCCGTTCTTTAACTCCTGATTTTACAGTCAAAGATCTCGAAAATATCAGTACAAAACAGGGTCTTGTGCCGGCAACCTGGGAAGGCTGTGTTGTCCGCCTGTCTGATCAGATTGCCTATATGGGCCGTGATTTTGAAGATGCCGTAAGACTTGGAATTGTCAGAAACTCTGATATGCCAGAAGATGTGATCCGTCTTATGGGTGCAACTAACGGAGAAATCATAAACTCTCTTGTTGAAGATATTATCAATACTTCTGAAAAAGAAGGAAGTATTTGTTTTTCAGAACCTGTCTATGATGCCATGAGCAAAATGATAAAGTTCAATTATCAGAATATCTACCGTTCTCCTATGCTGGCCGGTTATGAAAAATATTACTCACGTTTGATTCACCTTATTTATGACTACCTGGGGCATTTGTTTGATAAATACGGCTTCAATGAAGAAAAGTACAGACGTGAAGGGAATATGGTGGCAGCAGGATTCTATAATTACATTACAGAGAAGAAAGAATCATATCTGGAACATGACGGCAATTTTGACAAGCTGATTTTTGATTATATAGCCGGAATGAGTGATAACTTCTGCATAGACTGCGGAAATGAAATCCTTAAACCTGAACATCTGAATCAGAATATAGAAAGTTCCCTTACAGGCAAGTGGTTTGACGCCAGATAAATAAATACTCTTTTCAAATATCACGCTGGCGTGATATAATCAATACCGGAGATTGGATATGCCTGTTATTTCTCAATTTTTCGGAATTAAAATGACTGTTTATTTTGAACAAAGTGAACATAATCCACCGCATATTCATGCAATGTATGGTGAATATGACGCAGAAATAGATATAAAAAGCGGTGAAATAATAAAAGGTGATTTACCGATTATTCAAAAACAAAAAGTCAAAGAGTGGACACTTTTGCACAGTTTGGAATTGTTGAATATGTGGAGAATGCAGAAATTTTCAAAATTGCCTCCATTGGAGAATTAAATTGGAACAGTTTGTATTTCATAGAATTAAAGCAATCAGTGCATTGCCTGATTTGAAATTGATAGCTCAATTTGAAGAAGGTCTTTGCAAAATTTATGATGTCAAACAGTTGTTTGAAAAATGGCCTGTATTCAAGCAACTATCTGATAAGACTCTGTTTTCTTCCGTCCATGTTGAAGGAAGTGGTTTTGGAGTTGTATGGAACGACGATTTGGACTTGTCCTGTAATGAAATATGGGAAAACGGAGAGATTGTAGAAACCAAATTCTCAGGTTTAATAGGTCTCAGTGATGCAACATCTCTTTGGGGTTTGAACGAAAGTACTCTCAGAAAAGCAATTTCATACGGAAAATTAAAAGTTGGTTATGATGTCTGCAATTATGGAAAACAGTGGGTTGTTACTATTGATGCAATGATCAGAGAATATGGTCATTTAAAATCTTTTAAATATATAATTGAAGAAAAAGAATTAAAAGTAGCTGAAAAACTCTTAAATAGTGTATATTAATATGCACTGTTTAAAATAAACCCTATCTATGGACACTATTGGTGTAAATGGATAATAATTGAATTATGCGTTGTCCTTCATGCGGAGCCACAGAAGATAAAGTACTCGAGACAAGAACTACAAATAACGGAAGTGCAATGAGAAGACGTCGTGAATGTCTTAAGTGCGGCTATCGTTTCACCAGTTATGAACGTATTGAGGACAGGCCTATTGTTGTTATCAAAAAAGACGGAAACCATCAGATATTCGATTCAAAGAAGATTGAACGCAGTATCAGAATCTGTACTGATAAAAGAAATATAGATATAGATACAATAGATAATCTTGTTCAGAGCATAGAAGATGCAATCAAAATCAAAGCGGGTCCTAAACATGAAATATCCAGCGCTGAGATAGGAGAGGAAACACTTCGTCAGCTTTATCGCATTGATGCTGTTTCATATGTCCGTTTTGCTTCTGTTTACCGTGCGTTCAATAATGTTGAACAGTTTGTTGAAGAAATAGAAAAACTTAAAAACTGAGTTTAAGTAGAATTATATTGTGCATACGCTTGTATCGTACCTAAAGTCAACAGATGTCTTCAAAGCATTTGTTGCAGATCAAAACAGAAAAATGTATGCGGAAAACCTTGATGGATTTCCGCTTTTTCAGTATGCCCTTTTAACTGCTCAGAAAGTTCAGGGAAACACTTTTCTAGTTTGTCCTACGGATGAAAGTGCACGCCAGCTTTATTCCAATAACAGTCTTTCCAATGAGATAAAACAATCCGATGTTCCTGTTTCAATTCTGCCTTCAAGCGGAAGAGTTCTGTACAGTCCGTGGACTGGAAACGAAAAGGACTTTGAACAACTCAGATGTCTTTCAAATATTACATCGGAAAAACACGGGCTGATTATTACAAGCATAAGGGCTATAAGCCTTCCGCTGCCGTCAAAAAAACAGCTGGACACGGGTACAATTCATTTTAAAGTAGGTGACAGCCTTGATACCATGAAAGCGGCTGCAATGCTGTCTGAAGGCAATTACTTCCGTAATGACAGTACAACAATGCCCGGAGAATTTTCTGTACGCGGAGAAGTTCTTGATATATTTCCCTTCGGTTCCGAATCACCTGTGAGAATCTATCTGGATTGGGATAAGATTGAAAAAATCTGTCGTTTTGAGCCTATTAATCAGAGAATTACAAAAGAACTCGGCCACATAGATTTACAGGTATTGCAGACTCAGGACATGATTGAGCTTATTCCGGGAGGAATCAAAGAATATTTCAAGTTGGATGATTATTTTATTTTCCTGGGAAACAATGCACTGGAAAATTCGTACAGAAGTCTTACCCTTGAAGCTAAATCGATGTACAGAAAAGCCTATCAGCAGGATAGGAACTCTCCAAAGCCCGATGAGATGCTTTTTGACTTTATGCCTTTTTATGAATCATGTAACAGGTCTCTCACTATCAATGATATTGCATCTCATAATCCGGAGGTCGGACATTTTGATATTGACGGCCCACGTTCTTATTTCGGCAATTTTACATTTCTGAAAGAGGAACTTAAGGGTCTTGAACAGGACAGATGGGATATCAACATCTTTGCAACTACGCAAGCGCAGAAAATCAGATTGCAGCAGATGCTCAGTGAATTCGAGTCAGTTCACTTTTTTGAGGGCAATCCTTCATCAGGTTTTGCTTTGTCGAAGCAGAAGTTTATTGTCATGTGTGAGCATGAGGTTTTCGGTCGGAGAAAGCAGGTTGTCAAAACATTGCAGCATACTCAAAGTTCCGCTTTGGACAGTTTTGTGGAGCTTAAAGAAGGGGACTATGTTGTTCATGTAAATTACGGAATAGGAAAGTTCCTGAAAATTGACAGAGTCAGGGAAAGGGACTACATAAAAATTCAATTTGCAGATAAGGAAAACCTTTACGTTCCTATTGAACAGGCAAATCTTGTCCAGAAATACATAGGAAGTGCAGGGGAGGCTCCACATCTTGATAAGCTGGGATCAAACGGTTGGGAGAATAAAAAGGCAAAGGCCAGAAAGAGTGCAGAGGCTCTTGCTCAGAATCTTGTTCAGTTGTACGCAAGAAGACAGTCCAGTCATGGATATCCGTTTGCAAAAGACAACGACTGGCAACTTAAATTTGAAGCAGAATTTGAATTTGATGAAACAGAAGATCAGCTGACTTGTATTCAGGATATAAAAGATGACATGGAAAGCACAAAGGTTATGGACCGTCTTGTTTGCGGAGATGTGGGATACGGTAAAACAGAAGTTGCTTTCCGTGCTGCGTTCAAAGCGGTAATGAGCGGTAAGCAGGTTGCATTTCTGGCACCTACCACTATTCTTGCAGAACAGCACTTCAGAACTTTCAATGACAGACTCCATGAATTCCCTTTGAAAACAGCTCTGCTTTCCAGAATGGTCAGTGCAAAAGAGCAGAAAAGAATAATAGCTGAAATAAAAGAAGGCAAGATAGATGTTCTGTTCGGGACCCACAGGATAATTCAGAAGGATATTCAATTTGACAATCTGGGGCTTCTTGTTGTTGATGAAGAACAACGTTTCGGAGTAAAGGATAAGGAGAAAATCAAGGAAATAAAGGCAAATGTTGACTGCCTGAGCCTGTCTGCAACTCCAATTCCCAGAACGCTTTACATGTCATTGCTGAAAATTAGGGATATGAGCCTTTTGACTACGCCTCCTGTTTCCAGAAAACCGATTCAGACCTTCATAGAAAGATTTGACCTTGATACGGCAGAAAGGGCAATACGTGAGGAAATCAGTAGAAAAGGACAGGTTTTCTATCTGCATAACAGGATTGAAACTCTACAGGAAGTTGCAAGTATGCTCAGAGCCAGAATTCCTGAAGCAGTCATTGAAACTGCCCATGGTCAGATGAACAGCGAGGCTCTGGAAGATACTATGAGACGTTTTGTTTATGAGGGAATTCAGGTTCTTGTATCTACTACAATCATTGAGAACGGAATCGATATTCCGAATGTAAATACAATAATCATAGACAGGGCAGATATGTACGGGGTGTCTCAGCTTTATCAGCTAAGAGGAAGAGTAGGCAGATCTGACCGTGATGCTTATGCCTATCTTTTCTATCCGTCAGACTTTGTATTATCGGAAGATGCCATCAAACGCCTCAGGATAATAAGTGAACATACAGAATTGGGTTCGGGCTTTAAAGTTGCCATGAAGGATATGGAACTGAGAGGGGCCGGTAATATTCTTGGAAAGGAACAAAGCGGTTTCATGTCCATTGTAGGCCTTGATATGTATATAAGATTGCTTGATGAGGAAATTGCCAAGATAAGGGAAGAAGACCTCAAGAGTCAGAGCGAGGTTTTTCTGGAACTCGATTACAGCGGTTTTATTCCTGAGAACTACATCAATGATTCAAGCGTCAAGTTGGAAGTTTATAAGAAAATTGCTTCAATCCGTACGGATGAACAACTTGAAAGTCTATGTGCGGAACTTAAAGACAGATTCGGCAATATCCCGGAAGAAGTGCTTAATCTGCTGTACATATCACAACTTAGGATTGTATGCAGAAAACTTGATATTTATCATATGAAGGAACGTAACGGTCTTGTTACTGTTGAATTTTCCAGAGTTGCCAGCGTAAGCATTGATAAACTCATTGAAATGATCAAGACAGGCAACGGTTCTGTAACCATAGATCCTAAAAAACCCAATATCATGACTATGAAAACACAGGCTATCAACTTAAAAGATAAGGCTCTGTTTATTCTGGAAAAACTTCAGCGTCTTGTTCCTTAAACTTTTTCAACCCAGACTTCATTGATTGTATAATCTTTTTCCAATCCTTTTTTCTCAAAACCTGTTTCAGGTCGCCAAGGTTTAGGTTCGGCAAATCCGTTAAACGGATTATTAAGTTCTTTGATTTGTGAGAAAACATCAAGCATCTGTTCTGCATACTCCTGCCAATCGGTAACACAGTAAATGTATCCGCCTTTTTTGAGCTTTGAAGTCAGAAGTTTTGCAAACGGAACCTGAATAAGTCTGCGCTTGAAATGACGTTTCTTAGGCCATGGATCCGGGAAGAAAATATGGAATCCGCTGATGCTGTTGTCTTTTATCATATCTTGGAGAACCTGTACTGCATCAAAGCGCATTATTTTGAGATTTTTAAGCTTCTTGTTTTCTATTTCGCACATGAGTTTTGAAAATCCGTAAAGGAATACTTCAATACCTATGTAATTTATATCCGGATTGGCTGCGGCTATTCTTGCCGTAGAAGTACCCATTCCGAATCCGATTTCTATTACTACAGGATTGTCATTGCCGAAAATTTCTCTGTAATCCAGTTTTTCTTCTTTATATATAATACTGTAGTCGTAGAAATGTTTTTCCAAGGCTCTCAGTTGGTTATCCTTAAGTTTCTGTCCTCTGAGAACATAACTTTTTATTCCTCTGAGAACAGGATCCTGACGTTTTTCAACTTGAGATAATTCCGGATATTTTTCAAGAATTTCAGCTTCTGTCATCTTATTGAATCGATTTTATGGTTTCAATCAACCTATCAATTTTTTCGTGGGTGAGTGTAGGATTCAGAAGTGTGAATTTAAGCATTGTTTTTCCGTTTACTTCAGTCTGTCCTATTACAGTTCCGTTTTTCAGAAGAATCTTTCTGATTCTTTTGTTAAGTTCATCACCTCCGGTTCTTGCAAATACTGCTGTAGACAGTTGAGGTTTTACCGGAATGAAGAAATCAGGGTCTGAAACCAGTCTTTCATAAAAATATGAAGCATTTCCGATTGCTGTATTTACAATGTTCTCAAAACCTTTGCGGCCTCTTGTCTGAAATGCCATGAACACTTTAAGGGCATCAAAACGTCTTGTTGTCTGCATGGACTTATCCACAAGGTTGATGTAACCTTCTTCTTCATCTTCTTCTCTGTTCAGATAATCTGCATGAAGTTCAAAACAATTTTCCAGTTCTCTATTCTTATACAGGATAACCGAGCATGAAATAGGAAGAAGGAACATCTTGTGGAAGTCTACTGTAATTGAGTCGCACAGACTCAAATCTCCCAGTCTTTCTTTATAAGTTGAACTCATAATTACAGCACTGCCGTATGCAGCATCTGCATGAAGGTGCATGTGATATCTGTCACAGAGCTTTCTCATCTCCTCAACATTGTCTATTGAACCGAAGTCTGTTGTTCCTATTGTTGCTACTGCACAGAACGGCAGAAAACCTGCCTTTGTATCTTCTTCAAGCATTTTTTCAAATGCGTTTATATCAATTCTGCACTGATTATCAACCGGAATCTTTCTGACGGCATCATATCCCAGACCTATGAAGTGGCAGGATTTTTCCATGGAAAAGTGTGATGCTTCAGAAGCGTACAAGCGCATCTTCAATGCTTCGCACGGAAGGCCTGATTTTTTAATGTCATGTTTGAGATGTGTGTTGCAGTACCAATCTCTTGCTGCCAGTATTGCGCAAAGATTGCTTTGACTTCCGCCGGATGTGAATGTTCCGTCTGCATCTTTCCCAAGACCGTATAAGTCTACAAGTCCGTGAATAACACTTTCTTCCAGTTCAGTTGCACTCGGTCCCTGATCCCAGCTGTCCATACTGTCATTGAAAATGGAAATAATCAGTTCACTTGCTATTGTTTCAGTCAGAACAGGTGCATGCAGGTGGGGCATATAATCTGAAGACCATGTTCTGAGAAGGTTTGGGAGAATTACTTGCTTAACTTTCTCAAGGCACTTGTCATAGCCAAGTCCTTCTTCCGGCAGAAATCCCAGGGAAGCAATCTGTTTTCTGAGTTCGTATGGATCTATTCCGCTGAATGCGCTGTTGTCATTATAAGAAGAAAGAGAAGCTTCAAGTGCACTTTCAATAATCTGTCTGAAGCGGTTTTTATCTTCATCTGAAGAAGAAAGAATAAGTGGATCGAAAACCGGCATCGCCCATCCCTCCCAAAAGTCAATTTGGATATTAACACATAACGTCAGGATTCCAAACCTTTTTGAGGAAAATTTACAAATATTTCGGCAAAAATATTTGACCCTCGAACGGTCCTAATGTATAGTTGGGCTTGATGCATAGTATTATGCAGGGAATTTACCTTCCTTCCTGAAGAAAAGGGGGCTTAGTATGAACGTAATTGTTCAGATAAATGATTTCGTGAACGGAATAGTTTGGGGTGTCCCGATTCTTGTTCTTATTTTTGCAACCGGAGTCTTTTTTACAATAAAGTTGGGTTTCATCCAATTCAGACATCCCCGGTTCCTGTTTAGAAATACCATAAAAAAAGCATTTCAGAAAAAGGATACACAAAAGCCCGCTCCGGGTGAACTGACATCTTTCCAAGCTGCAATGACATCTGTTTCCGCAATTGTCGGTTCCGGAAATATTGCAGGAGTTGCAACTGCAATTGTAGTAGGCGGTCCCGGTGCGCTTTTCTGGATGATTGTAGCAGCACTTTTCGGAATGGCTTCAAAGTATGCTGAAATTGCCCTGGGTATCAAATACCGTCAGATCAACAAAGACGGAAGTGTACGCGGCGGTGCCATGTACTACCTTTCAGAAGGGCTTAATCAGAAATGGCTTGGATCACTTTTCAGTATTCTTGTAATACCTTTTGCTTTTGTTATTTCAGGTATTGTTGATTCAAATACAATTTCACTCACAATCTATGATTATTTCTCTGTTCCTACAGTTGTTACAGGTATTGTCTTGGCTGTTGTTGCCGCAATAATCATATTCGGCGGTTCAAAGAGAATAGGTCATGCATGTGCAGTTATTGCTCCGTTTATGGGCGGTGCATACCTTCTTGCAGGTCTTCTTATTATTATTATCAATATATCTCAGGTTCCTGCAGCACTCGGACAGATTGTAAAATACGCTTTCCGTCCGGCTTCTCTTGCTGGTGGAGCCGCAGGAACGTTCTTCTTGGCAATCAAGAGCGGTGTGGCACGAGGAATGTATTCCAACGAAGCAGGGCTTGGAACTGCAGCAATGGTTCATTGTCCTGCACAGGTAAATCATCCGGGCGAACAGGCTGTTTGGGGTCCTGTTGAAGTATTCCTTGATACAATAGTTGTTTGTACTATTTCAGGTCTTGCAATTGTTCTTTCTGGCCTTTGGCAGACAGGTATTGACGGTGCATCACTTACAGTTGCTGCATTTGACAAGATGCTCCCTGGAAGATTCGGTTTTTATGTTTCAATGGGTTCTGTATTCCTGTTCGGATTCTCATGCATTATCAGTTACTACAACTATGCAGAACAGGCAGCATGTTTTATCTTCGGAGAAAAGTCAAAGATGATAATCAAGGTTCTGTGGGTATTAACCGTATTTGTAGGTTCTCAGACAACACTTGGTTTTGTATGGGATCTTGCAGACACATTCAACGGACTGATGATTATTCCTAATCTTATAGGTCTTATTCTCTTAAGTAAGGAAGTTGTAACAATCAAGAAAGAGTATTTTGAAAATAATATAAACTGAAGATACATAAATACTGCTACAAGTTTTTTTACAAAAATGCAGCAGTGTTTTAGTAAGAAAAGGGCTGTAGCAAAATCTGCAACAGCCCTCTCTTTTATTATTGATTTGTGTCAAATCCACAATCATTATGTCTAAATTGCACCATATATTCTGGTTTGCTACACATACACCTAGGAGCATAAAACTTTCAAATTACAATATGTCTCAAAAGTAAGAACTTTTTAACAAAAGGTTACAGCTTTACCGTCGTTTCTTTAGAAAATAGTACTGAATTTGGGAAAATGAAATTTGGTAATATAAATGCAATGCAATACTGCTGAGAAAATAGTACCAAATTAAGAAAACATAATTTTGGTAATAGAATTCCGAGTCAGGAAATAGTACTGAATTTGAGAAAATGAAATTCAGTAATACAAAATCAATGAAATACCGCTGAGAAAATAGTACCAAATTACTGAAAACGTATTTTGGTTACATTTTGCCATGTATGCCCAGGGTTCGATGCCATGGACAAAATAGAAGGGCTGCAACCTTCAGTCAGAAATCCTGACTTTTGTTACAGCCCCTCTTTTATCGTTGAATTATTATAATGTCAGTTGTTTGCTGTTTCAGCTGCAGCTGCCTGAGCTTCTTTGATAACCTTATCTGCAAGCTGACCTGCAAGTGTTTCGTAGTGGTCAAATTCAAGTTCAAATGAACCTGTGCCGCTTGTCATTGACTTAAGATCAATTGCGTAGCTGAGCATTTCACCCTGAGGTACTTCAGCATTGACCTGAACCATGTTTCCGCCAAGATCATCCTGTCCCAGAACACGACCGCGCTTTGATGAAAGGTCTGAAAGGACATCACCAAGATACTGGTTGTCAATGTAGACTGAAAGTTTTGCAAACGGTTCAAGAAGAACAGGACCTGCTTTTTCAATAGCAAGCTTCATTGCACCCTTAGCTGCAAGTCTGAATGCCATTTCAGAAGAATCTACAGGATGTTCCTTACCATCAACAAGTGTTACACCTATATCTACCATAGGATAACCTGCAAGGAATCCTTCTTCCATCTGGTCATGAAGTCCTTTTTCGATTCCCGGTACATAACCCTTTGAAACGCTTCCACCCTTAACGATGTTTTCGAATGTGTAATACTGACCTCTTTCTGTAGGAGCAATTTCAATAAGAACTTTACCGTACTGGCCGTGACCGCCGGACTGTTTCTTGTGAGCATATTCTACGATACCTGATTTCTTTGTGATTGTTTCACGGTAAGCAATCTTAGGAAGCTTTGTATTGATTTCAATCTTCTGCTTTTCTTTGATTTTATCAAGAATCATGTTGAGGTGGAGTTCACCCATACCTGCAACTGTGCTCTGTTTTGTTTCTTCATTGAATGCAACACGGAATGTAAGGTCTTCTTCTGTGATTCTGTGCAATGCATCATTCATCTTATCTTCACTCTTCTTGTCTCCTGCAGAAATAGCAAGAGAATAGACAGGGTTAGGAAGACTGAGTTTCTTAAATGTGTACTTTGCATTTGCATCGTTTACAAGAGTGCAGTTTGTACCTGCAATGTTGCTCTTTGTAATAATACCGATTTCACCTGCTGAAAGAGAGTCTACATCAACAAGTTTCTTTCCTACAGCCTTGTAAAGTTTACCCGGTTTTTCCTTCTTGCCGACTTCAGGGTTTGAAAGATCTGTTTCACTTGTGATTGTACCTGATACGACTTTGATGAATGAAAGTTTTCCGGAGAACTGGTCAATTGTAGTCTTGAAACAGAAAGCACTTGGTGTTCCGTCTGCTTTGATAGCAACTGTTTCTTCAGTTCCGTCTTCCTTTACGATAGTTTCCTTTCCGTTTTCAGGAGTAGGGAAGTTCTCTGCAATAAAGTCCAAAAGACTTGTAATACCTGAACCGTTAGCTGAACAACCGCAGAAAACAGGAATAAGAACATTATTCTTAAGACCTTCGCAGATACCGCGGTGGATTTCTTCAGCAGAAAGTTCCATTGTCTCAAGGAATTTCTCCATGAGGTCATCTGCACCTTCTGCAGCAGCTTCCATAAGAGCTTCTTTATATTCTTCTGCTTTCTGTGCAAATTCTGCAGGAATATCTGATGCAGTTTCTTTCTGACCTGCTGCAAACTTATAAGCCTTGTTTTCAATAAGATCAACAACGCCCTTGAATTCCGGACCGTTTCCCATAGGAACTGTCACAGGAACGAATGTTGCTTTGAATTCTTCTTTGAGGTGTGCAAATGTTGCATCAAAATCTGCACGTTCACGATCCATCTTGTTTAGGAATACAGCTCTTGGTTTTTCTCTTTTGTTAAGATCTCTCCAAAGCTTGATTGTTTCAATCTGAGCACCGTCTCTGGCATCTACGACCAAAAGGGCTGATTCACAGCTTCTGAAACCGCCTGTTACTTCACCTACGAAGTCTGCAGTACCCGGTGCATCTATGAAATTGAGAGATTTGCCGTTCCATGAAAAACTGGCAAGAGATGCATGAATTGAAATCTTACGGGCAATCTCCTCCTCTGTGTAGTCGCTTGTTGTCTTTCCTGATTCAACCTGTTCAGCTCTTGCAATCTGACCTGCATAGAACAGAATCTGTTCAAGCAAAGAAGTTTTACCTGTGCCATTATGGCCGGCAATTGTGATATTTCTGATATCTTTAATGGAAATGCCCATAATTCCCTCCTAGAAATTGGCAGTCTTTAGAATTCTAAATAAACGTCGTAAATATGTCAAACATTATATGCGCGTATATAGCACATTGTCAGCGTATATAGCACATTAATTTCAGTTTCCCTTCGGAGCATAATGACTGAATTCCATTGAGAATGTCCCTCTTCCCTGAGTTGATGAACGCAGAGAAGTGGAATACCCGAAAAGTTTGGCAAGAGGAGCCTGCGCAAGAATATGATCTGCGTTGGTTTTGTTCTCCATACTTGAAACAAGTCCACCCCTTGCGGTAAGCGAAGAAATTGTATCTCCGACATACTGATCCGGTACTATTATCGTTACATTCATAATGGGTTCCATAAGAACCGGATCTGCCTCTTGAGCCGCCGCGTCAAAACACATTGCAGCACATGCCTCAAATGCAAATTCGGAAGCCGTGAGCTCGTCATATTTTATTCCGGTAAGTTCAACCTTCATATCGCAGATTTCATATCCGAATTTGATACCGCTGCTGAATGAATTTCTGATACCTCTTTCAACAGCATCAAGATAAATCTGCGGTATGTCTCTGGTAACGGCTTTAACTTCATAACTTGTGCCTGAACCGGGTTCCTGAGGAATAAGATTGAGGGTAACGGAAGCAAAGTTTTCCTTTCCTGCAATGACTTTTGAAAACTCAAATGATTTTGATGATGTTTTTCTGATACTTTCCCTGTAAGTAACCTGAGGATTACCTACGCGGCATTCGATTTTCATTTCTTTTGTAAGTCTGGTTGTCAGAACATCAAGATGAAGTTCTCCCATTCCGCTTATGACTATCTGTCCTGTTTCTTCATCATCCTTCCATGAGAAAGTAGGGTCTTCCATAGAAAGCATTTCAAGGGATTTCTTAAGTTTGTCCTGGTCACTTGTTGTAACAGGTTCAATGGCAACTGAAATTACCGGAACAGGAAAATCCATTTTCTCCAATAAAATCTGAGAGCCTTCACTTCCTATTGTGTCTCCGGTCTGAGCTTCTTTGAATCCAACAATTACGCCTATATCTCCGCAGTGAAGTTCTTCCATTTCTTCACTTTTGTTTGAGTGCATTCTTAGAATTCTGTTTATTCTCTCACGTTTTTTCTTTGAAATATTGAGAATTGCGTTTCTGGATTTGAATACTCCGCTGTAAACCCTTACAAATGCAAGAGCACCGGCTGCAGAATCATTCTGAATTTTGAAAACCAGCGCAAGAGGAGGTCCTGAAGGATCATTTTTAACTTCAATTTCTTCCTGTTTTTTTACACTTATTCCGATTGCAGGCTTTACTTCATCCGGACATGGAAGGAGATCTACGATTCCGTCCAACAGACACTGGACTCCAATGTTTTTCAAAGATGATCCGCAGAAAACAGGCAATAGAGTTCTGTCAAGAACACACTTGTGGAGAGTATGAATCATCATGTCTGTGGGAATTTCTTCTCCGCTTAAATACAGTTCCGTAATCTCATCACTGTATTCGGAAACACTGTCAATCAGTTTATCATGCCAAATTTGTGCATTGTCCTTTTCTGACTGAGGAATATCACAGTAAGAATATTCATATCCGTCTGTAGCAGAATCAAACCTCACCATCTGCATTTTGAGCAGATCTATTATGCCTTCAAATTTGCTTTCTTTTCCCACAGGGATAAAAAGGGGAACCGGATTTTCATTGAGTTTTGATTTTATATCTTCAAGTACGGCAAAGAAATCCGCACCCATTCTGTCCATTTTATTAATAAATGCTATACGCGGAACATGATAATTGTCCGCCTGACGCCAGACTGTTTCACTTTGCGGTTCAACGCCTCCGACTGCACAGAAAACACCTACGGCTCCGTCCAGAACTCTGAGAGCTCGTTCAACTTCTGCAGTAAAATCCACATGGCCCGGAGTATCAATGATGTTGATTTGTCTTTTCTTCCAGAAGCAGGTTGTTGCAGCACTTGTAATTGTGATACCTCTGTCCTGTTCCTGTTGCATCCAGTCCATGGTTGCTTCACCGTTATCGACTTCTCCTATTTTATGGTTTTCGCCTGTGTAAAAGAGAATTCTTTCAGTTGTTGTTGTCTTGCCCGCATCTATATGGGCCATGATTCCGATATTTCTGATGTTTTTCGTGTCTAAGTCTGCCATAGCGCTATTAAATTAGCATGTAATGACAATTTTTTCAATTATCGTTATATTATGCATGCGATGAAATACATTCAAAAAGAGGTTAATTTACATACTCACTCATACTATTGCGGACACGGAGCAGGAGAACTGAAAGATTTTGCCGATGTTGCAAAGCAAAAAGGAAATCTTAAGGTTCTGGGGTTTTCGGAACATTGCCCTGTGCCTTATGATGATGTTCCGTCCAGAATGCCAATTGTAGATTTGGAAGATTACATTCAGGATTTAAAAGATTTAAGAAAATCTGCCGACGGAATGGTTTATCTTCTTGGGGCTGAATGTGATTGGATAGAACGCTATGTTCCTTTCTATAAAGACTACATCCTGGGAAAGAAAGAGTTTGATTATGCTTTAGGTTCCGTTCATTTTCTTTCAAATCATGATACCGGAG
The DNA here is from genome assembly GCA_045598675.1 of Sphaerochaetaceae bacterium. Classification (GTDB taxonomy): domain Bacteria; phylum Spirochaetota; class Spirochaetia; order Sphaerochaetales; family Sphaerochaetaceae; genus JAZLEZ01. Next base: position 81,327 of record JAZLMO010000013.1, read on the forward strand.
AACTGCAGTATATTCCTCACATGAAGTATTTTGACTTAAACGACCTCAAACTCTATGAAAAATGGTACACCGAAATGCTGGAAAGCAGATTGTTCGTTACCGGTTGTCATCCGGATCTTTTCTTCGGCGGATACAGAAAATGGGATAATGAAGCCAAAGCAGTATCAAAAGATATCATTGCATGTGCAAAGGATTGCAATGTAACTCTTGAGCTGAATGATTTGGGCCTCCGAAAGAAGATGATAGAATCAAATGTAGGAATGAGGCATCAGTATTCAATTCCGGAATTTTGGGAACTTGCTGCAGATGCAGGTGTGGGAATCTGTACAAACTCAGATGCCCATACTCCGGATGCAGTATGCGGAAATTCGGTGAACGGATTTATAAATCTGTCGTTTGAATTTGCATCACAGCTTGGAATACAGTTTACAGACTGGGATATTTCATACAACGGTTCTTTAAACCGTTACGACATTTTGCCGTGTTCCGGTCAAGTATGAAGAGTATAATCTATTTATGAAATATCTTTTGATTTCAAGTGATATTCACGATGATTACACGTCCCAGAGGTTACAGCAAACCCGGTTATGCACGGATTTATTATACCGAACAGGGAAGTATTCAAATCAGTTTCTTTGAATTCAAGAAAGCCTCTTTATAAAATCTGTATAAAAAAAGAGTTCTGATCTCAGAACTCTACATCCCCCGCGAGGATCGAACTCGCGTTGACGGGATGAAAACCCGTTGTCCTAACCACTAGACGAGAGGGACATCTGTTACAAGGAATGAGCCAAGTTGGGCTTGAACCAACGACCCACGCCTTAAAAGGGCGTTGCTCTACCTACTGAGCTATTGGCCCATATTGCAACAGTGTGAGATTAACAAAAACAAGTGTTGAATGTCAACTACAATCAGTTATTTTTACCTGATTGTTCTCCAAAAATAATCTCCGAGTCCGTATTGTTTGAATTTTGTTGCCAAAATAAAATCTTCTTCTTTGACATCCGCTCTGTCTTCTGTGTCTGCAATACTTCTTGCAAGAGATACAGTACTTAATAAGGATCTTATGTCAGATGAGGCTTCATAAATTTTACAATACTGTTCTATTTCTTTGGAGAGTAATGAAATGACATCATATCTGGCAATATGTATCTGCCCGTTGTATTTTACTTTGTCCATATCTTTGAACCTTCTTTTCTGTCTTTGGGAAGCAAGTTTGACTTTGTCAGTGTAGTAAGAATCCGGTTTAACCTTATCATTGATGTGTTTTGTAATGTCCTGCATTTCAACCGGAAGTCTCATGTCGAATCTTCCCAAAAGAGGATTTCCTACTCTGTTCCAGTGATTGATGATTTTCTGAGAATTGCAATTGCAGCTTTTCTCAGGGTCTCCCAGATTTGAACACGAACAAGCGTTCATATTTGCAACTATCATATATAAGGAAGGAAATTCAACAAGTTCTCCGGAACTTATGTTTGAAGTATAACCTCTGTCGTATGTATCCTTGACCCCTTCCAGCAGCTTTTTTGTATATGAAGTGATTTCATCAAGAAGAAGAATTCCGTTGTGCGCAAGAGTACCTTCGGTCTTGGTGAATTGAACCATTGAAGTATCATGTGAAATCGATTTACATGGCGGTCTTCTGTCCGTTTTCTCAAGACCTGCACAACCGTAAATATGCTGAACCTCATTCATTTGGTTGTCATCAAGATTCTCAAGAAGATTTACAACTCTTAAGCTGAGCATTGTTTTACCTACTCCCGGAGGACCGAAAAGCAACAGACTATGTCTTCCTGCAGCACAGATTGTCAGATATTCTTTTTCTTTTTCGAAGCCGATTACATCGGAAAACACAGTAGTTTTCTTACTTCTATTCTCTATAAATATGGAACAGCAATCTTTTCCGTTTATGAATTCTCCGCATTTGATAAATGCATCGGTCAGATTTTTTACGCAGCACACACCGGGAACAGAATCTGTTTCAATAGGAACAAGGCACATCTGACATTTGCTCTTTGAAGCGGCCTGAATTGCCCCGATTGTGCTGTAATCTTCTACTATTTTCCCGTCAAGTGTAAGCTCACCTGCAGTCATTATCCGTATGTTTTTATCTGAAACAGAAGGTTTCTGAAGCGTAAACAGGATTGCAAGGGCTATGCCCAGATCCAAAAGTGAACCGGTTTTGGGAATCGATGCAGGTGAGAGTGAAACCAGTATTCGTTGCTGTGGAAATTTGAATCCGCATTTTCTCAATGCCGATTTTACTCTTTCCCTGCTTTCCCTTATGGCTGCATCCGGAAGTCCGATGATATCGAATCCCGGGAATCCGTTTCTTATATCGCATTCTATGTTGATTGCCTGGCCTTCATACCCTTTATTGCTGAAGCCGAAAAAAGAAAGATTGTTTTTCATTGATATCCTCCATTCTGTATACTTATTCCAAATTCGGTGAACGAAACGTTAAAAATGCCGTTTAAGGGCTTGAAATCGGGTTTTTCAATTTAAAAGTCCGAAAAAAATAAAATATTTCATAAAAAAATAAAAAAATGAAAAAATCCAGTTGACACAAAATGACCAATAGTGCTATTTTGGCAAAGCACGCTCGAAAGAGCATGTGATAAAGTTCTTTACAGTATAGCGAAGGAAAGAGGAAATAAATTACGGAAGCTATGAGGGCTTCCAGTCAATTCAAAAATTCACGAACGGAAGAAAGATCAAGAAGATCAGTGATTCGTAAGAAAATTGAGATGACGGAAAGAAGTTGAAATTATAGTCGGTCTTCGGACCGAAAATTCTATGATGGAGAGTTCGATCCTGGCTCAGAACGAACGCTGGCGGCGCGTTTTAAGCATGCAAGTCGAGCGGGAACTTGTAGCAATACAAGTGAGAGCGGCGGACGGGTGAGTAACACGTGGATAATCTGGCCTTTAGTTTGGGATAGCTTGGTGAAAGCCAAGATAATACCGGATAAGATGCGCATTACAAAAGTAGGGTGCAGGAAAGGGGCTAAGGCCCCGCTGAAGGGTGAGTCCGCGTCCCATTAGCTAGATGGTGAGGTAAAGGCCCACCATGGCGATGATGGGTAGCCGGCCTAAGAGGGTGAACGGCCACATTGGGACTGAGATACGGCCCAGACTCCTACGGGAGGCAGCAGCTAAGAATCTTCC
>JAZLMO010000014.1:0-2726 GCA_045598675.1 Sphaerochaetaceae bacterium
ATAATTCTTTCATCAAGTTCTTTTGTTGTAAAAGTACCTTGACCTGTAAGCAGAATAAACTGATTTCTGTTATCTTTGATTTTTTTATCTTTCAATAGATATTTTCTGTATTCGTTCCATTCACCGTAGTTGATTTTGTAAGAGGTTTCAAATCCGTAGTCTTCATATAATCTGATAACTGAATCAGCAAAATATTCAGAACACAGTTTTAATTCTTTTGAAACATAGGCACTTTTGCAGACACCCCATGCAACCGCCTGCCCATGACTTACATTCATTCTTCTGAGACTTTCCAGTGCATGACCAAAAGTATGCCCGAGATTTAAAGCAATTCTGATTCCGTTTTCTTCTTTGGGATCGTTATTTACATAGTCACATTTTACTTTAACTGAAAGTTCGACAATTCTTCTTAAATTAAAGTCTTCTCTTTTTAAGATATATTTTTTGTTAATTACCAGTTCTCTGAGAAGTTCATCTGACTTGGATAAAAAAGCAGCTTTTATTACTTCTCCAAGACCGTTTTGAAAGGACAATTCAGTTAAAGACTGTAAACATTCAGTACATAAAATAACTTCATTTGCCGGATAATAGGTCCCTATGATATTTTTACTGTTATTAAAGTCCAATGCAGTTTTACCGCCGATACCGGCATCTGCCATTGCAAGGAGAGTAGTCGGAATGAATATCAACCTGCATCCTCTTTTGTAAATGGATGCAGCAAATCCGGCAGTATCAAGAACAGAACCGCCGCCCATGGCAAGAAATATACTGTCTCTGTCAAAATTTTCTTCAAATGCTTTTTGAATTATCTTTTCAACAGATTTAAAGTTTTTGGCTTCTTCACCGCATTCAAGAATAATATTCGGTTCGGGAAGAGGTCTTACCATTCGTGATGTATTGTCATCACATATCCAAAGAATTTTGGAATTGATGTTTTCTACGTATTCAGACAAATCTGAAAAATTGTCTGCCATATAAACATTCGTCGTAATGCATTCACAGATTTTTCTCATGAGTCTATTATATTTACAATGACAATTATCAATCAAGGAATCTTATTATTCTGTTATATGTCTGTATAAAGGATTTATCGTTTGAGTAATCTGAAACAGTCAAAAGACTGTATGCAGTATTGTTTATTGCTTCATTGAAAGATTTTGAAACGTGTATAAACATACCGTGTCCGCCTGAAACCAGTTCTACATAACCCAGTCTGTTTTTGAATTTTTTAAGAGGAGACAGTTTCATAAGATCTTTGAGATATGGCTTTAATTCTTCAATATTATTTTCAAAGAAAATCTTATCCGTAATAGTCATGCAAATATCACTGAATTCAAAGTTATAACATTTTGCACTGCTCAGAACATCATATAACTTTTCATCATAGTTAAGAAAATATCCGTTAAATAAAACAGCAGCATTTATATTCTTCGGATGACGTGAAGATTTTCTGTATAATCTGTAAAGATTTCTTACTTTATCAGCAGGTATGACGGCAATCTGATGTTTTTTCTTATTTCCTTCAACAATTGCCTGAAAATCCATTCCGAATATTGAAATTGTCTTATCAAATTTTTTCTTGTTTTCTTTAATTCGAGAATTTTCATATTTAAGTTTCTGTTTTGCTGCAGTAAGTTTCTTAAGTGATGCAGCCAGACCTGTATTGATTTCATCAATCCATTCTTTTTTCAGTGGAGCGACTGTTCTTGCATACATTTTAGTTGTCAGAACTATTTCTCCGGCAACTAAATATGCAGGAGGATTTCTGAAATAAGCAGAACCGGGATGAATGTAAATTTCATCAGTATTCAGAGTTCTGTAAACAGATGCTTTTTTATTAATACAAATATATTGAATCAGTCCGGAACATAATGGGATAAGAGTCCTATGAAGATATTCAATAGTATTTTCCGGCTCTTTTTCTATTACAGGGATTCCGATACTTCTTGTAATTTCACATAATTGTTCTGTTACATGTTCTATTTCTTCCATACTCTGAAAATCAAGATAATTGTTTTGACAGAACATTTCTCTTTCCTGTTTGTTTTTTAATGCAGTGTATTTTTTATACAGGAACTGATAACCGAGAAAATCTCCAAGTTCGGAGCTGAATCTCCTATGACAATTCCTTGCATTGTCTTCTTCACCTACAGGTAAAACAAATGGGGTTTTGCAAGAAAGAAAACTTACGCAGATGCACACAGGTTTTATCATATCCGGATCTTTTTGAATTGCACTGACAATACATTTTGAATGTCTTGGAAGAAGAGGGTAGCATACCATTAACTTTCCTGTTTCAGTAAGTTCTCTGTTGTTATTGATTGCATCCAAAAGTAACAGAGTATTCTCACCGCTTTCTAGTGCCTTATTGTTTGGTTTTGTTATGAATTTAAATGACTTAAAGTCTTTAATTCCCAGATCAACCATTCTTAATACAACTTCAGAAAGATCTGTTCTCAGAATTTCTTCTTGAGTAAACATTTCTCTGCTGTTGTAATCATCCAGAGAATATAATCTGAAACAGGTTCCGTCAGATGTTCTTCCCGCCCTTCCTTTTCTTTGCATTGCAGAAGATTTGCTTATAGGTTTTGTTATGAGACTTGATGTGAAATCATATTGATTGTAAAAGTTTATTTTGGACAATCCGCTGTCAATTACTGTTTTGATTCCGTCAATTGTAAGAGATGTTTCCGCAATATTTGTTGCCAATACAACTTTCATTTTAT
>JAZLMO010000015.1:0-23165 GCA_045598675.1 Sphaerochaetaceae bacterium
TGCTTTACAACATACCGCACAACAAGAGGAGCAACTGATTATGATTTCAAGATTCAATAAAAGATTAATCCTTGTGCTCCTAATGGTTTGTGTATGCTTTGCTGTGTTTGCGGACTATGAACCACTATATTTTGATTTTACGTATAAAGGTATAAAAGTTAATGTTTCTTGCTTCTATACTGGTGATATTTCAGGCTACTATGGTGGTCTTATTCCTGCAGAATATAAAGTATATGAAAAAAATTTATCTGCTACTATAAGTAAAATTGGCTATTCGATTAAAAAAAACAATAAACTTAGTTTTACTTATCATACATATCCTCTTCCAGGTGATGGACCAATTGCAGAAGTTACAAAAAATCATATAATCAACAATTTTGAACAATATTTTACCGTAAGTGCAAATCAATATGATATTACTTACAAAGATTGTGGAGATGTAGATTTTTCCGGAACTCATGAGACTGATTATCCGACAAAACATACTTATGATACTGAAACAATACTAAAGAGTGCTTCAAAACCAGGTTATTCTTTTGAAGGTTGGTTTATAGATAGAGAATGTACTACAAAAGTGACAAGCCTTGGAGCTAAAGATTATACAGATAATATAACCTTGTATGCTAAATGGGTTGCTATTCAGAAAGTTGAATATGATAAAGAAGCCACATCCGGTGTAGTATTCGGCCTTAATCTTGAATCATTGGGTAGTGAAGTAGCAAGAGTAGATATTATTACTCCGTCTTCAGTTGCAGATGCATCAAGAAACAAAGTAAGTAGTACAAACCTTGTTTCTTATACAGATCTAAATCATTTTAAAGATGAAACATTAGGTTTATATGTCTTTAAGGCAGAAACATCACCTGTAAACTATGATGAAAAGATAATTGCAAAGGTGTACGGGAATAATACAGAGTTATTGACAAAGGAAAGCAGTCCTAAAGACTGTGCATTGGCATTAGTTTCAGATACAGATATGAATGTAAGCAACCAGGCAAAAGCCTATCTTATGTACTGTGAAGCAATGAAGAATCTTTATTATTCAGATTCTTCAAATGAATTCTATAATTCATATAAAGGTACTTTTGAAGCTGTTGATTGGAATTCTTTTGAAGATGCAGTTATCAATAAAGATACTTCAATAATCAATGACTATTCTGCATTGGATGTAAAGTCATCTTCGGATTTTGAAATGAATTTAGGAGTATCTGAGAAAACAAGTGTAGAATTCCTGATTAAAGCAAAGAAGATAGAATCCGGAGAATACAGAAGACAGGATGAGTATAAAGTAACTGTAACGGATTTAGGGTCTGCAACACTTACTTCAGGAGAAACATTAATAGGACTCAGTGATGTGTTTGAGAATGGGGATGTTTATTATGCAATAAGAATAGAAAACATTCCTGTAGAAGAACTTAATCAAAAGTATGAGTTTGAGATAACAAGAACAAGCAGAATTAATCCATCAAAGATAGTAGAAAGATACACAGGAAGTTTCTGTGCTATAGATTTCATGAAGATTTATAAGAATCAGAATGATAGTTTCAGACAAGCTGCAAATGCTATGTTTGTATACAATAAATTCTTTGAATCCGGCAATTAAAGTAATTTTGCATATTTTCTGAAAGTGTCTGCGTAACGGCATTTTCTTTTTATCAAGCGGTCGTGAAATGATTTGTGCTCAGTGCGTGTTGCAATTTGTTGTATTGCGTTTATAATTAAATTATTAAAAAATAAGCGGATGCTTGTGTTTCCGCAAAAAATAAGAGGTATTAAATGAAATACGGTCGTACATTTAACTTTTCTGCAGGTCCTGCAATGATGCCGGAACCTGTACTCGAAGAAATCCGTGATGAAATGTTGAACTACCGCGGAAGCGGAATGTGTGTCATGGAAATGAGCCATCGTTCAAAAGTCTATCAGCAGATTATCGATGAAGCAGAACAGGATCTCAGAGATCTTATGGGCATTCCTGATAACTACAAAGTTCTTTTCATTCAGGGTGGTGCAACACTTCAGTTCTCAATGATTCCTATGAATCTTATGAAGAACGGAAAGGCTGTCTACATTGAAACCGGTGCTTGGTCAAGCAAGGCTATCAAGGAAGCAAAGAAGGTTGGTGAAGTTATTGTTGCCGCATCTTCAAAAGATAAAAACTATACATACATTCCTGATTGTTCAAATCTTGATATTCCTGAAGATACAGACTATGTCTACATCTGTGAAAATGAAACAATTCACGGTTCAACATGGTCAAAACTCCCTGACACAAAGGGTCATACTCTTGTTTCAGATCAGAGTTCAATGTTCCTTTCAAGACCTTGCAACGTATCAGACTACGGTCTCATCTATGCAGGTGTTCAGAAGAACGTAGGTCCTGCAGGTATGGTAGTTGTAATTATCCGCGAAGACCTCATCAGAGATGATCTTACAGATCTTCCTATTTACATGCAGTACAAGACACATGCTGACAACGGTTCAATGTACAACACTCCTAACTGCTGGGCAATCTACTGCTGCGGTAAAGTATTCAAGTATCTGAAGAACATAATCGGTGGTCTTGATAAGATGGAAGCCATCAACAAGGACAAGGCAAAAGTATTCTACGACTTCCTTGATTCTTCAAAGATGTTCAAGGGTACAGTTGTTGAAAAGGACCGTTCTCTCATGAACATTCCGTTTGTAACAGAGAGCGCAGAGCTTGATGCAGAAGTTGTTGCTGCAACAAAGGCTGCAGGTTACGATAACCTCAAGGGTCATAAGAGTGTAGGCGGACTCAGATGTTCATGCTATAACGCAATGCCGAAAGAAGGTGTTGAAGCCCTTGTTAAGTTCCTTAAGGACTTTGAAGCAAACTACAAGAAATAATAATCTTGGATAATTAAAATGCCGGTATATGAAAGTATATCGGTATTTTTTTTGTTTGATTGAGCATTGATCAAGGTGCAATCAAAATCCTGAATCTTTTTTAACCAGAAGTTTTTCAACTCTTCGACCGTCAACAGAAGTAACCTTGATTTCATAATCTTTAAAGCTGAAACAATCTCCCTTGTCAGGAAACTTTTCAAGCATTTCCACAGCCCATCCGCCTACGGTTTCACTTTCATATTCAAACTCATCTTCTGAAAGTTGTATCAATTCCAGAAATTCGGAAATGGGCAAGTCTCCGTCAACGACAAATGTATTTTCATTTTTGACAATTACATCTTTTTCTATAATATCTGTTTCATCCCAAATATCACCGACAATCTGCTCAAGAACATCTTCCATAGTGATAATGCCAAGAGTTCCGGAGTACTCGTCAGTTACAATTGCAAGGTGCTGCCGTGCCTTTTTCAAAAGGCTCAGAACCGTAGGAAGTTTCATTGTTTTGTAGACATAACAGGGCTCATTAAGCAGTCTTTTTATGTCAAAAGCCTGTTTCTCTTCAGAAAGAGCCTGAAGGAATTTATTCAAATGAAGAACTCCTATTACATTGTCTATACTGTCTTGATATACCGGAATTCTTGAGAAAGGGGTTTCTTCTATGAATTTAAGGATATCTTCAAAACTGTCATCAATATCAATAGCCTGAACATCAACTCTTGCAGTCATGGCTTCAGAAGCTGAAATGTCTGCAAAATCTATTGCATTTGACACAATTTCAGTGTCATCTTCGTCAAGAATTCCCTCATCTTCGGCAGTTTCTATTATTGATTGAAGTTCCTCTACAGATTCATCATCGTCGATTTGCTCACTTTCGTGTCCTTTGAAAGGGAGTGTGATGAAATTGATAAGGAAAACAACTATTACAACCGCAGGTTTCAGAAGGACCATAAGAATTCTTACTGCCGCAGAGTATTCAATGGCTTTTGAAGTAGCTCTTTTGGTGCTTTTAATCTTGGGAATTGTTTCTCCGAATATGATTACCGCAACAGTTATTATCAATGTGGAAAGCCATGTCCATTTCCCGTCTCCGAAGACGAGGAATACTATGACAGAACCGATTGAAGAGGAAGCAATGTTTACAAGGTTGTTTCCTATCAGTATTGCAGAAAGAGCATCATCAAAATGTTCTGCAATATACAAAGCTTTTGCAGCCTTTTTATTTCCTTTGTCTTTGAGATTCTCAAGTCTAATAATGTTTGCACTGGAAAAAGCCATTTCAGAACCGGAGAAGAATGCGGAAAGAACAAGGCAAAGAATAAGACAAATGCTTAAAATAACAACAGTTGTCATTTGCCCTCCTTGATATTCTCGTTCTCATCATGTATCTCGCCTACAAGTTCCTCAAGGATATCCTCAACTGTGACAATTCCCAGAGTCCCGCCGTAAGCATCTTTTACTACGGACATATTGATTCTGTGTTTGGACATCTGAGTAAGAAGCTCATGGATTTCAGTCTCTTCATTTGCAAAGTAGACCTTATCGATCATTTTCCTGATAGCAGGTGCCTTTTTTTCCTGAATGTATGATTTTAGGTAATTTCTTATACCCAGAACACCGATGATATTGTCAATTGTACCTTCATAGACAGGAATTCTGCTGTGATGGATATTCTTAACCGCTTCAAGTATTTTTTCAGGTTTATCATCTGCACTTATTGCGTCTATTTTCATGCGCGGAGTGACAATGTCTTTTGCCTTAAGATCTCCGAACTGTAAGGCAGATGTAATAAGACTGCTTTGATCCTTATCCAGGGTTCCTTCTTCAGTCATGTCTTCAATGATGTCCTGGATTTCATCTTCTGTTACGGAAACTTCTTCATCTTCTTTTGTCCTTTTTGTAGCCATTTCTCCCAAAGAAGTGAGAACTGAAGCAAATGGTTTGAAGATGTACATGAGAAGGACTAAAAGACCTGAGCATGCAAGTGAAATAGGGTAGCTGAAACGTTTTGCAAGGGTTTTGGGAAGCATCTCACAGGCAAAGAATATGACAAGAGTTGTGACAATGGTTCCTGCCGATACAAAGCTCAGACCCCATCTTTTTGTAACGTATACAGTTACAATTGAAGCAATTGTGAGACTTGTCAGATTGTTGCAGATTAAAAGTGTAGTCAGAACTCTTTCAATGTTGTCCAGCGCCCATAATGCGCGTTTTGCCCGACTGTCACCGTGTTCGGCTGCTATCTTTATTTTGTTCTTGGAAACTGAAGCAAAAGCTGTCTCAGCAAATGCCAGGTATGCAGAAAAGCATAACAGAATAAAAAGTTGTATAAGTGGAGGCTTACTGCCATCATCCATAACGGACGTACTCCTTAAATATCAGATGTATTATATAGAATAATAAAAGAGAGGATGTGTCAACATCCCCTCCTGTTATTAAGTTGCAGATTGAAATGAACCCCAAGCGAGCGGTTTTAAGAGGAAATTGGATTAAATCAGTTGATTTTTCGGGGAAAAAATCCAAAATTGGATTTTTTTGCAAGAAAAAGGGCCAAAAAAATCCAATTTGCAGTAAGGCAACACTTGTTGTTTACCTCAAGAACTTGAAAAAATGATTTTCGTAAGAAACATCATTTTTTCAAAGATTAAGCCCATGTCAGCCATATAAACAGATATCCGATTATGACTGCTGTCATTGTGAACGGAATACCTATCTTGAAAAAGTCTGAATTCTTTACTTTATATCCTTCTTTTTTGAGAATACCTATACCTGCAACGTTTGCAGAAGCTCCGAACGGAGTGATGTTTCCGCCAAGTGTTGCACCGGAAAGAAGCCCGAAATAGAGAACAACAGGCTCAATTCCAAGATTGTTTGCAATACCCTGAACTACAGGAAGCATTGCAGCAACATAAGGAATGTTATCTATGAATGCTGAAAGAATGACAGAGGCAAAAACAATAAGAGTATAAAGAGCAAAGATATTTCCGTTACCTATCTTTGAGAACCATGCAGCTATAGCATCAATGACACCGGCTTCCTTAATGGAGGCAATAACCACAAAAAGACCGCAAAGCATTGCAAGTGTTTCATAGTCCATTTCTCTTGAAACAAGTTTCAGAGGTGCATTGCTCCTTTTTACAATACAGGCCCTTGCAGTTCCGAAAATAGCAAGAATAATACAGATAAGACCGTTTTTGTAATCATCAACAACCGGAATTGTGAAAAATGATGCAAAAATAAGGAATACTACAACAAGAACCATAAGATAACTTGGAACAAAGTCTTTGACTTGTGTGATACTGCCGGTTTCGATTTTTCCCCTTTCTTTTTTGAAAAGGAAGTAGAGGATTGCAACAGTTCCCAGAGCGCCCAGTTCTACGGCCCAGAAAATTGAAAACTTTCCCTGCCAGAATATGAAATCGGTAAAATTCATTCCTGCGTAGTCACCTAATAGAATACTTGTTGTATCTCCTACAAGAGTTGCAGCCCCTTGAAGATTGGATGAAACTGCTATTGAAATGATTACCGGAATAGGGTTGATTTTAAGTTTTCTACTGATTGCAAGACCTACAGGAGCCACCATGAGAACAGTAGCAACGTTGTCGACAAATGCAGAAACAACACCGGAAAAAACAGACAGGGCAATGATTGCCCAGCAGGCGTTGGGAACTTTTGTAAGCATAATGTCTGCAAGACGTTGCGGCATACCGGTTTCAACAAATAAACTTACAATTGCCATAGTACCTGCAATCATCATAATTACATTCCAGTTGATGGAAACAAGAAGTTTGTTTATCGGAAGGATTCCGAAACAAATCATAAGAATGGCTGCACCGCATGCGAAGTAAACTCTTTTATCAGAAAAGATAAGCATTCCTGCATACAGCAAAACAAAAAGAATAACGGCTGTAGTCATATTCACTCCTGTGACAACAATATTAACAATTTATATTTGCATAGGTTGACCTAAACTGTCAAATGTCATAAAGTATCCAAAACCGAAATCAAAATCGTGATAGAGGTGCATCTGAAAAGAGTAACCGGTCGGGCAAGGCAAACAGCCGGGCGGTAAAAGGGTCGGATGCCGAGAGGTTTTCCTGAAGCCAAAGGGAAAATGCTTGGGGTGCAGAACAACATTCTGTACACTGTCGTAGGGAGTTTCCCTACGGAGAGCTGTCATATTTCAGTTACGAAAACGGACGTTTTCTGACGGGACTATGGCAAACATGGTCTCGATTCGGAAATTAAAAAAAGGAGACGTCCGATGGTTGTTCAGGAAACAATTTGGTCACTCTTACCTCCTGTAATTGCAATTGCTCTTGCACTTGTAACAAAGGAAGTTTATTCGTCCCTGTTTATAGGTGTTCTCTGCGGAGGACTTCTTTACTCAGGATTCGCATTTGAAGGTACAATTACACACGTATTCAACGATGGTATAGTATCTGTACTTTCCGATTCCTACAATGTAGGTATTCTCGTATTCCTTGTCATCCTTGGAGTCATGGTAAGTCTCATGAACAAGGCAGGCGGATCTCAGGCATTCGGAAAATGGGCATCAAAACACATTAAGACAAGAGTGGGTGCGCAGCTTGCCACAATGCTTTTGGGAGTATTCATCTTCATTGATGACTATTTCAACTGTCTCACAGTAGGCTCAGTCATGAGACCTGTTACAGATGAACAGAACATTTCAAGAGCAAAGCTATCTTATCTCATAGATGCAACAGCCGCTCCTATATGTATCATTGCTCCTGTTTCCTCATGGGCTGCAGCAGTATCGGGCTTTGTAGAAGACGGCGGTTTCTCCCTTTTCATAAAGGCAATTCCTTACAATTTCTATGCTTTGCTTACAATAGTCATGATGATTGTCCTTTCAGTAGGAAGATTTGATTTCGGACCTATGAAAGAGTTTGAAATGAATGCTTATGAAAAAGGTGATATTTTCTCAGGCAAGAAAGATGAAAGTGCAGAAGATAACAATATCGTAACAGATAAGGGCAAAATTGCAGATTTGCTTCTTCCTGTTATCTTCCTCATTATTGCCTGTGTTATAGGTATGATTTATTCAGGCGGATTCTTCGAAGGTGAAAGCTTTGTAGTATCATTCTCAAATTCAGATGCATCCGTAGGTCTTATGCTTGGAAGTGCTGTAACTCTTGTATTTACAGTCATTTACTTCCTTTTCAGAAAAACAATGAGCTTCAAGGAAATGATGAAGAGTATTCCGGAAGGATTCAAGGCTATGGTCCCTGCAATTCTGATTCTTACTCTTGCATGGTCACTTAAAGCTATGACAGATTCACTTGGTGCAAAAGAATTTGTAGCCGGCGTTGTAAGTACATCTGCAGGTTCATTTGCAGCATTGCTTCCTGCAATTATCTTTGTAATTGCATGTTTCCTTGCATTTGCAACAGGAACAAGCTGGGGTACATTCGGAATTCTTATCCCTATTACACTTGCAGTATTCCCGCTTACAGATCCTATCGGTGTTGTCTGTGTTTCCGCATGTATGGCAGGTGCTGTCTGCGGCGACCACTGTTCTCCTATTTCAGATACTACAATTATGGCATCTGCAGGTGCACAGTGTGACCACGTTGTTCATGTATCAACACAGCTTCCTTATGCAATTACAGTTGCAGCAGTAAGCTTTGTCACATACATCATTGCCGGTTTTATTCCTAAAGCAATTATTGTTCTTCCTATCGGAATTGTACTTATGGTACTTACACTTATTGCTATCAAAAAGAAAGTCGGACAGTGTTTCGAATAGTTTATTAAATAAAAATTTCAGGGCTGAGGGTAATACTTCAGCCTTTTTTATTGTTTAAATGTTGCATTTTTCGGTGGAAAGCATAAAATTAAATTCATGGGCAGAAAGAGCAAACTTGATTTAGTCAGAAAATGGAGATACAAGCATCCCACAGGCAAAAAGGTTCAGTGTATGAGGGACCTTAACCTTACACGTCCCACCTGTGATAAATACTGGGATACTTGCGGAACCGGAATCAGAAAGTTGCCAAATGACCAGGCTGTTGAGAGATTCAGACTTGAAAACCCCAACGGACGTAAGGTTGATTGTATCAGGGCCACAGGACTTGATAAGAAAACCGTTTACAAGTACTGGGATAGGGGAATAGAAATTAAAAAGGATTCAAAATCCCAGCAGTTTTTCTTTGATTTTTAATCTTGAACGGAGTTTATATGAATAACAAGGCTATTGTAACAGAAAAAGCACCTAAGGCCATAGGTCCGTATTCTCAGGGAGTTTGTGCCGGAGATTTTATTTTTGTATCCGGTCAGCTTCCCATAGATCCCGCAACAGGTTCTTTCCTAAGTGATGACATCAGAATTCTTGCAAAACAATCATTGGAAAATGTAAAAGCCATTGTAGAACAGGCCGGATCTTCAATGGACAAAGTAGTAAAAACAACTGTTTTTCTGAAAAGTCTTGCAGATTTTGCTGCAGTAAATGAAGTATATGCTTCTTATTTTTCATCCGTTTTTCCTGCACGTTCATGTTTTGAAGTATCAGATCTTCCAAAGGGTGCAAAGCTGGAAATAGAAGCCATTGCCGTAAAATGAAAAGCTTGAAAAAAGAATTTTTACTCAATGTAATTCCCTCTGTATTCAGTTTCTTTTTGGGTGCTTTCTATTGTTTCTGCGATGCATTTTTTGTAGGAAACAGAGTAGGAGATCTTGGACTTGCGGCAATCAATATCTGTTTTTCTTTTCTTTCTGTTTTTATTGCGGCAGGTTCCGGAATAGGCATGGGAGCCAGTGTAAGATATTCCTTGCTTATGGCTGAAAACAGGCAAAGCAATGCAGATGATTATCTGTCAGTTGCCAACATTCTCATGCTTTTATGTTCTGCAGTTGTAACAATACCGTGTTTTCTGTTTTCAAAAAAAATTCTGATACTCCTTGGGGCTTCCGAGAACATTGCTAATCTTGGAAAAAACTATTTTTTAATCTGTGCTTCAGGTGCTTTTGCCCAGATATTTTCATGCGGATTGGCTCCTATATGCAGAAACCTGAACGGTATTATGACTTCCATGTTTTCTTTTGTTATAGGGTGCGTTGTTAATATTGTTCTTGACTGGCTTTTCATCTGGGTTTTTGAATGGGGACTTGAAGGAGCCGCAGCGGCAACGGTAATAGGACAGCTTGTAAGCCTTTTTATCTGTCTTGTTTTCTTGATCCGCAGGAAAAAATTTTCTTTCAGATACAGAGGTTCTGAATTCAAGAATATCTTTTCCAGAATATGCAGAATCGGTTTATCTCCTTTCGGTCTTACTGTTGTTCCAAATATCAGTGTTGTAATTCTCAACAAAGCATCTCTGTTCTACGGAGGAGAAGAAGGTTTGGCTGCATACGGATGTATGGCGTACCTTGTCTACATTGTTTATATGGTCATTCAGGGAGTTACAGATGGAGCACAACCTCTGATAAGCACATATTTTGGAAAAAAGGATTTTGATTCTTTGAAAAGAATTGAGGAATATACATATTCAAGTTCAATTTCAGTTGCTTTGATTTCATTTGTAATTGAATTTATATTCAGAAGCAAACTGGGTTTTTTCATGGGAAGCAGCACAGACACTGCCCTTATTATAGAGAAGGGAATTCCTGTTTTTGCATTGGGATTCTTCTTTGTTGCAGTTTCAAGAAGTGCCGCATCCTGTCTTTATGCATGTGAAAAAAACAGACGCAGTTTCATTATTTCCTACAGTGAACCGTTATTCATCATACTAAGTCTGATAATAATTGAGCTTTGTTTGCCTATGGGACTTTCCGGAGTCTGGATTTCCAATACTGCCGGTCAGTTTATGGTTATGGCAACAGCATTGATATGTTTTCTTCAATCAGGTTTCTGAGAGAATCTTCGCAGATTGTATCGGGAAAATTTCTCCATTCGATTATACGGCTGTCAGGACTTACAAAAGCAATCGGAGAAGACACAGGATTGTGACTGTTGTCTATGATTATCTTAAAGTGTTTTTCTGCGCAAAGTGCAAGTTGGTCTGCACTAAGAGGCCCCGGCCCGAAGGTTGCAGCTACATTCAGTCCCAAATCCCTTGCAAATTCTGCCTGATTTACATTTACAAACATCTCAATTCCGCTGATTCCTGATGACTTTAAATTTTCACGTGCTTTATTGATTGTATCTGTAAATCTTTTCAGCCGGATTTCTGCTTCTTCCTGTGTTCCGGCTTTTTCTGAAACACTTCTGACCATGTCCGTAATGTTTTCCAGAGTGTTAGTAGTTTTTACTTTTATGACTTTATCCGGATTGATTTCGCTTGATTTGCCGATAGTATCCATCATAACTTCATATCCTGCATGCATGAACAGTTGTGCATTTGCAACAGTGTAAACATCGTCCGGTGATATTTCATATTCAGGCGGATGTTTCATATCTGACGGAGCAATGATTGTCATATCATCTATTCCTGCAATCTGGCAGATTGAAGCAACCCAGCTTGTAGATGCAACATAGCGGTTTTTCTCCGGAAGATTGTGTTCTTTTGAAGGTAAAGCATAAACAGATGCACAGGTTAGAATCATGGCAAATAAGATTAAAATATATTTTCTTATTCTGCAGTTTTTCAGACACAGCCATGCTGCTGCATAAAGAGCAATGAGTCCGCTGACCGGAACATTGAAAAGCAGTGATGAAAAATAGCCGGATACTGAAAGTAACAAACCTGTTACGGAGCTTTTGACAAAAACTTTTTTCAGACTGTCTGTATCTTTTGAAACCGATACTGCAGGCAGTATGAGAAGTGCATCAATCAACAATGCTCCCAATTCCTTCATTGCAACGGAAATAACAAGGGATGTGAACAGCATCATTATGCTGTTATGTCTTTTTACATTGATGCCCTGAGATTGTGCTATATCGGTATCAAAGAAAACAGCACTTATCTGTCTGAAACATGTTGAAATGTATAGGATTATAGCAATTCCCAACAATACAATAATCAAAAGGTCTGTTTTTGTGAGGGTGAACGGACTGCCCCAGAGTATTTCAAGTGTGTCTTTTGCAGGAACTTTGCAGACGTGGCTGAGCAAAGATGCAAGACCGATTGTGAATACCATCATGACACTGCTGGCATTTGACAGTTCATAGCCTTTTCCGTTTATGAAACCGATAAGCAGAACAAAAAGCAGATTAATCGGAATCACAACGCACAGTAAGGGAAGATCCAGGACAATTGACAGAACGCCTCCCAGTATGACGGTGTGCATCAGCATGTATCTCATAGAAATGAGGTTATGTCTTACAACCGTAACTCCGGTAAGAGGAAAAGTCAGACCGCTCAGAATCATTCCCGCAAGTCCGTACATAATGGGTTTCAATGCAAGAAGAGTTGCAATTCTGTTCATTTGCAAAGGCTCCTGATATCCATTGACGGCCATGAAAGATTGTTTATGAAGTCTTCATCATGACTGACAGCTATTACTGTCTTATCTGACGGAAGATTTTTCAAAACATTTATTATTGTTTTTCTTGATTCTTCATCCAGAAATGAAGAAGGTTCATCCAACAGGAGCATATCTGAATTCTGATAAAGACATCTTGCAAGTGATACTCTCTGTTTTTCACCGCCTGAAAGTCTGAAATAGGATCTGTCTTTTAAATTGAAAGTGCCTGTGAGGGTCATTGCCTTTTCAACTTCCGCTTTGTCATTTTTTTTCATTCCCATACGTACGACTTCTTCTGCGGAAATGGGAAATGATTTTGCAGGCATGTCCTGTTTGCAATATGCAATGCTGTCTGCATTGTTATGAATTGTTCCGGATTGTGGTTTCAAAAGACCTAAAATACACTTGAAAAGTGTTGTTTTCCCGCTTCCGTTAGGTCCGCAGATTATTATTTTATCTCCCTTTTGTAGGCTCAGATTAAGTTTTGAGAGAATTGTCTGTCCGTTTAAGGATAATGAAAGATCCTTTATATCTAGAATAATCTGCATCAGGAATTAATAATCTCAACCTGGCAGACTTTCATTGCTTCCAATGCATTGTTGTGAGAATCAGGTGTAACACCGGCACAACACCGGGCATCTACAATTAAAGGTATTTCCGGGAAAAATGCCTTTGTAACAATTACATTGGAAATAACGCAGATATCAGTGCAAAGTCCTATGAAAGTAATACTGTCTATTGGCGTTTCAGCGTTGATTTTTTCAAGTACCTTTATGAGTTCTGAAGAACCGAATGTGATTTTGTCTACAGGTTCTGTTTTTCTTAGCTCATCCAGTTCTTTTCTTATCTGCCAGCCTTCAGAATCTTTAATGCAGTGTTTGACAGGCAACTTCTTTCCTTCCTGTGTTTCAAGATAGTTGTCAAAATGAGTATCACGGGTAAACAGAACACTTCCGTCAAATTCCCTGATTTTTTTCAGTACTGCAGGAACAATTTCCCGAGCCTCAGGTGTACCCAAGGCTCCGTCAATGAAATCATTCTGCATATCGGTTACTACTAAAATCTTTTTCATGTTTTCAATTCTATATCATAATTCAAATAAAGACGAGAATCAGTAGTTTTCTGCATGAATTTCAAAGTAACTCTGAGGATGTTTGCAAGCAGGACAAACTTCAGGAGCCTTTGGTCCTATTACAATGTGTCCGCAGTTTCTGCATTCCCAAATTTTTACTTCGCTCTTTTCAAATACTTCTTTTGCTTCAACATTGTGAAGAAGGGCTCTGTATCTTTCTTCATGATGTTTTTCTATTGCAGCTATAAGGCGGAATCTTACAGCAAGTTCTTTGAAGCCTTCTTCTTCTGCAGTTTTTGCAAAACCTTCATACATGTCTGTCCATTCATAGTTTTCACCGTCGGCTGCAGCCTTGAGGTTGTCTGCTGTATCTCCTATGCCTTCAAGCTCTTTGAACCAGAGTTTTGCATGTTCTTTTTCATTTTCTGCAGTTTTTTCAAATAATGCTGCAATCTGTTCATAACCTTCTTTTCTGGCTTTAGAAGCAAAGTATGTGTACTTGTTTCTTGCCTGACTTTCACCTGCAAAAGCAGCTAAAAGATTTTTTTCTGTCTGTGTTCCTGAATATTTACTCATTATTTTCTCCTTTTTTTCTTATGTCGATTACAAACTAATACCGTTTCGGGAAAAGTCAACATTATCAGCACTTTATGTATCAGCGCTTTATGAGAAGAACTGTAATATCGTTTACGTTGGTTCCTGTAGGACCTGTAAATATGAGTCCGTCAGCTTCTTTGAGAGCATTGTATGCATCGTTATCCGACAGTACTTTGTGTATTTTGATTCCTTTCTCATTAAGTAAGGAAGAAGTGTTCCCGTCACAGTATCCGCCCGCTGCATCCGTAGGTCCGTCTGTTCCGTCAGAGCCGACGGAGAACACGCATGTGCTTTCAAGACCCTGTATTCCTTCTGCTGCGGAAAGAGCAATTTCCTGATTTCTTCCGCCCTTTCCCTTTCCTGTAAGATGAACTACTGTTTCTCCTCCTGCAATGAAAGCAAGGCTTTTTTTGCTGTCTTTATGATCCCTTGCAATTGCAGCAAGGAAAGAGCCGGCATCTTTTGCTTCACAATTCAGACTCGCAGTAAGAAAATGAGGTTCATATCCGAGTTCGGATGCGGTATGTTCTGCATCAGAACAGAGTTGTTTTACACTTCCTGTTACAAATGTCGTGACATTATCCAGGGATTTGGGAGTTTCTGTTTTAAGAAGTTCTTCAGCTTCCTTGGAAATATCAAGTCCGTATTTTTTTACAATCTGTAAGGCTTCTTCCGATGAAGAACTGTCAGGATATGCAGGTCCTGAGGCTATCATATCCAGAGGATCTCCGATGATATCTGAAAGAACAATTGTATAGACATGGGCAGGAGCACAGATTTTGGCATATCTTCCTCCTTTTACTGCAGAAAGACGCTTTCTGACAGTGTTCATTTCAACAATATCTGCTCCGCATGCCAAAAGTTGCTTTGTAATATTACTGCATTCGGTTTCTGAAATGAGCGGTTTTTCAAAAAGTGCGGAACCGCCTCCGGAGACAAGGAATAGGACATTATCCTGAGATGTCAGACCTGATACTTCTTCAATTGCCTTATTCGTTGCAAAGTAGCTGTTATCATCGGATACAGGATGTCCTGCTTCATAGATTTTCAGATTGCCGATAGAACCTTTGCTGTGTCCGTATTTTGTAATGACAACACCTCTGCTGATTTTTGAGCCTAAAGCATCATAAGCGGCTTTTGCCATCTGCCATGATGCTTTGCCCACGGAAATAAGGATAATATTTCCGTCTGAAAATGAAATCTGAGACAGAGCCTTTTTTACGGCCGTGTCAGGCTGAGCAGCTTTTAAAGCTGATTTAATGATATAATTTGCGTCTTCTCTGAGTGTCATAACAAGTTTGATGTTACCATTAAACATATCCTAAGGCAATTCAAGAAATTTTATTATTGACAATATCGTTATAAAAAAATTAGAATTGCCGTAAATCGGGAGACGGAAATGAAACAGACATCTTTCAGTTATTATTACTATTATTACTCAATGCCTGTTGCTGTTTTCGGACACCGCTGATTATTTAAGTTGAAACAATAAACGGTTCAGTTCGAAACTGAACCGTTTTTTTATGTAGAAAAGGAGTGTAGTAAGATGAAAAAACTATTGAGTTTTATTCTTGTATTGACAGTTGCAGCATCATGTATGTTTGCATCCGGTTCCTCAGAATCATCTGACGGAAAGTTTACGGTAGGTATCTGCCAGCTTGTTCAGCATCCTGCATTGGATTCTGCAACACAGGGTTTTAAGGATGCTCTCAAAGCAGAACTGGGAGATAAGGTTGTATTTGACGAACAGAATGCTTCAGGTGAAATGAACAACTGTTCAACAATCATCAACGGTTTTGTTTCCAAGAAAGTAGATCTTATCATGGCCAATGCAACAGCACCTCTTCAGGCTGCAGCATCGGCAACATCAACAATTCCTGTACTGGGAACTTCAATCACACACTATGCAGTTGCACTTGAACTTGATTCATGGAACGGAACAGTAGGAACAAACGTAAGCGGAACAAGTGACCTAGCTTCCCTCAAGGATCAGGCTCAGATTCTCAAAGACTGGTTCCCTGATGCAAAGACTGTAGGACTTCTGTACTGCAGCAATGAGGCAAACAGTATTTTCCAGGTTGAAGAAATCGAAAAATATTTTGCCGAAATGAAAGTTAAAACAACAAGATTCTCATTTACAGATACAAACGATATTTCATCCGTAACTCAGAAGGCATGTGATTCATGTGATGTAATCTACATTCCTACCGATAATACTGCTGCATCAAATGCAGAAGCTATTGCCAACATTGTAATTGCTTCCAAAACTCCTGTAATTGCAGGTGAAGCAAATCTCTGTGCAGGATGCGGATTGGCAACACTGTCAATCAATTACTATGACCTGGGTACTGCAACAGGAAAGATGGCTGCAAAGATTCTTTCTGAAGGTGCAGATGTATCCAAGATGCCTATTGAATTTGCTCCTGCAATCAAGATGTACAATGCAGATATGTGTAAAGTCTACGGAATTACACCAAAAGCAGGCTACACTGCAATTCAGTGAGTGTAATGATGAGATTTTTCGTACCTTTGTTAAATTCACTTCCCGGTGCATTTGCACAGGGAATAATCTGGGGAATCATGGCTCTGGGGGTCTACATGACCTTCAGAATCATGAATATCTCAGATCTTACAGTTGACGGTTCCATTGCAACCGGAGGTGCAGTTTGTGTAATGCTCATCAGGGGCGGCACACCTGCGGGAATTGCTGTTTTGGTTGCTGCCTTTGCCGGTGCTGCAGCAGGACTGGTTACAGCCCTTCTGCATACCAAATGCAAAATACCTGCAATCCTTGCAAGTATACTGACTCAACTTGCCTTATACTCAATTAACCTCAGAATCCTGGGTGGAAAGTCAAATCAGCCTATAAGTGTTGATAAATACAAGCTGGTTGTTTCCCAGAGATTTGTCAGAGATGTATCTGTTTTGAAAAATCCTCTGCCTCTGCTTATTCTGCTTACCGCAGTTATCATTATGATAATCTATTGGTTTTTCGGAACTGAAAAGGGTTGTTCAATAAGAGCGACAGGCGGAAATGCAGCCATGGCAAGAGCGCAGGGAATCAACACAGAAGCCAATATCATTATCGGCTTTATGATTGCAAACGGTCTGGTAGCCCTTTCGGGTGCTCTTCTTGTTCAGTATCAGGGTTCTGCAGATGTAAATATGGGGCGGGGTGCTATAGTAATAGGCCTTGCAGCCGTAATAATCGGCGAGACGCTGTTTAAAAATATCTTCAGAAATTTTGCACTTATGCTTACAAGTGTAGTAATAGGTTCAGTGATTTACTATCTGGTTTTGCAGGTAACACTTCAGCTTGGATTGAATACAAATGACCTCAAACTTATTTCTGCGTTGCTTGTTGCATTGTTTCTTGCAATTCCGAATATGAAAAAGGGGGTAAAAAATGCTTGAAATAAAAAACATCAAAAAAGTATTCAACCCCGGAACCGTAAATGAAAGAGTTGCTCTAAAAGGTGTGAGTCTTACCCTGAATGATGGAGATTTTGTAACTGTAATAGGCGGAAACGGAGCCGGAAAATCTACAATGCTCAACTGTATTGCAGGTGTTTATCCGGTTGACGGAGGAAAGATTATCGCAAACGGAAAGGATATTACATCTTTGCCTGATTACAAACGCGCATCAATATTCGGAAGGGTTTTTCAGGATCCTATGATGGGTACATGTCCATCCATGCTTATTGAGGAAAACCTTGCCTTGGCAATCAGAAGAGGCCAGAAAAGGGGACTGAGCTGGGGAATAAGCGATAAGGAAAGGGAAGAATACAGAAAACAGCTTAAAATGTTTGATCTGGGACTTGAAGACAGACTTGATAATAAAGTTTACCTTCTTTCCGGTGGTCAAAGACAGGCTCTTACGCTTCTTATGGCAGTAATAAAAAAGCCCGATGTCCTTCTTCTTGATGAGCATACAGCGGCTCTTGATCCTAAAACTGCATCAAAAGTATTGAAAATGACACAGAAAGTTGTCAGTGAAAACAATCTTACTACATTGATGATTACACACAATATGAAAGATGCATTGGAATACGGAAACAGACTGATAATGATGGATAACGGAAAAATCATTCTGGACGTCAGAGACGAAGAGAAGAATAAACTTACCGTCAATGACCTTATGGGTATGTTCTCCGTTGCAAATGATTCAATGTTACTGACCAAGTAAAGGTTCCGGAAAACTATTTTAAGGCAGCCGCAAGGCTGCTATTATTTTGTTCTCTTGTACAGAATACGGTGATTATCATGTTTATTGCAGTAAAAGCAAAGAATGTTTCAAGATATGCAATCTTTGGTGTAATTTCTTTTATTAAAAGAATATCAACTGATAATCCGGTAACCCACTGGAAGAATAACGTTCCGAGACTGGAACAGAAATTCATAAATCCTGTAATTGAGGAAGAAATACTGTCGTCAGATATTTCTCTTACATAAGAAGTCTGTTGAATGCAGATATCACCAATGGAGAAACCCAGAATGAAATCCAATACAAGACAGATAAAGACAGAAGTCAGATGTGAAAGACAGACTGCCATAGCGCTGAATGCAAAAAAGTATTCGCTTCTGATAGTTCCCTTCAGTCTTGTCATTGTTTTAGGTTTGAGTCTTTCAGAAAAGAATGTTCCGCACATCAAGCCTATGCTGACCATGGTTGCACTTAAACCTGACAGCTGTTCTTTGCCGGGGAATGCAAAAGTCATCCATTTTGCGCTCCAAAGTCCCTGATAGGAATGTTGAATGGAATTATAGAAAACCCAACTTAGTGTAATAAGAATCAGTACAGGACTTTTTATTACTTTCTTGAAAGTAATGCCTATTTGTCTGAATACATTTGACTTTTCAGTGTCAGCATTCGTCTTACTTCTTTTACTGAAAAGAAATAATGCAGAAGATACAACAAGCATCAAACAGGATAAAGAAATAAAAACGCTCTTAATTCCGAAGTTTTCAATCAATATTTTAAGAGGAGCAGATGCAACAGCCTGCCCCAGACCACTGAAAGTTACTGCAAGTCCTGTATAAAGCGCAAATTCCCTGCCTTTGAAATGCTCTGTAAGGTACTGGACGATGGATATGAATACAGGTCCGACACCTACGCCTACCAGAAATCTGCCTGCCATTACCATGTATGCATTTGAAGCAAATGCAAAAAGGACGGATCCTATTGATGCAACAACAAAACCTGTTCCTACTACTTTTGATGCTCCGAATTTACGTGAAAGAGGGGCTGCAAACAATTGCTGAAACGCATAAGGCAGGTAATATACTCCTGAAACCAATCCCGCAAATGAAGATGAAATAGCAAATTTTTCCTGAAAAATAGGGATAACGATGTTTGCAGATATCTTGAAAAATGCCGTAATCGTATACGCTGTAAAAAAGAGAATCAGCAGATTGTCATGGTCGGTTTTTCTATCGTTTGTTTTCTTCATTTCGATAATACTAGCGCAAGAAAAAATGTTTATCTACGTTTTTTTCTGTGTTAAAATTTAAGCAGACTCGGGTATTGTGCCCATATTCATTTAAGGAGATAAAAATGAAGAAACTTACAGTAGTACTTTCAGTACTTATTCTTGCATGCGCTCTTCTTGTTTCCTGTGGTGGAAATAAGAACGCTTCTACAGCTTCTTCAGTTGCTGCACCTGTACAGTCTGCAGGTACATCTACAGAAGCCGGAAACGTAAAATCAGCCGAAATCAGCAAAGATGTCAAGTACAAAGACACAGTTATCATCGGTGTTGCAAATGATATAACAACACTTGATCCTCAGGGTTCAAACACAGATGCTAACATGATGGCTTTCTATCTTACACATGAAAGACTTGTCAATGTTGACCCTGATACAAATGCAGTCATTCCGGGACTTGCAGAAAGCTGGACAGTATCGGAAGACGGATGCACATACGTATTCACACTTCCTGCTGATGCAACATTCACAGATGGTTCAAAGCTTACAGCTGCAGACGTAAAGTATACTTATGACAAGGCAAAGACATCATCTTTTGCTTCTCAGAAAGTTGCAGATGTCAAGTCAGTCACAGTTCTTGACGACACACATGTTGAAGTTGTTCTTGCAAAGGCCAATCAGGACTGGATTACACTCATGGCTCACGGCGGTATGTCCATCATGAGTGAAGCTGCATGTAAAAAAGATCCTGACAAAGGTCCTTACCTCGGTTCAGGTATGTTCGCTCTTGAAGAATGGAAACCTGGTGATTTTGTATCTTTCGTAAGATACGACAATTACAGAAAGGGTTCTGCACCTACAAAGAAGATTATCTTCAAGCTCTTCAAGGAAGCTTCAACAAGACTTATTGCTCTCCAGACAGGAGAAATTGATGTCTGTATTGATCCTTCAACAACAGACCTTGAAAGAATCAAGGCAGATGCAAACCTTGAACTTGTTCAGACTCCTGACGTAGTTCTTCTTTACATCCCTATGCAGATGGAAAAGCCGGGTCTTAACAACGTTCACGTAAGAAAGGCTCTTGCTTACTGTGCAGATAAGGAAGCAATGGTTCTCGGCGGAAAAGACGGTCTCGGAACAGTTCATAACAACTACATCAACCGCGGCCAGTTCGGTCTGAATCCGGATATCCATGTATACGAATACAACATTGAAAAAGCAAAAGAAGAATTGAAGCTTTCAGGTTTCAAGCCGGGTGAGCTTACATTCAAGATCATGGTTGATAAGGAATTCAAGAAGACCATGGCTCTTATTTTCCAGAACTCATGTGCTCAGGCCGGTATCAATATCGTTCTTGATGAAAGAGAAACAGCATCACTTAAGGGCTCTCTCAACGATGCAGCTCTTGATTATGAAATGTGTATCTATCAGTTCACAGATGATCTGGGAACAGACTACACACTCAGAAATCAGTGCGGTTCAACAGCTCAGGCTGACGGAACTCTCAAGAAGAACGGTTCTAACAGACCTAACATGAAAGATGCAAAGTTCAATGAAATGATTGATAAGGCACTTGTTGAAACAGATCCTGAAAAGAGAAAACAGATGTACTATGATGCAGAAAACTATCTTGACGAAGTTTGTCCTATGATCCCTATCTGCACATCATATATCAACATAGGTGTTAAGAAGGGTCTTGCAGGAGCTGTCTGGAAGCCGGATGCAAAGCACGACTACAGATTCCTTGCCGTACCTGAAAAATAATTTCAGTCTTTTGATTAATCCTCATACCACAGAGCATTCCGGTGCTCTGTGGTTTTAATAAGGAGTAAATATGCATCGCTATATAATTAAGCGACTTATAATGCTTATCCCTGTTCTGCTGGGAGTAGCATTTATCATTTTTGCCATCATGAATGTGGCAGAAGGTGACCCTGTTTATCAGGTAGCCGGCCCTGATGCAACGGAAGAGCAGTTGGAGGCTCTTCGTGAAGAAATGGGCCTTAACGGTTCTCTGATTCAGAGATACTTCAGGTATATCGGAAATCTTCTCCGAGGTGATCTCGGAACGTCATATATAAGCAAGATGGATGTTATGAAACTGTATTTCCAGCGTTTGCCTAACACCTTAAGACTTGCTTCAATTGCAATGGTTGTAGCTGTAATCATTTCAGTTCCGCTCGGAATTGTTGCTGCAGTAAACCAGAATTCATGGAAAGATACCATTGCAATGGTCCTTGCTCTTTTGGGTCTTTCAATGCCCAACTTCTGGCTTGGACTTCTCTTAATTATTCTGTTTTCCCTTAAACTCGGATGGTTCCCGTCCGGTGGTGCAGAGGGTTTGGCCAGTGTAGTTCTTCCTGCTGTTACTGTAGGTGTAGGACTTGCTGCTCTTCTTACAAGAACAACCCGTTCTTCAATGCTTGATGTTTTAAGACAGGACTATCTCAGAACAGCCCGTGCCAAAGGTGTATCTGAGAACAAGGTAGTCATGCACCATGCTTTGAGAAACGCTCTTATTCCTATTATTACAATCTTCGGTGTTCAGTTCTCCAATGTTCTGGGCGGTTCCGTTCTTGCAGAAACGGTTTTTGCTTGGCCGGGAGTCGGAAGACTTGTAGTTGATGCAATAGATCAGCGTGATATTCCTACTGTAACCGGAGCACTTGTCATGACTACAATGCTTGTAACTGTAGTCAATCTTCTTGTTGATATTGTCTATGCCTATGTTGATCCCAGAATCAAGGCACAGTACACAAAGTGATGGAGGTGAAATATGTCAGAAAAAACTGAAGCAAGAGCCTCCCAGCTCTACAAGAAAAGAAGTACGATGGGCATGGCCTGGAGACAGCTCAGAAGAAACAAAGGCGCTCTTATCGGTCTTGCTCTTTTAGTCATAATAATTGTTGCCGCTCTTTCTGCTCCTTTGATTTACGATTACAACAAAGATGTTATCGGAATGAATGTCAGAGAAAGAATGCAGTGGCCTTCAGCTAAGCATCCTTGCGGAACTGATGAACTTGGACGTGATATCTTTGCAAGAATTGTCTACGGTGCCAGATATTCTCTGGCTGTTGGTGTTGTTGCAGTTATCATTGCCCTCATTGTAGGAGTTCTATTGGGCTCTGCCGCCGGTTATATCGGAGGTACTTTTGAAAATGTAGTTATGAGAATATGTGACATTTTCTCCTCAATTCCGTCAGTCCTGATGGCTATTGCCGTTGTTTCTGCTTTGGGAAAGAGTACTCTGAACCTGATGATTGCAGTTGGTATTGCAAGTACTGCTCCTTTTGTACGTGTTGCAAGAGCCGCTGTTCTTGTCGTAAGAGGTGAAGAATATGTTGAAGCGGCCCGTGCAATCGGTCAGCCGGACTGGAAGATTGTTCTTGTCCATATTATTCCGAACTGTCTTTCACAGATTATCGTTCAGGCAACACTGCGTGTAGGTTCTGCTATTATTTCCGCTGCACAGCTTTCATTCCTTGGTCTTGGAGTTCCTGCTCCTGCACCTGAATGGGGAAGTATGCTTTCTGCCGGAAGACTTTACATCAGAGACTACAGCTATATGACTTTGTTCCCTGGTATTGCAATTATGATTACCGTTCTCTGCCTTAACCTTCTTGGTGATGGTTTGAGAGACGCACTTGATCCTAAACTTAAGAGATAAGGAGGTTGTATATATATGAAGAAAGAAGATAAGGAAATTCTGAATATTGAAGACCTGAATGTCCGTTTTGAAACAGAAGACGGTGTTGTTTATGCAGTAAACGGCATAAATCT
>JAZLMO010000016.1:0-2564 GCA_045598675.1 Sphaerochaetaceae bacterium
AGAATCTTCCTTACAGACCGTACAGAATATCTTGTACCGGTTGGAAATCAACTTGTTAAAGTTCAAACTCCTCATAGAGTTACTTTTGAAAACCAGGAAAGTTGCTGTATCAAGTTTATAGAACCAATCTGGTATCCTGCAGATGATGCTGCTGCAGAAGCAGAAAGAAACAAGAGGCAGTTGATTTAATGGAAATCAGAATTCTCGGTCAGCTCGATGGTGCAAAAGAGGCTCAGGGGCTGACCGTTATCATTGATGTTTTCAGAGCATTTACAGTAGAGTGTTTTCTTTCAGATTTAGGTGTGGCAAAAATCATTCCCATGGGTGATGCTGCAAAATGTCTTGAGATGAAAAGACAGAACCCGGATTATTATCTTGTAGGTGAACGCAAGGGTATTAAACTGGAAGGTTTTGATAGCGGTAATTCTCCGTCTTATCTTACGACAGTTCCTGAACTTACAGGTAAGACTGTTGTGCACAGTACAAGTGCCGGTACTCAGGGTATTGTAAATGCTGTCAATGCAACTGAAGTGCTTACAGGCAGCCTTGTTAATGCTGCTGCAATTGCACGTTATATCAAAAAGCAGAATCCTGAAATTGTTTCTCTTGTCTGCATGGGTTTAAACGGAATTCAGGAGTCTGAGGAAGATACTTTGTGTGCAAACTACATTAAGGCTCTTCTTGAAGGCAAAGATGTCAATATCCATAATGAAATCAGAAATCTGAAAAACACTGCAGGCAGTAAATTCTTTGACAAGACAAGGCCGGAGTTTCCGGAACCTGATTTCTTCATGTGTCTTGTTCCTAATATTTTTGACTTTGTTCTTAAAGCAGATTCTTCCAAAAATCCTATTGAAATGATTCGTATAGATGTCTGACCGGGCGTAATTTACAAGTTGAACTTGAATATTACGCCTGTAGAATCGAAAAGGTAACGCTTATCAAAACTCGAGGGAGTTCTCATTAAGCAAGAATTCATACAATCCAAGATGCAGAATTCCATCTTCATCGGTCCATGGCTTTGCATTTGTTTTGGTTATGATGATTTTTTTAAAGAAATCATTAACCTTCATTAACGGTCTTAATTCTGCTTCCTTTTTTTCAGGATCTTCTATGTTCAACGCTGACTGGATGTAATATTTCTTTGCACCCGCGTTGACAACAAAATCTATCTCACACTGTTTCTTTACCGTTTTATTGTCGTCTTGCTTTTCCCTGATTTCAACAACACCAACATCTACAGCATAATCACGATGTAGCAGCTCATTGAAAATGATGTTTTCCATGATATGTGTTTCTTCCTGCTGCCTAAAGTTAAGGCGGGCATTTCTCAGCCCTATATCAGTGCAATAATACTTGAGTGGAAATTCAAAATACTTTTTACCTTTCACGTCATAGCGGTTTGCTCTTGCAAATAAAAACGATTCAACAATGTAATCCAGATATTTGGCAATTGTCATACTGGAGACTTTGATGCCTTTAACTGAATTAACTGTTTTTTCTATTTTAGAAGCATTGGTCAGTGATCCGACGGATGAACACAAATCATCTGTCAGTTCTTCCAGAACCTCAGGAAGTTCAATTTCATAACGTTCGGCAATATCCTTAAAGTAGGTTTCTGTAAATAAATTAGTGAGATATGCCCGTTTATCGGCATCGTTTTTCTTTGAAAGGACTAAAGGCATCCCTCCGTACAATACATACTCTTCATAAGCATCACTTTTGTCACCACCGACATAGTCATAATATTCCTTAAATGAAAGAGGATAGACTTTGACCTCATCGCCTCTGCCTCTGAATGCAGTCATTACATCTTTTGTGAGCATTTTTGAATTACTGCCTGTTACATAAATATCCACGTTTCGCAGACGCATAAGTCCGTTGAGAACGTTATAGAGTTTTATCTCCTCCGGGTTTTTCAGCTCTTCTTTTGAAATGGCATACTGTACCTCATCAATCAGTACATAGTGCATATCCTTATCTGTTATTTGGGAACGTATGTAAGCAGAAAGCTTATCAGGGTCTCTGTATTGAATTTGCGTATCATCATCCAGGGCAATTGTGATAATCTGCTCAGGCTTAACTCCTGTGCTTATGAGATAATCGTAGAAAATGTTGAAAAGAAGATAACTTTTTCCACATCGTCTGATTCCGGTTACTACTTTGATAAGTTCGTTATCTTTCCTGTCTATCAGTTTCTGAAGGTAATGATTTCTGCAAATTGTTGAATTATCCATACAAACACTCCTGTTGAAATTTAAGTACATTTGTCCCTAAATTTCAACTGATAATGCACAAATGGGAATCAGCGGAACAAGGCGTAAGATTTATCAACCTGAAAATAATTTTGTAATTGCTTGTAGTATAAGGAATTACTTAAACTCTTGACTTACCCCCCCCCCTGTAGGTTTAGACTACACAAAACTATGTGTGCATGTAGTTACGTGTGCATGTATAGAAAATTTTGTCTACTAAATTTATTGGAGATAGATTATGAAAAAATTTTTAGGCATTCTTCTTGCAGCAATGCTGGTATTCACAGCAGTATCCTGTTCATTCTTTAT
>JAZLMO010000017.1:0-3245 GCA_045598675.1 Sphaerochaetaceae bacterium
GAATTTAAGGATTGAGTAGATACAGACAAACAAAGAACAAAATAGTATCATGTTGTGCATAAACTGAATTATTTTATTTATAGCAAATTGATATATCCATTGATTGGTGCGGGAAGAAATGAGGATGTGTGTAATTTCCTGTTCCGAAATTACGGAATCGGATTCAAAGAAACGAGAGAAAAACTAATGTCAGTCGAAATAATTGAATAAGGTATAAATAGAAAGCCTTGATCAATCATTATCAAGCCTTATTTGTATATGAGCAATTATTTTAATATTCCATTATATTGTATTTCTCATCTTCCTGTACTCTTTCGGAGACATACCAGTCTGTTTATGAAACAATCTGCTGAAATAGAGTGAGTTTTCATAACCGACCTGCGAAGCTATTTCAGCGATAGAGTAGTTGGTATTTTCAAGTAAGCTCTGAGCATTTGAAATTCTCATTGACAGGATATATTGCAGAGGTGTCTGACCTGTAATCTGCTTGAAACAGTTGATAAACCAACAAGTTGTCATATTTCTTGATTCAGCATATTCCTCTATACTGATTTCCTGATTGTAATTTGCTCTGAAATAGTGCATAGCCATAGCTATTTCCTTTTCAGTTGCATTGCTGAAGTTTTTGTTGCTTTCAAGACTTCTGCTTATAAGAATAAGAATATTTCTGAGCTGGAGGGTTATAATTTCTTCGTAGCGGTGTCTGCATAGCTGAAGCTCTTGAATAATCTGTTCAAAAAGCCATGCATAATCGGGTGATGTTCCGATATAAAGAATACGATTTATAATATGAATATTATAATAGTCAAGGATAGTATCAACATCAGAGCCTGTAAAATGAATCCAGTACACAGCGGTTTTATCTTCCTTGTAATATACATATTCCTGCGGCTCATTTGGTTTATACAGAATAATATTTCCGGCTGTTACAATATGTTCTTTGCCATCTATAAAAAAATGAGCTTTTCCAGACGCAATATATAAGAGCTGGTAGTCGCTTCGACCTAAAGGACGATTTGTTTCAAAAACAGATCTTGTTTTCATACGGTAGTTTCCACAGCTTGTAACGATAAGCGGTTTGGATCTGTCATCAACTGCAGGCAAATGGTTATTCAGATATGCAGCATTTACATACATAAAAATTTCTCCAATTTAATTTACTTATATCATATCATATCATATTATACCATACAAAAACTTTAAAACCAACACTAATACTTTAATTTTGTGCATAAAAAACTCGTTTTAGTGTATGGACTACGCTAAATCTTTTGGTATAATATAGATAAAGATATGAAATAAATATAATTTTGTACAGGAGGTATCGTTATGAATTATACACTTGATTGGCTCGCAAATCCCGAAGTATTTGCAGTAAACAGAATCGAAGCACACTCTGACCATAAATTCTACGCTGATATGAACGAAGCTGACAAGGGAGAAACTTCACTTGTACAGAATCTTAACGGCACATGGAAGTTCTCATGGGCAAAGAATCCGTCAGAGAGAAAGGAAGGATTCTTCTCCGCTGACTACAGCACAGATGATTTTGACGATATACAGGTACCCGGACACATTGAGCTTCAGGGTTATGGAAAACCTCAGTATGTAAACACAATGTATCCATGGGAAGGTCAGGAGCATCTCAGACCGCCTTACATTTCTGAAACAGATAATCCTGTCGGAAGCTATGTAAGATACTTTGACCTTGATGAATCTCTCAGAAACAAGCGTGTTTTCGTATCATTTCAGGGTGTGGAAACTGCAATGTATGTGTGGCTGAATGGAGAGTTCATAGGCTACAGCGAAGATTCCTTCACTCCGTCAGAATTTGAGCTTACACCATACATTAAGGAGAGCGGCAACAAGCTCTGTGTTGAGGTTTACAAGAGAAGTTCTGCAAGCTGGCTTGAAGATCAGGACTTCTGGAGATTTTCAGGTATTTTCAGAGACGTATTCCTTTATGCAGTACCAAAGGCTCATGTTCGTGATATGAAAATTATTGCAGACTATGACGGCACAAACGGTATCTTCACAGCAAACCTTGATATTATCGGTGAATGCAGCGTAAAGGCTGTTCTTACAGATAAAAACGGAAATGCTGTTGCTGAATCAACAGACAAGAATATCTCATGGACAATTGAAAATGCACAGCCTTGGAGTGCAGAAATTCCTGACCTTTATACATTTACAGTAATTCTTTCAGATGAAAATGGCAATGTAATTGAAGTCGGCAGAACAAAGACAGGCTTCCGCAGATTTGGACTCGTAGACGGAATCATGTGTCTGAACGGAAAGCGAATCGTGTTCAAGGGCATCAACCGTCATGAATTTAATGTAAAATCAGGCAGAGTTGTTACAAAGGAAGATATGCTGTTTGATATACAGTTTATGAAAAAGAACAATATCAACGCTGTCCGTACCTGTCACTATCCGAATAATTCACTTTGGTATGAGCTTTGTGATGAATACGGAATCTATCTGATTGATGAAGCAAACCTTGAAACACATGGAACATGGCAGAAACTTGGAGCAACAGAGCCTTCATGGAACATTCCTGCATCACTCCCTGAGTGGAAGGCTGCTGTTCTCGACAGAGCAAAATCAATGTATGAGCGTGACAAGAATCATGCAAGTGTGCTGATATGGTCTTGCGGAAATGAATCCTACTGCGGTGATGATATTGCGGCTATGTCTGATTATTTCAGAAGCGTGGATTCTACAAGACTTGTACACTATGAGGGTGTTACAAGAGTTCCTGACGGAATCTATGACCATATTACAGATATGGAAAGCAGAATGTACGCTACACCTGAAATGGTTGAGGATTATCTGAAACTTGGCAAAAAGCGTCCGTATATCAGCTGTGAGTATATGCACGCAATGGGAAATTCTCTCGGCGGACTTCATCTGTATACAGATCTTGAAGATAAGTATGAATCCTATCAGGGTGGATTTATCTGGGACTATATTGATCAGGCAATTGAAATGATAAATGATGACGGACAGACTATTCTTGCATATGGCGGTGACTTTGAAGACAGAGCAAGTGACTACGGTTTCTGTACAAACGGAATCATATACGCTGACCGTACCTATTCTCCAAAGGTTCAGGAAGTCAAGGCTCTCTACTCCAATATCAGAATGACAGTTAAGAACGGACATCTTACAGTTGAAAACAGGAATCTGTTTGCAGATACAAGCGATTTACAGTTTGTTGCAAGACTTGAAAAGCAGGGCGTTGT
>JAZLMO010000018.1:0-44399 GCA_045598675.1 Sphaerochaetaceae bacterium
AAGATGCTTGTTTTTAAGTGTAGTCATTGTTTTTCCTCCCGACTATCTTCGTCTGACAGTACAACAATGACTTATCCCCTTGAATTTCTCAAGGTAAGTTCTACTTAAACAATTTTTGGGAACTTAAAAAAAGAATTAAGACTTCATAAGGCAAAATCCTTTTTTTTGAAAGTATTATAGTTGGGGGGGGGCGAAGTTTGTAAACATCAATCAGATAACAAATATTCCTCTTTAGCAGTATAAAAGCCAAGTAGAATTTGGTAGAATATAGACAAAAATAAGGCTGAGACAACATGAGGAGGCAGAACCTTGATAAAAATGATAATTAAAATGGATGAAAACAGAATTAAAGAACAAGGACAGTATTCTGTTGATCATGTTTATTCTGTTATTGATCGTATTTTTGAAAAGAAAGGGATGCAGAAAATGGCAACAAATAAGGGAATAGAGTACCTCGGACATGAAAAACCGACAGATTTTGGTTGTTTTGGTCAGATTACGCTTGGACTTAAGAACCAGTCATGGTTTATGGATAATGCTATAACATGGTTATTATGCAGCAATGATGATGTAGATAATCCGGAAGATTTCAGTGAAGAAGATCTTCTAAAACACTATGGTATTGTGAGATAAGCTTGGAGCGTACCTATTTCAAAGCAATAAACTTTGACCTCGATACCAAAGAGCTTGCAAAATACTATGAAAGATATCAGCAGGCATATCACGATTTGCTTAGGTTTTTCAAACAAAACGGCTTTTCGCACAGACAGGGATCTGGGTATATTTCCAATAACAAGCTGACATCTGCGGATATAATCGATTTAATTGGTAAATTCCGAGATACTTTTGTATGGTCTTCCACCTGTATAAAAAAAATTGATGTGACCAATATAGGTGCACAATATGACTTAACAGAGTTGTTTAAAGCTTCTGAAGAGTCTGATGAGTTTAGTATTTAAGATAATGAGTCGTGGTGCAAAAATTGCACCGCGTTCTTTTAACCAACAGTATTGAAGATGCAATCAAAGATGACTTTCTTTCGATGTAAAAAACCCTGATATACAGTTTTACATCGAAAGCTTCGAGGTAAATGTAACCAGCATTTTAGGTTTTTACCTCGAAAAAAGTTCAGAATAACAAGTAGTTTTATTTTTTCTTATTTCTTTTGAATACTTCATATTCTTATTGTATTCTCTTGGAAGTAGCCATTCGTAAAATAGCAGAAGAATCATTAGTGATATACACTGTACGTGTGGTTACTTTTCAGCTGACTATGTTTCATATTAAGTCATCTTTAACAAACCACGCATCTGAAATCTTTGAATTTGCAGGACTGAAGATGATAGAAAATCAGGTAGTTAGAACGACGAAAAATAGAAATAAATCAGCAACAAAAAATACCAATAGAAATTTAAAGACATACGAGATAAGAAAGAATATTTGGGGATTTGCGTAAGTTTTCTGTTTTAATGAATGGGGATTTGCGTTATAATCGCTTCTGAAAGGTAAGGTGTATTATGGATTACCCGGTATTTGAAAGAAAGATTTATTCTGAAATTCTTGAGTGGAAAGAAAACCGTAGTGACAAATATGCACTTTTGGTAAAAGGTGCCAGACGTGTAGGTAAATCAACTATTGTAGAAGAATTTGCCAAACGGGAATTCAAATCTCATATTCTTGTAGATTTTGCGCATACCGACAAAGCAATCATTGAATTATTTGATGATATGTATGATTTGGATTATTTCTTCTTGCAACTCCAGCAATTTACCGGAGTGAGATTATATGAAAAAGAGTCTGTAATCATCTTTGATGAGGTTCAACTGTGTCCTAAAGCCAGACAGGCAATCAAGTATCTTGTGGCAGACGGAAGGTATAAATACATTGAGACAGGCTCTCTTATATCCATAAAGAAAAGCACAAAAGATATTCTGATTCCAAGTGAAGAACATAAAATCACGATGTATCCGATGGATTTTGAAGAATTCCTTTGGGCAATCAATGATGAAATTACTGCTTCAACAATAAGGACATTACTGAAAAACAAAAAGAGCGCAGGAAATGCAATGCATAGAAAACTTATGCGCATTTTCAGATTATATATGCTCATCGGCGGTATGCCTCAGGCTATAGCAGCATACATTGAAAAAAACAACTTACAGGCAGTAGATGAAGTAAAAAGAGAAATCATAAATCTTTATGAAGAAGATTTTACAAAGATAGATCCATCAGGACTGGCCGGTGATATATTTGATTCAATTCCCTCCAGTTTAAGCGGAAATGCTTCAAGGTATGTTCTGTCAAATGCACGTGAAGGAATACGTTTAGATCATGTACGGGAACTTATTCCAGATATTCTGAGTTCGTATACTGTTAATATTGCCTATCATGTAAACAATCCGAGTGTTGGAATGGCACTGGAAAAGGATGCAGGAAGATATAAACTGTTTATGGCAGATACAGGCATTTTTGTATCTCTTGTATTCAAGGATAAAAACTATACTGATAATATTATTTACAACAAATTGCTTTCAGATAAACTTGACGTGAACCTGGGCTATGTATATGAGAATATTGTTGCCCAGATGCTTACAGTAAAAGGGAATAATTTGTTTTACTATACTATGCCAAGCAC
The DNA here is from genome assembly GCA_045598675.1 of Sphaerochaetaceae bacterium. GTDB lineage: Bacteria > Spirochaetota > Spirochaetia > Sphaerochaetales > Sphaerochaetaceae > JAZLEZ01. The sequence continues at coordinate 2,636 of JAZLMO010000018.1, forward strand.
AACATCAAACCATTTGTATGAAATTGATTTTTTGCTATCTGAAGGAAGTAAGATTTGTCCAATTGAAGTGAAATCCGGCAATTATAGAAACCATAAATCATTTGATATTTTCAGCGAGAAATTCAGTGCCCGAATTAAAGACAGGTATATCGTTCACATCAAAGATTATAAGTGGGAAAAAGGTATCAACTATATTCCGGTATATATGGTTCCATTCCTTTGATCGCAATTGAAAATATTTGCTTGGTTGGCTGCTTCAAGATATTAACAATAAATGAATCTGAAGCAGGATTGAAGATGAGATATAAATCAAGTATTTAAAGGGCTCTTGGAGGAACATAATATGAAGTCAAAAGAGGAAATTGAGCAGATTAGAAATGAGTATATCAATCTCAACAAGAAGCTTACTAAACTTACAGATGACGAGTTAAAACAGGTTGTAGGTGGTTCTTCAATACCCGGACTTGAAACAATAGGTCCTTGTCCATATTTCAGTAGCAGTAATTTGAACTCTGAAGGAAATCAGCAAAAGGGAAGCATTAATGAAGTAATTGGTGAATGGGATATACATGCCAAATTAAAAGATTAATTCAATGAAGAATAAATCCGTTTATTTAAAATCCAGAATATTCAGATACGTCGGTTTTGAAAAAACTGCATTTTGGGCACTTCAAATGCAGTTTGCACCCTAGAGAAAAAGTAATTCTCAAATTGTATTAAAGCCGACCAATCAAGGAAAAAACTATCTGATTCGTCAAAACACAGGGAATTTTGTTTTTATCAGCATTTTCCCTGTGTTTTTTGACAGATTTTTCAAATTTCTATGCTGCGTTGAGCCATATGTTGGGTCATACGGCTTAAAATCCGGCAATTTTTAATCAAAAACTCCTTCTCAAAGTCTCAAAACACAGGGAAAATCCCAAAAATTCATTAATTCCCTGTGTTTGCCAAAATCAACTTAAAAACTTCAACTTAAAAATTTGAATATTTTTGTTGATGTATATGAAAAAACGATTTAAATTATAAGTAGTTGGTTTTCCAGATTGGGCTGATAATAGCCCAAGTCCGACAGTAGCGGGTTTCTTGCCCGCTTTCTTTTTTTTAGATTTTTCGGGGATGTAGCTCATCTGGTAGAGCATCAGGTTCGCAATCTGATTGTAGGGGGTTCAAGTCCCCTCATCTCCATCACAAATGTCAACATTACTCTTTATCAGAACGCAAAAACTCATGAGGAATATGTTGACGTTGCATTGGGGCACGGACATGCACCCCCTGTTACCTGCTTAAGTTACTCGCGGTCAAAATTTAAAGATTTTCTTGCTCTTTTGCCGCTCTTCTTCCGTCCATCTTCCTTCCAATGTTGCAACAAAACGTCTTGCCTTGTACTTTTGAATTCTTGCTTCCATACAGACAATAAACAAGTAAGTAAAAAGAAAACTGAAACTATTGAATATGTCATAGAAAGAACCGCCGCAGTAGATTTTGGCAATGAGTTGTGCAATTTGAATAATAACAACCGCAACCAACATTATTTCATTGAAAAGGATTATTTTAAGATCGCCCTTGTGATCCGTCTGCAAAAGGATGTGATTTATGAAAAGAATTGCAGTAACTCCGGTCATTACCATCTCAAGAACAGAAGATACAGTACCATCATAGGGCCACACCAAACCACAAACTTGGAACCAGTAAAATGCCAACGAAAGTGCAAGAATTGAAGCACTAAGAGCTTTCTGTGCAGAGGTTTCACCTTTTTTGTAGAAAATCAGTAACATCAAAAGCAAAACAGCTAAAAGAAAATATTCATAATATGTTCCAAACGGATGAATGAAAGCAGCATCTATAAAATACGCCGTCCAGCAGAACAAAGCCATAATACCGCTGATAATCATCAATTTTGATTTTGTAAAGATGTCTTCAAACCATTTCATATAAAAATTCCTCCAAGTTCTTTTAAATCATCCTATCACTGTTTAAAGGAATTATTAAAGTGGAAAATGTGTGGCTCTATTTGATGAGATGCCGGATATTGCTGTATTTTATACAAAAATGCAGTCTCTTTTGACCATTTGTAAAAAATTGTTTATATATTTGAACAGAAGTGATAGAGTTTAATAAGATAAATTCTATTTAAGGAGTTTGATATGAAGAAAATACTATTGGTTTTAATACTGTCATTAACAATGACCTGCTTGTTTGCTGGAAATTTCAATGCTACTGTCAGTGGCGGTTATGGCTACAAGTCATTTAAAATGAATAAGGACAAAGATATCTTTTTGCAGTTCAATGCTTTTGATGCCCAGGTAGGCCTCAACTATGTTTTTGACAACAATGTCTATGCTTTCGGTGATTTTTCAATGATGTTCCCTGATGAAGCAAAGGAAGGTTCAACAAAAGATAAGAAAAGCTCTGATGAAGACTGGTATCCTCTTGCATTCACAGTAGGAGCAGGTTACAAGTTTGATATAAATGAAGATTTCCAGGTACTGACAGGTTTGGGCTTCAGATATGATAATTTCATTTATGATGCTAAAGACAATTCTGAAGATTCAACAATAACAGTACTCGGATTGGGTCTTGACCTTGAAGGTTACTACTTCTTCTCAGACAGTTTTGGTTTGATGGTTGCAGCAAAGCCTAATCTCGGTTTCTATACATGTTGCGATCCTATTGAAGATAGTGCTATTGAAAAAGATGATTGGATGTTCCCTTCATTCACATTCAATGCAACAGCAGGTTTTGTCGCAAGATTCTGATTTGCTGAAAACTGATGTTTTAAGAGTGCTGTATTATTGCAGCGCTCTTTTTTTTGACTTTCAAATGTGATTTGATTTACTATATACGCGTATGTTGAAATGCAATGTTCCGCTAAAAGGGAAAACAGTTCTCGTTACAGGTGCCGCAGGCTTTATAGGATTCAACCTTGCAATCCGTCTGCTGGAAGCCGGATGCAGTGTAATCGGTTTTGATAATCTCAGCGACTATTATGATGTAAGTCTCAAGGAATACAGATTAAGAGAGATTGAAAAAGCATCTTCAGGGAATTGGACATTTGTAAAAGGCAATCTGGCAGACAAAGAACTTGTTGAAGATACGTTTGAGAAATACAAGCCTCATGTGGTGGTAAATCTTGCGGCTCAGGCCGGAGTAAGATACAGCATTGATCATCCGGATGTGTACATAGAAAGCAACATTATAGGATTCTATAACATTCTTGAAGCATGCAGATACAATCAGGTTGAGCACCTTGTCTATGCATCCAGCTCATCGGTTTACGGAGGAAACAGAAAAGTTCCGTTCAACACAGAAGATAAAGTTGATAATCCTGTGAGTTTGTATGCGGCAACAAAGAAGAGCAACGAGCTTTTGGCTCATGCATATTCAAAGCTCTACAACATTCCTTCTACGGGACTCAGATTCTTCACGGTCTACGGTCCTGCGGGAAGACCTGACATGGCATATTTCGGATTTACAAACAAGCTTCTGAAAGGTGAAATAATTCCTGTTTTCAACTATGGAAACTGTAAAAGAGATTTCACTTATGTAGATGATATTGTCGAAGGTATTATCAGAGTCATTCAAAGCGCTCCTGAAAAGAAAAACGGAGAAGACGGGCTTCCTGTTCCTCCTTACAGAATATACAACATCGGCGGAAGCAGACCTGAAAATCTCTTGGACTTTGTGAACATACTTGCAGAAGAACTGATAAAAGCAGAAGTCCTTCCACAGGGTTTCAAAATTGAAGAGTACAGCAAGCTTGTTCCGATGCAACCGGGGGATGTACCTGTAACATACGCAGATTCCGAGGCCCTTGAAAGAGACTTCGGATTCACACCTTCTATTGATTTGAGAACAGGATTGAGAAAATTTGCACAGTGGTATAAGGAGTATTACAAAGTATGAAGATAGCGGTAGCGGGAACAGGATATGTAGGACTCTCTCTGGCAACATTACTGTCACAACACAATGAGGTTGTAGCCTGTGACATCGTTCCTGAAAAAGTTGAAAAAATCAATAATCATATAAGTCCTATTCAGGACAATGAAATTGAAGATTTTCTGGCTCATAAGAACCTGAATCTCAGGGCAACTACAGATGCAGAAGATGCATATAAAGATGCAGAATACATAATAATTGCTGCTCCGACAAACTATGATTCTGAAAAGAATTATTTTGATACATCTGCCCTTGAGAATGTCATTGAGACAGTTCTGAAAATCAATGACAAGGCTACAATTGTAATCAAGTCCACAATACCTGTAGGGTATACAAAAAGTGTCAGAGTAAAATACAACACTGACAGAATTATCTTCAGCCCGGAATTCTTAAGAGAATCCAAGGCATTATATGACAATCTTTATCCGTCCAGAATTATTGTGGGAACAGATAAAGACAATAAAGAACTGACTTCCAAAGCAGAAGAGTTTGCAGCACTTTTACAACAGGGTGCAATAAAGAAAAATATCGATACTTTAATCATGGGTTTAACAGAAGCGGAAGCGGTAAAACTGTTTGCAAATACATACCTGGCTCTCAGAGTAAGTTTCTTCAATGAACTTGATACCTATGCAGAAGTCAAACATCTCAATACCAAGGAAATCATCAAAGGTGTAAGTCTTGATCCCCGCTGCGGAGATTACTACAATAATCCTTCTTTCGGATATGGCGGATACTGTTTGCCAAAAGATACAAAACAACTGCTTGCAAACTATCAGGATGTTCCCCAGAACATGATGAGTGCAATTGTCGAAAGCAACAGAACCAGAAAAGATTTCATTGCAGACAGAGTATTGGAACTTGCAGGCGGTTACAAATCAAATGACATGTACGATTCATCTAAAGAAAAAGAAATTACCGTAGGTGTTTACCGCCTTACCATGAAGAGCAACAGTGATAATTTCAGACAGAGTTCAATTCAGGGTGTCATGAAGCGAATCAAAGCAAAAGGTGCAAAGGTAATAATCTATGAACCTTCTCTTGAAAATGGTTCAACATTTTTCGGATCCCTTGTTGTAAATGATCTTGAGCAATTCAAAAAACTGAGCAAAGCAATCATTGCAAACAGATTCAGCGAAGAACTCAAAGACGTAGAGAACAAAGTCTATACAAGAGACCTCTTCAGAAGAGACTGACGTGCACACCGGAAAGAATCTGGACATCCTCAATGGTCCGATAATAAAGAATCTTATTTGTTACATTCTCCCTCTTTTGCTGACAAACATGCTTCAGATTCTATATTCATCTGCAGACATGTTCATTGTCAGACTCTCACATGTTGAAGGTGCGATAGGGGCAATAGGAAGTACGGCATCTCTGCTTCATTTCATTCTTTGCATCTGTATGGGATTTGCCGTTGGAGCAAATATTGTTGTTGCAAGAAAAATCGGTGAAGGCAATTACGCAAAAGTCCGTAAAAGTGTTCATACTTCCATACTGGCAGGTCTGTTCGCAGGTCTGATTTTTGCCGTTATCAGTTATTATTCCTGCCGTTCTGTTCTTGAATGGATGGGACTGAAGGGAAACATTCTTGAGCTTGCAGATAAATATACAAGAATCTTTTCCCTGGGTATTCCGTTTATCTCAATAACCAACTGTCTTATATCTATTTTCAGGGCAAAAGGCGATACAAAAACTCCGTTGATTATTCTTTCAAGTACAGGGCTTCTCAATGTTGGGATGAACATATTTTTTGTTGTTTCATGTCACATGTCAGTTGACGGAGTAGCAATTGCAACAGTTCTTTCAAACTTTGCTTCAACTTTGATTCTGTTCATAGTTCTTGCCCATTCAGATGAACTGTGCCGCTTCAGTTTCAGGTATCTTAAATTTGATAAAGATTCATTTAAACTGATAATGACAAACGGTATTCCTTCTGCAATTCAGAGTGCCCTTTTTTCTGTAAGCAATATCATGATTCAGAGTTGTATTGTAGGTCTAAACAATACCATTTGCCCGGGAGGAACTGCTGTTCTTGACGGACATGCAGCAAGCTACACTTCTGAAGAATTGACTAATCAGGTATCAGTTTCAGCATGTCAGGCAACTTCTACTTTTGTAAGTCAGCATTACGGAGCAAAGAAAACAGAACGCATGAAAACAGTAATAAAAAGCTGTTACCTTACAACTGCATTGATTACTTTCTTCATTGCAGGGCTTGCCATGTTGACCAGAATTCCTGTTTTGAATCTTTTGATAGATAATCCCATTGCAATGGAAACTGCTTGTCTGAGACTGTCAGTAATGCTTATTCCTTATATTTCCGAAGCATTCATGGAAGTAGGTTCCGGTGTTCTCAGAGGTCTGAACAGATCCACTCTTGCAATGGCTATAACACTTATAGGTGCATGCGGTTTCAGATTTGTCTGGATATTCACAGTTTTTGCCGCAAGACCCAGTCTTACATGTATCTATCTTTCCTACCCGATTACTTGGACACTCACTGCAGTTGCAGACATTCTGTTCATAATTTCCACTTACAAAAAGTGGTCCGCTGAATTGTCCTAAGTACACTTTATAAAAAGTTATCTGATATCTAAGGTCTCAAGCTCGTAGTCACGACAACCTATTCCCAGTTTCTGAGCGTAATCAAGCTGGTCTGACCAGTTGGTTCCCGGACTGTTGTCACGAAGGTTATCAAGTTTATCGCAATCACAATGATGAAGATCTGTAATATGGCAATTGTCATTTGCCTTTGCCTTATTGACCGCATCAACACAGGCATGATCTATTGCAACCGGATCAACTGAAGCAAACATTCCTATATCGTTGACAATAGGAACATCATTGGAACCGTAGCAATCACAGAACGGAGAAACATCACATACCAGTGAGATATGGAAATTAGGTTTTCCGTTTATTACAGCCTTTGTATATTCAGCCACTTTTCTGTTCAGAACAAGAACATCATCACCGCTGTGAACTGTAAGGGCATGAGTAGGACAGACTTCAATACAACGGCCGCAACCGGCACATTTGAATTCATCAAAAATCAGTTTCCCGTTCTCATATTTCTGAACATCATGGGCACAGGCATCGGCACATTTTTTACAGCCGATACACTTTGAACTGTCATACTTGGGTTTCATGGAAGTATGCATATCTTTCTTGCCCTTTCTGGAACCGCATCCCATTCCGAGATTCTTCATGGCACCGCCGAAACATGCAGATTCGTGACCTTTGAAATGAGTAAGAGAGATGATAATGTCTGCATCAACTACTGCTCTGCCTATGTAGGCCTGAGGACAATAAGTTGCACCTTCAACAGGAACTGCAACCTCATCTGTTCCCTTAATACCATCGGCAATGATTACATGATAACCGGGCATTGAAGCCTGATTGAAACCGTTGGCAACTGCAGTACTCAAATGGTCAAGACCATTCTGTCTGGAACCCGGATACAGAGTATTACTGTCTGTCAGAAAAGGTCTGCCACCCCGTTTCTTAATGTATTCACACAGGGCAAAAGCATACTGATGTCTTAAAAAAGCAAGATTGCCCATTTCACCGAAATGCATTTTGACGGCAACATATTTCTTTTTGAAATCAATGTTTCCGAGACCTGATTTATCTATGAATTTTGTAAATTTTTCAGGAAGTGAAATCTTAGAATAAGTTCTGAAATCAGTAAAATAAACCTTGCTTGACATAAACACCTCACATAAATGTTATTCTGAAAATATATTAACCCCTGGTCTTTCCGCCTGCAACATTAAGTGTTACACCGTGAATATAGGAAGCTTTCTCACTTGCAAGGAAAGCAACCGTATTTGCAACTTCTGTAAGCTTACCGCTTCTTCCAAGCGGAGTTGTGGAAGTACTCTCATAACCGGAACGAAGTTTTTCAATTGTAATGTTTCTTGTGTAGGCAAGGGCTGTTTCATAAGCAAGAGTTCTGAGACCTGTTGCTTCAATTATACCGGGAGCAACACCTACGACTCTTACACCCTTCTTGCCAAGTTCCTTTGCCCATGAACGTGTAAGTGAATTGACTGCATTCTTTGTAGCAGCATAAACGCTCTGACCTTCAGAACCTTCAAGACCGCTTTCAGATGACATGTTGATGATAACACCGCTGTGTTTTGCAACCATGACTCTTCCGCAGGCCTGGGCACAGTGGAAGACTCCCTTAAGATTAACATTCATAACCTTGTCCCAGATATTGTCATTAAGTTCGTTCTGATGACCTTCATCAACAAGCAGACAAGGAATATTGATACCGGCATTATTCACAAGAATATCTATTGTCCCGAAATGTTTTACAACAGCATCTGCCATTGCATTAACACTGTCAGAACTGGTTACATCTGTCTTGACGAAAAAAACATTTTCACCGTCAAGATTTTCAGGAGGATTTATGTCACAGACAGCAACCTTTGCACCGTCATTCAATAATTCTTTTACAACATTCAGACCGATTCCGCTTGAACCACCTGTAACTACTGCAACCTTGTTTTCAAGATTAAGCCAACTCATTTTATAACCTCCGGTATTTCCCGTGAAATAATAGTACGAACTGTTAAAAAAAGAAACAGCCCGATTAAACGATATCTTTCAAACTGTCGTGATATTTACACCATCTAATGTAAATATCGCGGTAACATTCAAAATGCTCTGAATCCGGTTTTATTTCTTCAAATTTATCAGGGGTCATTGCAGTCAGAGCATCATCATAATTCACTCCTGCTGCAACAGCAGCAAGAACGGCAGATCCCAAAGCAGTTATTTTACGACCGCTGCAATAGTAAACCGGTTTTCCCATAAAAGAAGCAAGTTGTTCAAGAAAAAATCTGTTTTTATCAGCAATACCACCGAAAACTATTACTTTATCAAAGTTCAAACCGTTCTCTTCAAAGTAACGGACAGCCCTTACGGAACCGCAGCATATTCCCTGAACCATAGCACAGTAAATATCGGAAGGAGCAGTATCTGTACCAAGACCTGCAATAACTCCTCTCAAAGATGAATTGTTGATTATACTCCTGTTTCCGGCAAACCAGTCCAAAACAGTCAGTTTGTTCTGATACGGTTTATTTTGACAGGCAAGTTCAGTCAGAGTGCGATGATCATTTTGAGTATAACCTTTGACAAACCAATCAAGCATATCTCCTGCACACGGCTGACCTGCATCATATGCGTAGAAACCGGGATAGTAACAATCTTTTACAACTCCGTTTATTCCCTCAAGTTCATGCAATTCTTCACTCATAAAAGCCATGGCAACAGAAGTGCCATAAGTAATTGCAATGCTGTTTCTGTGTTTGGCACAAATGCTGATTCCGGGAGTACTTCCGTCACCGATAGGAGTGGCTACGGAAATTCCGGCTTTAAGACCAAGCCATGAAGCAGCTTCTTCTGTCAAATGCCCGCATGGGGCGGAATAATCGGAAGGCTCAAAAAGAAGTCTCTCATAAAGGGCGTCTCCGAAACCGTCTGAAAGCTCATTTAAAGCAGATTTTTCAGGGAATCCCAAATCTTCAGACCAAAGGCACTTGAAACCGTATGAATACAGACTTGCAACAGGTTTCCCGGTAAGAAGCCATGCAATCCATTCCCCGAGATCACAGAACACAGATGTATCCATAAACAACTGACGTGCCTTTTCGTAAGTCTCCAAATATTTCGGGAAAGCCCATTCGCAATTAAACACTCCCCCGTATCTTCTACACTGAAAAATCTTTCCGGTTTTTTGATGATAAGCACTTATCCTGTCAGCCGAACTTTGAGCACCATGATGCTTCCACATTTTTATCCATGCCATCGGTTCAGACATATACTGCGCTTTCTCACACATAGGAACACCGTCAGCATCACAGACAACCTGGGAGTAAGTAGTGGCGTCAATTCCTATGGCAATTATATCATCCGGAGAAACATGAGAATTATTCACAGCAATTGAAATACACTCTTTGAGACTGTTCCTGATATCGGAAGTACTCTCAAGTGCATAATCTTTTCCAAGCGGAGTACCGTCCGGAAGAGCCTCAGTTAAAACACCGTTACTGTAAACGGAAACACCCTCCGCCACCTCAGAGCCATCATCACATGAAAACAATACAGCCCGTGCCGAAAGAGTTCCGAAATCCAATCCTATCGCATACTTCATAAACAATAAACTTCAGCTGAAAACTACAACTGATTATAAAAATCACATATTCTTCTTGACAGCTCAGATCCAACAGCAATATGAGCATACTTTTCAAGAGCCTTTTCAGGACCGTTTTCCCTGACAAAATCACTGAGTTCAACACTTGAAGCATCGTCATCACATCTGAACTTCATGGCAGCAGCTGTTCCTTTTGCCAAGTTGTCATACTTTAATCCATAAGAAGCAGCAAGCGTCATCGGTTTTACAAGTCTGTCTTCTGCACTTATTTTTCTGATAGGATCCCGACCTACACGTTCAACCTCATCTGCAAGATGGGGATTGCAGAATCTGGAAAAAACTATTTCAACATAAGAAGCATGCTTTTCCGGATTAAAGCCGAACTTTCTGACAAGTACTTCTCCGGTTTCTTTCATGGCACCCATTGCAATACCGGCAATTTCCTTATCCTGAGAAGCCTCGTAAATTGTTTCCTTCCCCGCCAAAGCACCCAGATATGCCATAACAGCATGACCGCAATTCAAAGAGAAAAGCTTTCTTTCAATGTAAGCCTGAAGATTGTCTACTAAAACCATCCCGGAAATCGGTTCAAGTTCCCCTTTCAAACCGGATTTCTCAACATCCCATTCAGCCCAACTTTCAACAGCAACATCAAGGGGATTTTCAAATTTAGCCTTCGGAACAATTCTGTCAACTGCACAATCGGCAAAACCTATGAATGAATCACAGAATTCTTTTTCTGAAGAATCAAGATATTCATAAACTGCAGATTTAAGCTGAGAAGTTGCCCTGACCGCATTTTCACAGGCAATGATATTAAAATACTCTGTATTTCCGTTTTTCTTTCTGAGTTTAAGCCCTTCTGAAATAGGCTTTGCAATAATAGGAAGAATCCGCAAACCAACTGCAGTAGTAAGAATGTCAGCATGCGATACTGCTTCAATCAACTCATTATTTGCCGACGATATACCATCAATATCAGACACTGTGAATTCACTGCATTCCCTATCCAGAATATGAACCGTATAACATTTTTTGTTGTTTATTTCAGCAATTAATTCCGATACAACATCAGCAAATGTAACATGATAACCGTTTTTTTCAAGAATGGCTCCGATAAAACCACGACCGATATTTCCGGCGCCGACCATAATAGCATGTTTCATCTTTTTTCCCTCAATTAAACATTTTTAAACCTGTATTCGTTAGGAGATAATCCTTCATAATCCTTGAATCTTCTTATAAAACTCGTAACATTGAGATACCCGACTTCGTAACTGATTTCCTTGACTGCCTTATTTGTGGAAGCAAGCAGTTCTTTTGCCTTTTCTATTCTCATATCAATGACATATTCAAGCAAACCCCTGTTCGTGTTTTCCTTGAATAACTGACCTGCAGCCCCCAAACCAATCTGGAATTTATCTGCAATTTCCTGAACGGAAAAATCATACCTGCAATAGTTTTGCTTGATATATTCAATCATGTCATCAATCAAATCCGATGAATCAGAGTCGGATGAATCAGAACAGAATATGTTCCTTATATTGTCACTTATGTAGTCTATCATTTTGCGGATATTATTCCGGTTGCTTTCGTTGACAAGTTGGGAAAGCATTTCCGTAACTTTAAATGAACCGTTATGAGTTAAATGTGAATTCGAAGCCAAAGTCTTTAACATGTCAAAGCAAATCCACCTTGCTGTAAGCATGCTGGTAGAAGGATTTTTCACAATTTCTTTCAGTGTATCAAGAATACTTACCGCCCGCTGGAAATCAAGGTAATTTACGGCTGATGACAACTGCTTCATCTCATTGTTCGGATAAAGTACATGTTCGGAAACATAATAATTGAGAACTTCGTTATAATGAATTATCTTTCTTGTCGGATTGACAGATATGAAACTGATTGCACTATCAGCCTGAATATAAGATTTTTCAATCATATCAGTACCCTTATGAACCCTGCCAATACCTATTACCGGCGTCAATGAAAAACTGTCATTCAAAACACCCAACACTGTTGCAAAAAAAGAAACATCAAGAGCCTCTTCATTCTTCAGACAATGAATGATAACCAGCCTGTGATGCTTGCTTATATAGCTGAATTCACATTCTCCGGAAGAAGACAATATTTCTCTCAAAGTGGCAATAATCGAATCGTCAAATTTGTCCGAATCTTTGAACTGCAGAATACTTATTGCAAAATAATCACTTGAAAAACTCAGATTTATCTGTTCGCAGTCTTTGTTGTATTCATCCAACGAATAGTAGTAGCCTGTTATAAGGCGCATGAGTCTGTTATTTCTTATTTCGGATAATGATTGCCGTGCGCTGTCTTTAAGTTTTGTCAACGCAGTATCAATAATCTGAAGTTCATCCGAATTACCGTCTTCATCTCCCATAATATCCTTTGTTTTATCTCTCAAAGCCTTAATAGGACTGTAATTGAGTTTGAAAAACAAATAGATGATAGCTGCTCCTACCAGAAGAACCATTGTAGTATAGATTAAAAAGAATTGATTCAACTTGAAGGTCTGATTGACAAGACTGAAGTCCTGAGGTATCAGCGTATAGTAAGACCAGCCGTTTACATCGGAAACAGTTTTATTTATCTTGCACTTCCGCCCGTCAACGGACAGTTCTTTCTGATTGATTCCATTTGCCAAAAAATCATTCAGAGAATCTTCTGAGATATTATGGCTGAAAAGAAGATTTCCGGTCTCATTTAAGACAACCGTCTGAACATCAAAATTTTCCGACTGAAGAGACAGAATAGATGAAATTCTGTACATGGGGATACTGAAAATTGCATTGGCACCCTTACCTTCAATTGTTTTGGAAAGAGGATAAACAAAAACCAAGTGCTCCCCATTTCCTCTTCGGGTAACAAGATTGTCAATCAATATAGTTTGTTTGGTGTTTGAGTGGAAAAACAGATCTCTCAAATAGTCTTCATCATACTGAGTTGTAACAAAATTTTTGGTAAGATAGTTTTCGGAAGTCTGCATTCCGCTTGAAGAAAACATAGTATCATAGTCAGGAAGAGCAACAACAAAATCATCAGCTATTTCACTCAGAAGATATATGTATGAGATGTCACTCGAAATAAAATTGATTGCAGAGTTTCCCGAACTGTCATTATCAAAAGATCTTGTAAGATAACTCTGATATCCGTTTCCGCGTTGAAACATTTCAACAGCGTTATCAAGTGCCTCAATCTTGGTATTTATTTGGTTAATCGCATATTTGACATCTGATACAACAATGTCTTCAAGCTCCGTTTTTACTGTTCCGACAACTCTGAAAGTGAAAGTTATATACAGAAAAATTATCGGAATAAGGAATACCGAAAGTAAAGAGAATACAAGCCTCAACATTGTTGACATGTGTTTTTTCTGCATCAGAAGCAATTATTTAAGCATTTGAAAAAAAAGTAAACACAAAAAAAAACTGTAAATTGCAAATCGATTTTTCCTGAATTTAAAATTTGAAATATGAGTAAACTTACATTTCAACAAAAACGAGCAAGAGATCCTATCAGTACCGCGGTAATGCTTCTTATTATTGCATCATTGATAGTATTCAATCTTATGCCATTGCTGAAAATATTTATTACCAGTATCACAAATGATACAGGTAATTTGTCTTTGGGCGGATACAAGAGAGCATTCGAATTCAGACAAAACCGTGCAGCAATGAAAAATACTTTGGTTTCCAGCCTCAGTGCTGCCTGTATTGCAACTGCAATCGGATTTGTTTTTGCATACGCAGGTTGTTATCTGAAGATGAAGGCAAAGAAATTCTTTAATGTAATTGCAATCCTTCCCATCATATCACCTCCTTTCTCAGTTGCACTTTCACTGATTCTCCTCTTTGGAAACAGAGGCTTGATTACACATACCATTTTGGGAATGGCAAGTAATAATATTTACGGTCAGGGCGGTTTGCTATTTGCACAGGTATTCAGTTTCTTTCCTATGGCATACCTTCTTCTGAACGGAGTTCTTTCGACAATAGATCCGTCAATTGAAGAAGCAGCCAGAGACATGGGCGCATCCAGATGGCAGACTTTCACAAAAGTAACCATCCCGCTTTCGTTACCGGGAATTATCAACGCTTTCTTACTTGTATTCATCAAATGTGTTGCAGACTTCGGAAATCCCATAACCATAGCCGGCGGATATGACACACTTGCAACACAGGTATACTTTCAGGCAGTCGGAAATTATGAACTTCAGCGCTGTACTGCACTTGCGATGATACTTTTGGTTCTTGCCCTGGTAGTATACCTTGCTTCTCAGCTGGTACTTGAAAAGAGAACATTCGTTACCATCACCGGAAAAGCAACAAGAGAAAGAACCATGATTGAAGAAAAACACATCGTTATCCCGATTACGATAGTGTGTATTCTCTTCTCCATAATCGTTTGTCTTATCTATGTAATGATTCCTGTTGTTTCGTTCATAAAACTTTGGGGTATGGACTACAGTTTAACCTTTGCCCACTATGTAAGGGCCTGGAAGATTGCAAAACAGAGTCTGATGGATACTATTGAACTTGCTGTTATTACAACTCCTGTCACAGGTATAGTTGCCATGATAATGGCATTCCTGATTGTAAGAAAGAAGAGCGTTCTCAATAAACCTATGGAAGCAATAGGAATGATCGGAATGATTATTCCCGGAACAATTCTCGGATATGCATTTATTCTTCAGTTCAACAGTGCACCTTTGTATCTTACGGGAACTTTCTTTATTCTCATGATTTCGTGTCTGTTCAGATATCTTCCCATGGGCTTACGAAGCGGAATTACAAGTCTGAAACAAATCGATCCGTCTATTGAAGAATCTGCTGCAGATTTGGGAGCAAACAGTTTTCAGGTATTCATTAAGGTTACTTTGCCTCTCATAAAGTCATCTTTCTTCGGAGGTCTTGTTTATACATTCGTAAGAACCATGACTTCCATGAGTGCACTTATCTTCCTTGTTTCTGCAAGACACAAATTGCTGACAATCTCAATTCTTGACCAGGTCGACAGAGGTCAGTTCGGACCAGCATCTGCAATGTCTACAATGCTTATCGTGGTTGTTTATGTGGCAATCATCATACTCTATCAGCTCCTTGGGTTCATAGGAGTAAACAAGAAAGACATAAAAATTGCTTGATATTTTGAGGATAATACTATGAATAAACAGACAAAAGGCGTAACACTAAAAAATCTTGTCAGAGAGTACGTATCACCTGACAAAAAAATATTCAGAGCCGTAAACGAAATATCGTTGGAAATAAAACCCGGAGAATTCGTAACGCTGCTTGGCCCGTCAGGATGCGGGAAAACCACTACTCTGAGAATGATAGCAGGATTCGAAACTCCTACTTCCGGAGAAGTCTATATCGGCGACAAGATGGTAAACCAACAAACTCCGGATAAGAGAGATACTGCTATGGTATTCCAAAGCTATGCTCTTTTCCCGAACTATGATGTTTACAACAATATCGCATTCGGATTAAGGCTTAGAAAATTATCAAAAGAAACAATTACTGAAAAAGTAACCAACATAATGAAACTTGTCGGATTGGAAGGTTTGGATACACGTTTTCCCAACCAGCTTTCCGGAGGGCAGCAACAACGTGTTGCCCTGGCAAGAGCACTTGTCACAGAGCCGGCAGTAATGCTTTTTGATGAACCTCTTTCAAATCTTGATGCCAAACTGAGAACAAGCATGAGAAATGAAATCAGAAGAATTCAAAAGAGCGTCGGAACAACAAGTATCTATGTAACCCATGATCAAAGTGAAGCAATGGCATTAAGTGACAGAATCATTATCATGAATAACGGTATCATCGAGCAAATCGGAACTCCAAAAGAAATCTATTTCAAACCGGCATCTAAATTTGTTGCCGACTTCATCGGAAGAAGCAACTTTGCCGAAAGTACTGTCAAATCAGTTCAAGATAATGAAATTACAGTAGACCTTCTCGGAAAAGAAGTGCAGGTATCTGCAGATTCAAACGAAGGAATTAAAACTGGTGACAAGGTTACTTTTATGAGCAGACCGGAATCAATGCTCATAGGCAAAAAAGGAAGTATTACCGGAGTTGTTCAGTCTTCAACGTTTATGGGATTGATGCAGGAATATTTTATTGATTGCAACGGTACAGTGTTCATTGTCGAAGACTATAACTTTGTAGAAAACGGAGTCTTTAAAGAGGGCGATACAGTAGGCCTTTCTTTCAAACCCGGAACTGTACATCTGATTAACAGAAACTAAATTTTGCAGAGATGCAAGATATAATAGGAGAGAAATATGAAAAAACTATCAATCGTTTTGTTAGTTCTTGTCATGGCTATGACAATGGCTTTTGCTCAGAGTGCAAAAGAAGAAAGTGCCAATGACAAAGCAGCAATCTCTGGTGAAGTTAATGCATACATTGCTTCAACAGAAGATTATTGTCTTGCTATTAAGGAAGATTTTGAAAAAGAATATCCTAATATCAAGTTCAACTATGTTCTTCTCGGTGGCGGAGAAATTTTCACAAGACTCGAAGCTGAAAAGAATAACCCTCAGGCAGATTTCATCGTAGGCGGCGGTGCAGATTCTTACATTGCAGCTTCAAAGAAAGGTCTCTTGATGGATTACACACCTGAATATGTAAAGGCTAATTATCCAGATTATGCTATCGGCGGAACTTATGTTGTCCACGGTACGAATATTCTGGGTATTTGCTATGACAAAACATGGTATGATCAGAATGGACTTCCTTATCCTACAAAGTGGGAAGATCTTCTCAGACCTGAACTCAAGAAGAATGTTATTGTTACAAACCCTGCAACATCAACAACAGGTTACATGATGGTTTGTACTCTTATTGCAAATCGCGGAGAAGAAGCCGGTATGAAGTTTATGCTTGATCTTGATAAGAACAACATTAAGTCATACGAAAAAGGCGGAAGCGGTCCTGTAAACAAAGTTGCTCTCGGTGAAGCTGCTGCCGGTATGTGTTATATTTCATTTGCTATCGACCTTCAGGAAAAGGGATATACAAACCTCGGTGTTGTAGTTCCTGAAGATGGCACAGGACTTGAAGAAGGTTGTGGAGCTCTTGTTGCAAATTGCAAGAACGCAGAGGCTGCAAAAGTATTCTACGATTGGTGGTCAGCACACATCGGTGATCTTGGTCTCAAGAGCGGTATTTTCAACTGGCCTTGCGATCCTAACGCTCCTGTTCATGCAGGTAATGAAATATATGCAGAACAGCTCAACAGCGGTAGAAATGCAGGCGTTGATTATCTGTGGTGTGCAGAGAACAAGGACAGACTCCTTGCTGTTTGGGACGCAGGCGTATCAAAGAAATAATTTATGCCGGATTAATAAGGGGATGTTATCATCCCCTCTCTTTTTATATATACTGATGAATGGGTAAAAAAAAATGAAGAAAATAATGGTATTTGGAGACTCCAACTCATGGGGGTTGAATCCTGTTGACGGATCAAGATATGAAAACAGATGGCCTAAAACTATGGCAAAGATTTTAGGTGATTCTTTTGAAGTTGTAGAAGAAAATATAAGCGGCAGATCCACTATGTGGGACGACTATTATGTTGATTGCAGAAACGGTAAAACAGGTCTGTTATATGCTCTTGCAAGTCAGACCCCTCTTGATATGATTATTTTCTGTCTGGGAGTAAATGATCTTAAGTACACAGATCCTATCGGTTCATACAAAGGAATTGAAGAACTGATAAGAGTGGCAAAAAATGCAGATACGGTTATTCCGCTTCCTCAAAACTATCCGAACTATCCGAACGGATTGAAAATTCTCCTTCTTTCAGAAGTTCCTTTACATAAAGATATTGATACTTTAAAACCTCAATCATCCATAAGAAACAAATATGAACAGTCTCTTGAATACGGGGAATATTTCAAAAAGGTTGCAGAGAAGGCAAATATAGATTTTCTGGACCTTGCACAATTTGTAAAGGAACCAAGTACAGTAGATGGAATTCATCTGACAGAACAACAGCACATCATCATAGGCAAGGCTGTTGCAGAAAAAGTAATGGAAATATACAAATGACAAAAAAAAGAATCCTCTGTTTCGGAGATTCCAATACTTGGGGATACACTCCGGTTTTGCACACAAGATATGATGAAGATACCAGATGGACTTCTCTTCTTCAGAAAGAGTTGGGAAACAATTACAGTATTGTTGAAAGCGGTATAAACGGCCGTACTACAATGTATGATGATCCGGAACGTGATTTTATGAACGGGCTTAAAGCTTTGGGATACGAACTGATTGCTTCAAAGCCCCTGGATCTGGTGATTATCTCTCTCGGAACAAATGATCTTAAATTCACAGATGCAGAAGGCTCATCCAAAGGAATAGACAAACTTCTGGAATTTCTTGAAAGTGCAAATTCTCTTTACGGTTCCACTCCGGTTTTCCCAAACGGCCCGAAGGTTTTAGTTGTATCTCCGATACCGCTCGGCAGCAATTTCGATCAAGTATCAACAGAAGAAAAAATGTTGGGAAAGTATAGAGAAAGCCTGAGATTTGCAGAATTTTTCAAACCTGTCTGTGAAAAACACAATGCGCTGTTTTTAGATGCTTCTTTATTTGCAAAACCGTCAGAATCCGATTGCTGTCATATGGAACCGGAATCTCACAAAGCACTTGCAAAAGCAATCTGTGAAATGGTTCAGAACAACTTCTGAATTTCTTTTAAATCGGAAATCTCATAATCAATTTTAAGTGAAGGATCAGATTTCTTGTGCCCGGGATTGAACCAGCAGCACACAATACCGGCATTATTACCACCCTTCATGTCACTTGTAAGAGAATCCCCTACCATCATTATTTCGCTCTTCTTCAGTCCGGGCAAATCTGCAAGAATTTTATTGTAAAAATCAACAGAAGGTTTATCGGCTCCGAGAAGACCGGAAATATAAATTTTATCTATGTACTGAGCAAAGCCGGAATTGGCAATTTTTTTCTGCTGGGTTTTTACCACCCCGTTTGTGGCAATAGCCTGAATCACTTTTCCGTGCAGAGCACTGAGAACCTCAATTGCTCCGGGAATAGGGCAGACCATATCACCCAGTCTGTCCATATAATCTTCATTGAATTCTCCGGCTATGGAAGCATCATAGCCGAACTTTTCAAGCATTTCCTCAAAACGTCCTACGGTAATACGTTCTTTTGTCATAAGACCTTTTTCAAGCCTGTCCCACCACTTGATATTTACATCATGATAAGAAGAAAGAAACTCTTCCGGACAAGGTCCTAAATCAAAGTCTTCAAAACACCTGATTATTGCATTCCTCTCTGGAATGTGATAATCAATCAGAGTTGAATCCAAGTCCCATAAAACAGCTTTAATCTCAGTCATTTGAACCATCAGACAATTTTTGTATTTGCAATCTCGTAACCCAGCTTTGTTGCATAGTTATAGTCTTCAATAATTGCAACAACACAGTCCTTAACAAGATTTTCAGCAGTAGGTTCAAGCTTTCCGTCTCTTACCTTGAAATACTGATAAGGCATGAACTGGTGAAGCATGCCCATAGGAATCTCAACACTGTTCATATTCTTGAGAAGCTTATCAACTGCAACAACAACTTCACTCTGAGCCAAATAATAACGGCAACGGTCAGAATAGCTGAACATTCTCTTTACTTTAAGCTCATCATCTGACCCGTGGTAATGCTTAATCCAATTGCCCGGATTCTTCATCATGTTTTCTTCAAGAACTTCAATGAAATTTGCTCTCTTGTTTTCTTCTATCAGAATCTTTTCCATGTAACTCAAAGCGTATAAACCTTCTCTCAATCCGAATGTAAGAGCAGGACCTACCTTGAGAATTGCAATTCCGTCTTCAGTCATTTCTCTCAGAGCTTTTGCACTCTGATAATCCGTACTGTGACCTTCCAATGCAATATGAGGAATCTTCTTTGCAACTTCTATCAGATTCTTTGCTTTTTCTCTGTTGTAAATAAAAGCATCGGTATCCTGGAATTCAACTCCCGGCTGAACAACTACACCGATTATATTCTCAAAAGCACCTTTGATTCCCTCATCTGCAAACGCTTTTTCATATGCCTTGATAGTGGCCTGAAGAGCCTCAGGTTTTGTAACACTGATACCCTCTTCTGCCTGCTGAGCACCACCGGGAATAGGAACTTCGGAACCGATGATAAATGCAGGTCTTACTTCATCAGGATTCTTCTTCAAAAGCTCCTGATAAGCATCTTCACAAGCCTTGAAGAGAATTGCACCTCTTCTTGCAATGGTAGAATCCTCAAGAGGTTTATCAACAGGATCATCACCCACTCTCATACTGGTATCAAGATGTATTTTTTTGAAACCTGCACTTACAAAAAGTTTTACAAGTTCAATTGAATTTGCCATAGCCTCTTTTTCAGGAAGCTTTGACCATGTAAGAGGACCAAGATGATCACCGCCTAAAATAACCTGATCTCTCGGGAATGACACCTTGTCTGCAATCCTGTAAACAAAATCTCTGAAGTCTGCCGGTTTCATGCCTGTATAGCCGCCGAACTGATTGACCTGGTTTGCAGTAGCCTCAATGAGAATATAATCATCAAAACGTTTTCCCTGCTCAAGACATGCCTCAATGACCAATTCATTTGCAGTACAATAGGACGGAATCCCGCAGAAATACCCTGCTTTGTTTCTTTCTATTAGTGAACGAATATAATCTTTCATAATCAAGCCTCGCTATCAATTAAAATCTTGCCTTTTACAGTTCCCGGTGTCTTGTACATTTCAAATGCATCGGCAATCTTTGAAAAAAAAGCCAAGGTGTAAGGAGCTAAAAAATCTCTTGAGCCGCATGGTTCAAGTGGGTCATTAGTTGAGCATTACATCATGTACCCTGAAACCTGATGGCGGGCGCAGTTCAATAATTCTATACCAAAACCCTTCGTGTAAGTTTGAGCAAGAGAAATACACGCTCCTTCCCTTGGTGTAACTACATTCTACCACTGTCTGAACTGAAATGACAGAAAAATTTTCATCTGTATTAAGTTATGTCTATTTGATTTTTTAACTGAGTTCAGTTATTATCATCTTATGCAGTTAAAAAAGTTTTTAGAAGAAAACAACCTTAAAATTTCGCACATTGCAGAACAGTCCGGTCTTCCGTACACAACAGTATCAGAATTGGTAAACGGGAAGAAGAGCCTTGAAAAATGCAATGTACAGACTGTGTACACTTTGGCTAAATACCTTAATACAACAGTAGAAGAACTGCTTGTCTGTGAGAATACTTCTAACTTTTCAGACAAATATTCTCTTTCAAAAGAACAGAGTCATTTCCTTGCGAAAAAGAAATGGGATGAAAATGTTTATTGCGGAATGAAAATGGAAAACCGGAATGTCACATTTCCTCAGACAAAGACCATATTAGACGGAATCAATGTTCCAGCAATTTCACTGGATGATATTCTTGCAATCAGAAACATGCGCAATGCATGGCAGTACATTCTGAATTCTGAAAATATCAGACTTGATTTTGATTTTATTTGCAGATTAAACGGTTTTATCTCACAAAACGAATCAATTGATTGGGGAGTATTGAGAACAGGAAATGTTGGAATCTCAGGTTGTTCTTATAAACCGCCTATTCCCATAAAAGAAAAAGTTGAAGGTGCCGTAAGAAGAATTCTGTCTTCTTATAATTCATCCACGGAAAAGGCATTAGAACTGTTCTGTTTCATAACATACAATCAACTGTTCTGGGATGGCAACAAACGTACTGCATTAACAGCAGCTAATAAACTGCTTCTGGATAACGGATGCGGAATGCTCACAATTACAGATGACAACATGCAACAGTTTAACGAACTGTTGTTGAACATGTACAAAAACGGAGATAAAGAGTCTCTTAAAAAGTTTCTCTATGATAATGCTGTAATCGGAATTGATTTAATCAGTCGTCAAGCATAGTCTTGCCTTTTCCGCAGAGTTTTTCAAAATCCTCTGTGAACTTGGCAACAGCAGAATCAACGTTGGTATTATCCAACAGTTTCATAAGAAGATCAGGTCCGACTGTTGCTGCTGCAACACCGTACTCTGCCAGCCCTGTAATCTGATCAATTCTGTGAAATGATGCCCCGACAATCTTTGTCCCATAATCGTTGTTGTCCAGCATATCCTGCATCATCTGTACAGTACCTACTCCGTCACCGTAAACAGTTTCAATTCTGTTGACATAAGGAGCAATCCATTTTGCACCTGCATGAGCAGCCATATAAGCCTGTTCAACTGTATAAACGGCAGTACCGGTACAGTTATAACCTTTCTCCGTCAGAAGCTTAATTGCCTTGACTCCTTCAAAAGTTACAGGAATCTTTATGAATGTATTTTTTCCCAGAACAGAAGTGATTTTTTCGGCTTCTTTCATTATCGATTCTGCATCTGTCGAAACAACCTGAACATGCAAATCTTTGTCACCGATTATACTTCTGATTTCCTTCAGAACTTCGTACGGCTGTCTCCCCGATTTGGCAATAATCGACGGATTTGTAGTCACCCCGTCTACAGGATAATATTCACAAAGTTTTCTCAATGCCTGAGTATCTGCACTGTCTACTATAAGTTTCATCGTTTCTTCTCCTTTTATCAATCAATCTCACCCTCTCTTAGCAATCTGTCATACTCGGAAAGCTGGTTCTGGAGTGACATAGGATCATCAAAATGCTTTTCCTTTCTCTTATTGAAGATTGAGTACAGAACCGGAGAAAGCAAGAGCGTCAACAATGCTCCTGTTACCATTCCTCCGACAAATGTTACAGCAATCGGCTGCATCATTTCAGAACCTTCACCCGGGAAAAATGCCATAGGAACCATTCCGCCTACTGTTGTCAGAGTAGTCATTAGAATAGGTCTGAGTCTCTGCTTTGCAACTATCTCACAAGCTTCTACAATTCTTGTCTTATGACTTACTTCATAGTTGATTGCATCAACAAGAACAATACCGTTGTTAACGACAACTCCAATCAGAGAAACAATACCTACAATTGAGAACAGAGAGAAATCCTGCCCCATTATCAGATGGATTCCCACAACGCCTATTGCAAGCATAGGGATTGTTGCAAATACAATGAACGGATCTGAAAGTGATTCAAACTGGGCAGCCATGACAGCGTAAACCAGAACAAGGGCAATCAGAACAATTGCTACAATCGTAGGAACATAACTTGCAAATTCACTCATTTCTCCGGCCTGCTCGATTTTCACACCCTCCGGAAGAATCAGATGCTCGGATAATGCTTTATCGACCTGTGCCTGAACAACGCTTGCAGAAACTCCTTCTCTTGCAGAAGCCGTTACGTGGTTAACCCTTGCTTTGTTTTCACGTCTGATACTTCTTGCAGAAGAACCGCGTTCAAATTCAACAAAGCTATCCAAACGAACCTTCCCTCCATTTGCCGACACAAGAAGTGAACCTATATCGTTGAGATTAGTAATAGCATCTTCATCAAGTTCTACAGTAAGAGTATATGTTGTGGTATCACTGAAGGTATTCAGAGTTGTTGACTTGATTCCTGACAGTGCATTCTGAACTGTTGACAAAACGGCTCCCGGAGAAACGCCCAACGCAGAAGCAGTCTCATGATCTACAATAATGCTGTACTTCGGAGCACCGTTTGCAATATCGGAAGAGATATTCTGAGCATCAGGGGCATAAGTTGCAATAATGGCGGAAATTTCATCACATGCCTGCATTGCAAGTGAGCTGTCGGCACTGTGGATTTCAACATTGATTGCAGAACCGCTTCCGTATCCTCGGCCGCTTGAGAATGACCATGTAGCCCTTGCATTTCCACCCAACAGAGGTGTAATCATTTTCTTTACTTCAGATGCTGAATACTTCTGTTCGGTAATATCAGGAAGAATTACTTCCAGAGATCCGTTTGAACCTGTTCTTGCAGAAATACTTTCATAAGCATCTTCCGGAAGATTCTTTTCTATCAATTCTTCAATTCTGAAAACTTCTTCTGCAATGACGGAATTAACAGTACCGTTAGGCATTGTCAGAGAGAGTCTTACAGAGTCATCCGTACTTGACTGCGGAGTAAGAGACATTCCTATGCCTTTCATAAATCCAAGGCTGAAAACAAGAAGACATATCAGCAACAGAATGAACAGAAGTCTATGTCTCAGACAGTATCTGAGTATTCTTGCATAGGTATTCTGCATTACTTTCTCAATTGCACTCATAAGATTATCAAGAAGTCTCAAAGGTGCAAATCTGATAGGTTTCTGAACTCTGGAATCAACCTTCAGAATACTGCCGAAAAGTGCAGGAACAAGAAGAACGGCAACAAACAGAGAGGACAGAAGTGAAATACAGATTGTGTAAATCAAATCTGTAAACATCATTCCCATCATTCCAAGTTCTGTTCTGTAAATCAAAATAGGTACAAATACACAAACAGTCGTAAGAGTTGACGCCATAATTGCATTGAACATTCTCTTACTTCCCATAATTGCAGCAACTGCAGGCTTAAAACCTTTTTCTCTGTACTGATAAGAATTCTCAAGAATACAAATTGAAGCATCTACAATCATTCCTATTCCCAGAATCAGTCCGCTCATACTGATGCTGTTGACCGTGATTCCTGCAATGGACATTGTCATGAGAGTAATTAAAATACTGATAGGCATTGATACTGCAATGATAAATGTTGTTCTGAATCCGCGGAGGAAAATGAAGATAATCAATGCAGCAAGAATAACTCCTTCAATTGCACTCTTGTAAACTTCATTTATTGTTGATGAAATCATTGAAGTCTGGTTTCTCTGAAGAGAAAGTTTTACTCCGGAAGGAAGCTGACTGTTGATTTCATTCAGAGAAGCAATAACAGTATCGGCCACGGAACTTGCGTTGGAATCTGCTTCATTTGAGACTGAAATTGTAACAACAGGTTCACCGTCAATATAGCTCATGGAACCTTTATTGGATGTGTCAATATGAACATTGGCAACATCACTTACCCGGATTTCTATTCCGTTGATTTTTGTGATAACCGTATCTCTGATTTCATCAAGACTTCTGAAACGTGAATCAAGTGTAAACTGATACGTCATATCACCCATATCAACACTTCCGCCGGTTCCCTGTGTATTCTGAGATGAAAGAGCAGAAGAAACCTGATTAAGTGTAAGATTCAATGATGCAAGACGGACAGGATCCACAGATACAAGATATTTTGAATTGTCTCTTCCTCTGACATTCACCCCGCCGACTCCTTCAATTCTCAAAAGAAGGTTTGCTGCGGTATCCTGGGCAATTGTTTTAAGATCATCCTGAGAATACGGTCCTGTAATTCTGAGAGTAACAATTTCGGAACTGTTTGAGTTCTGGTCAAACCTGTACAATGTGGGATTGCTTGCCCAGTCAGGCAAACTTCTTGTTATGGAAGACAACTTGTTATTTACTGTATTTGCGGCTTCATCAAGGTCTGTCTTGTAAGAAAACTCAAGCGTTGCACTGCACGAACCTGAGGAAGCATTCGTAGTAATATTCTGCAGCCCTTCAATGGAACCAAGCTGGTTTTCAAGAATTTTTGAAACCTGCATTTCAATTTCTTCAGGTCCTGCTCCGGTACAAGTTACACTTACCATAAGAAACGGTCTGCTTACAGACGGATAAAGGGCAATATCAAGTTTTGGAATAAAGATACATGCAATTACTGCAACCAGTACGAAAATCATCGTAACCAAGACGGGTCTTCGTACTGATAACTCTGACAATGTCATCTGAAGCCTCCGGTTATTTTACGATGTTTACAGGTGTACCGTCTGTTACGGAACCTACAGTGATGATTCTTTCACCTTCCTCAAGACCCAAGACAATTATTGTTTCAAAATCATTGTAGTGACCTGTAGTTACAACTTTTCTTTCAGCCTTATTGTCGGAATTTACAACATAAACAACTGCATCACTGAGATAAGTTGAGATACTCTGTGTGGGGACTGTAAACACATCTTCCTGTTTTTCAACTACAAGACGTGTTTTAACAAACATTCCTTCCATAAGACGGTCATCTTTTTCATTAATGGTAAGTTCGACTTCCACTGTTCTTGTTGCTGTGCTGACAGAATTACCTATGAAAGACACTGTTGCCGCAAATTCTTTTTCAGGCCATGCTGCAGTTGTAAAATATGCTTCTGAACCAAGGGAAAAAGTAGAAAGATATTTTTCAGGAACATTCAGTTTGAGAATCAGATCTGAAGGATTTCCCACTGATGCAACTGTTGTAGTTGAACTTACATTCTGGCCCACATAGGCATCAACTGAAAGAACAGTACCGCTGACTGTGGATACTATGTTTCTGACTTTATACTGAGAACCCGGAGTTGAAGGATCTGCCTTTGCAATAACCTGACCGGCCTCAACATGGTCTCCTCTTTCAATAAGGACTTCCGTAATTTTCCCGCTTGTGTCAGCAGGAACATTTTTTCCCGAATCCTTGATTGCAAGTTCTCCGTTTACATTTATTGTTTTGATAAAAACTGAACGTGATGCAGGAATTACTTCAACATTGGTTACGGATGGTGCAGAACTCTTCGGTTTCATTTCCGTTCCCGAACCTTCCTGTGCTTTTCCGAGAAGCGCATCAAGCCCGATTGTATTCTGTACTACTACAAGTCCTACCATGGCAAGAACTACTAATGTAAGGATAAATGTTACAAACTTTTCACCTTTCATTTCAGGTACTCCATTAAGCTGTTCAAATCCAACTCAAGAAGAGAGGCAAAAGAACATAGCTGATTGATAATATTCATTTTGTTGTTTGTAAGTGCAACCTGAGCATTCTCAAGAGAAACCCTTGCGCTGTTCAAATCACTGTATGATGCATAGCCGTTTTCATAAGCCTCCAGAACAAGAGCATAGTTCTGTTCTGATAGCTCAAGATGGGCTTTGAGATTATCTGTTTTTGAAACTGAAGTTTCCAAAGAAGAAATTGACTGATCTATACTGGAAGAAAGACTCTCAAGTGTTGAGTTAAGTGACAGTTCTGCATTGTCAATTTCAAGTTCCGAATTAAGAACTGAAGCATGTGAACTTGTCCACGGCAGATAGACGTCCAAAGGAATATTTGCACTGACTGTGGCAGACAATGAAAGAGTATCTTCAAACTTACTGCTTTTGTTGTTCTTCTGAATTCCGTAACCCAGATTTGACTTTAATGAAACAGAAGGTGTTCTATTCTTCAACAGGCTGTTTTTTCTTGAAAGCTCTGCACTTTCAATTGAAAGACGGGCACTTTTTACAGAAGTGGTTTCATTGATATAATTTTCTGAAACAGTTGATAATTTTTCAAAATTCAATCCGTCTGTTTCAGGAATGTTTTCCAAGGTAAATTCTTCTTTGATTCCTGTCAGCACTCTGAATGAATCCAATGCTGTCAGATAAGATGTTTTTGCATTTTCTAAGGCAAGCAAACTGTCTTCATAACTCATCTGAGCCTGAAGCAAACTCAACTGTGATGCCTTTGAATTATTGTAAAGTTCAAGAGTTCTTTCGTATGAAAACATTGCATTGTCAACTGAACTCTGTGTCTGCTTGATACCCTCATTAAGAGAGACAAGTTTGTAATACGAAGTAAGGACATTGCTTCTCAGAGTTGCAATTGCTTTATCAATGGCCAATGAAGCCTGACGGATACTTATCTCGTTACTTGATGCCGTAAGCGAATCCTGGTTTGATATGTTCCAATTAATTCCGGCAGAAACTCCTATTGAAGGATGTTTGAGAGAATAGGAAACATCCCCTGTTAAATCTACGTTTTCGGAAACTGAACCGGATAATGAAAATGTCGGAAGATAAGCTTTCACAGCAGCATTGTTAATTGCTTTCTGCAAACTGTTTTTTGCAATTTCAATAGTGATACTGTTTTCTATTGCTCTGTTCTGTGCTTCTGTAAAAGACAATTGACCGGCCCAAAGGGAGCATGTCAGACATATAATGACAGCAACAATTATCAGCCGCTTATTCAATCTTATTTTTTTCATCATATACGAAGTAAAACCTCTATCTCCGAACTTCGGCAACACTTTTGCTAAATATTACATAAATATACACACAAAATAAAGAGGCTCAAACATAATCATACATAAGGAATATTTATTTCAGATACCTTTCTATCAGACAATCAACATACTTGGTATTAAGTCCATGTTGTGTACTTTCAGAAGTAATTATCAGATTATCTCCTGCAAAGTATCCGTACTGTGCATATATTTCAAGTTTCTCCTGACATGATTTGCAGTACTCTGGATTATCCAACATCCCGAAGTGTTCCCAATAGTACTGTTTTCCCGTCCTTTTGTTCAGAACTCTGAAATCCGGATGCCAGTAAAGGCATTCTCTCAACGCTTCATTTTCCTTATTATCTTCTTCCATAATCAGCGGATCTTCGTAAAAGTACGGAATGTCGGCAGCTTTCAATCTGTCTGCAATTATAAGTTCACTCTTGGATCTTACCTGTTCCCCGTTTTGAGTTACCAACTTAAGTTCTTCCGAAACATATTTCTTATTAAATACTCTAATCCTCGATTCTTCTTTTTCTTCAAATTTCTTTTCATACGGAGAAATCAGATGTCTTTTTTCTTGAGGTATGTTTAAAAAAACAGATTTATAATCAGGCATGGCTTCCAATATCTTTTTAATCTTATCCAGTGATTCAATCTCTTTTCCTGCAGTTTTGAGAAGTTCAGCACAATAGTATTTCTCCTCAAGAGCTTTGATTGTTTCTCTACAATTTTTGCCGAGATATTTTTCTTCACGGGTAATGTGGAAATAACGTAATGTGCCTTGTCGGTGTCTGACTTTCAACCTTCCGTTAATTTGAGGTCTGCTTGCATAATCAGAAGCACTCCTTACCTCTTCAAGCAAGTTTTCAATGGTTTCTAATAGTGTCATAATTTGCATAATAGGACAGATTATCCCCAAACGCAAGTAAAACCACTGTTTTGGGGATAAGTTTTATCCCTAAACGACTACAAAAATATAATTTAGGGCAAAAATCTAAAGTTGCTCGGCAAAAATAAAGGGCACCGACACGTGCCCTTTATGTTCATTTAACCGATTATTTGTTGATAGCCTGATCTACTGCAACTGCAACTGCTACTGTTGCACCTACCATAGGGTTGTTTCCCATGCCAAGGAAACCCATCATCTCAACATGAGCAGGAACAGAAGAAGAACCTGCAAACTGAGCATCAGAATGCATTCTTCCCATTGTATCTGTCATGCCGTATGATGCAGGACCTGCAGCCATGTTATCCGGATGAAGTGTTCTTCCAGTACCGCCACCTGATGCTACGGAGAAGTACTTCTTACCCTGTTCGATACATTCTTTCTTGTATGTACCTGCTACAGGATGCTGGAATCTTGTAGGATTAGTTGAGTTACCGGTAATGGAAACATCAACACCTTCTTTATGCATTATTGCAACACCTTCACGAACATCATCTGCACCATAGCATCTTACCTGTGCTCTCTCTGTCTTAGAATAAGGAATTTCCTTAACAATCTTGAGCTCACTTGTGTAATAGTCAAACTGTGTCTGAACATATGTAAAACCGTTGATTCTTGAAATAATCTGTGCAGCATCTTTTCCAAGACCGTTGAGAATAACTCTCAAAGGTTCTTTTCTAGCCTTGTTAGCATTCTTTACAATACCAATAGCACCTTCAGCAGCTGCAAAGCTTTCATGACCTGCAAGGAATGCAAAACACTTTGTTTCATCTCTGAGAAGCATTGCACCAAGGTTTCCATGACCCAAACCGACTTTTCTGTCGTCTGCTACAGAACCTTTGATACAGAAAGCCTGAAGACCAATTCCGATTGCTTCAGCAGCTTCAGCAGCAGTCTTAACGCCTTTCTTAATTGCAATTGCAGCACCTACAGTATAAGCCCAGCAAGCATTTTCAAAACAGATAGGCTGAATACCTTTTACGATTTCGTAAGGATCAAAACCCTTTGCCTTACAGATGTCACGGCATTCTTCAACACTCTTGATTCCGTACTGAGAAAGGACGGAGTTGATATTATCTATTCTTCTTTCATAACTTTCAAATAAAGACATCTTTCTCCCTCCCTATCACTCGTGTCTCGGATCCATGTATTTAGCGGCATTATCCCACTGACCGTAATGGCTCTTTGCCTTTTCAGCAGCTTCTGCAGGAGCAATACCCTGTTTCATAAATTCCATCATCTTACCGAGATTGATGAACTCATAACCGATAATTTCGTTGTTCTCGTTAAGAGCCTGTCTGGTAATATAACCTTCAGCAAGTTCAAGATATCTAGGACCCTTTTCCTTTGTTGCATAAACAGTACCGATCTGGCTTCTGAGACCCTTTCCGAGATCTTCAAGAGCACCACCGATAGGAAGACCGCCCTCTGAGAATGCTGTCTGGCTTCTGCCGTAAACAATCTGAAGGAACAGCTCACGCATTGCAGTATTAATAGCATCACAGACAAGGTCTGTATTAAGAGCTTCAAGAATTGTCTTTCCGATAAGAATTTCCGAAGCCATTGCAGCTGAGTGAGTCATTCCGCTGCATCCGAGAGTTTCAACAAGAGCCTCTTCAATAACACCGTTTTTGATGTTGAGAGTAAGCTTGCAGGCACCCTGCTGGGGAGCACACCAACCGACACCATGAGTAAGGCCGCTGATGTCCTTGATTTCCTTTGCCTGAACCCACTTTCCTTCCTCAGGAATAGGTGCAGGTCCGTGATATGCGCCTTTTGCAACAGGACACATATGCTGAACTTCTGTTGTATAAATCATCTATAAACTCCTTATAGTCAGTTTTCGCTGTCAAAAATAGCCTTGTTAAGAATATAACAAGAGTAATCTTTTTTCCACTTCTTATGCTGATTGCTCTCATCGTAAAATGAAAGAGAATCTTTATCCATATCTATGATAATCATCATATCAAACCTGTTGTCTCTGGAAATGCAGTTCATCTTTACCTGAACGTCATGTATTCCGTTACATCCCTTAAGCTCAGAGAAAAGAGCCAAAGCCTCATTTCCAATACGGTTCTTGTCTGTCGCAGAATCATTAAATTTGACAATTATGTAGTGTTTCATGAAAATCTCCGCCGAAAATATTATCAGAACATTGAAAAAATAGCTATCAAGACACCGGCAATTCCTTCTCCGCCCAATAAACCGCTGGCAACAAGATTAATGTCGTTGTCTTTGTTCTTTTTCCTGAAGAACAGTGCAACCGTCGCTCCAATACCGACAGGCAAGGTAATCTGCATGGACAGATATACACCCAACCCAAGTGTTGCAGAAGGCAGATCAAGCAGGAAAAGTACAGTACCGATTCCTGCAGCTATGAAGAATTCAATACTGTTTCCGAAACCTGCAGCCATGGAAGCAACGGCTTTTGCCTGAGGAGCCGGAAGAAGTTGAGTCCCGAATCCGCCGAAAGACTCTTTCATTGCAAAAAGACAGCATACTGAAATCACAGCACCCAATATTCCACCGATAAATTCGGCAACAATCTGCTTTTCAGGATCTGTGTGAATCAGATAACCGCTTTTTAAGTCATTCATAACATCACCTGACAAACCGCAGGCAACTGAAGTAAGAGCCGCAACAAGGAAGAGCGTTGATGTAGATGTGCTTTTCATAACACCTACTGCAAGCATTACAAGAATACCGAAAATTTCCATAGGGTTTATACCGCTTTGACCTGTAAGCATTCCGCTGAGCAGACAGGTACAACCTACAAGCAGAACCGCTACAAAAGCCTGAAGCACATTAAGCTCTGTTGCAAAAAATAACAGTACTGAAGAAATGAAAATGATAGATAAGAACATCATTAGATCTTTCTTTTCCATCTTTGAAATGTTGCTCTTTTTTCTGCAAATACCTGAAGCAGTTCTTATCAACATTCCCAGTCCGGTTCCGATCATAAGACCGATTCCGACATTCTGTCTGAACAAATCCGAACACCCCAAAGGAGCCAAAACAAAATAGCTGAGAATTCCGCCTGCAAACCAGAACAGTGCAGCCAGTTTATCAATTACCGCCCCTATTGCCATAGCCATGGGACTTACCCAGAAATCAATTGCAGGAACTGACTGAGACCCTTTGAACAATGACAAAACAGAAGGGATAAAAGCATACGCATCTCTGAATATCGTTACTATTACACTGAACAACATTGATACCATCAACTTTAAAGACTCACGACCTTTTTTCAATCCGGTAACAAGAGTCTGATATGCAGCATTTCCAATCGGAAAAACAAGTTTCTGTTCCTCTATGAGATTTTTTCTGAAAACAGCGGAAAACAAAGAACCCAAGACTGCTCCCAAAACACATATTTCAAGAGAATCTATGAAAGCAAGCTGTGCATTCGGATTTAAAATCCAAATACCCGGAAGAGTAAAAGCAAGACCTCCGGCAACCATTGCCCCAGAGCTCATAAATGTATGCGTTATATTGATTTCCTTAAGTGACCCGTGTTTTGTCTTTCCCATCACGGTCATAGCCAGAACAGTAACAAACACGGTAGGCCAAGGCAGTGCACCCATTCTCAGAGCCACATACATGGAACTTGTTGTGATTATTACGAGTCCAAACAAACCTGTAAGAAAACCGATAACGGAAAAATGCTTCATATTACCTTTGTAATTACCGGCATAAGAGAATGCCTGTTTTTTGCTGTTATTAGTGCAGCAACAGAAAATGCAACAGCCATAAATACAAATCCGGCCAAAGCATTCAACAATTCATTGACGGCAAAGATTTTTTTGCACAAAAGATAACCTGCCGGGAAAAAAAGCAAAGGCAGACCGAACACAAGAGCAGTACTGCAAATTGTTTTTGCGGGAGGCAGATACAGCTCAACTTCGTCACCCGGTTTGACAACTATACCGTTATCATTTCTTGCAAGAAAAGAGTTGTCATTTTTGGTATTGCAGAACATCTCGGCCTTACACCCGTTGCAGGCTTCTGTCGGACATCCTACCAATACGGTTTTGTCATTCTGAACTTCTAAGACTCTGACGGTGGTATACATTCTACATCCTGTTTTACCGTTGTTATATCAACGGCCTTTCCGGTAATATCATCAAAGGTTACGACAACTCCCTGAAGCTGAGGTTTTTCCCAGCATTCATGAGAACGCACAGCAATCTGTGTCCTGTACTTTTTTATTTCATGTTCAGGCTCAAATCCTCCGACGGAATCGGAAGAACCGCACCTGCCTATGTCGGAAATATATGCTGTTCCGTCAATTACATGAGCATCCGCAGAAAGAACTTTCGTATGAGTTCCTATAACCGCACTTACCTTACCTCTCAAAAGATGATCCATGGCCTGCTTCTCGGCAGTAGCCTGAGAATGGAACACATATATGACAAGACCAGTTTCTGAGAGAGCCTTTTCCACTATTGATTGCGAAACAAGGAACGGATTGTTGAGATGAGGATTTGTAAAACCCATCATTCCCAACATATTGATTACACAGATTTTTCTGTCACCTACCATGTAATAATGAACACCGCGTCCCGGAGCAGACTCCGGAAAATTTGCAGGTCTGAGGATTTTATCTCTTTTGGAAATGCCTTCAACCATATCAATTTTGTAATATGCTTTCTCACCCAATACAAAAACATCTACGCCCATATGGTGTATGCTCTGAGCATTCTGGAACCCCAAGCCGTAACCGCTGGTAGCCCCTTCACCATTGGCAATTACATAATCGATATTATTTTGTGTACGGAATTTTTTCAGAGAATGCTTAATGACCCCTATTCCGCATCTGCCGACAATTTCTCCCAGAAACAGTATTTTCATACCCTTAATTTATATGTTCTTCTCATGCTTTGCAATAGACGTGCGTTAATATATAATTACAGTGTGAAAACACGGTATTCATATCGCAGATGCTTATTACTTCTACTCTTTTGTGTGTCTGTTCTAACTTCATGCGTCAGATTATCCCGGATTCAAAGTCCGGATGACGATAAAATTATTCCTGACATGATTATGACAGATGCAACCTATATTTTCGGGGAAAAAGGAAGACGGCCTGTTGTAATGAAGGCTTCCCGTATCACTGTTTTCAATAGGAAGACCGATAGAACTGAACTTGAAAACATCAATTTTTACCAGGATGATGAAATGACAGGCTCATGCGATACGGCAGTTGTTACGGACAATAACAACAATGCACAGTTGACGGGGAACATCAAGCTCTACAAGAAAACCGATAATTTCACTATCATGTGTGATAGCCTCACTTGGGACAATAAGAATCAGATTATTTCCACGCAGGGCATAGTGGATGTAAAATATGAAGACGGAACAACAATTAAAGCAAAAGGATTTACCGCTCAACTGGATGATAATATCTATGAGTTCAATCAGATAATGGAAGGAAGCTATGAAAGTGAAAAATAAAATGTTTCTGTTCTTATTGTTATTGTTTTTCTTCTCATCAAGTGTTCATGCTTCAAACATAAATTTCTCCGGAGGATTTACAAAGGTAAGCCTTCAGGACGGTAATCACACAGTAACACTTTCCGATCCGGCAAATGTCGATTGTGAAGATGTATCAATCAGTGCAGACACAATTGACTTATACGGAACCGATTACAACTATGTCAAATGCACCGGAAATGTTGTCGTCCGGGAAGAAAAAAGAAACATTACAATGTCCTGTCCCATGTTGGTATACAACAGAAGCAAGGAAGAACTTCTTTCCGACGGTTGGATAGAAATAGATGACACTCAACATGAAGTAAAACTTTCCGGAGCATGGCTTGAGTATGATAAGAATAACGGCATCATGCTTTTGCAAATGCAGGCAACAATAGAGAAAGACACAGAAGACGGACTTATGACATGCAAAGCTGACAGCATAGAATACAACAGTGACAATCAGACTGTAACATTGAAAGGATCTGCAAATGTCATCTGGGGTGATGACACATATAAAGCATCAATCATTACCGTAAATCTTGATACGGAAGAAGTTGTACTTCATGGCTCCATTACAGGAGAAGTAAATGGAAAAAACTAACAGACTGACAGTTGAGAAACTCAGGAAAATATACGGCAAACGCGAGGTTGTCAAAGATGTATCCTTTTCGATGCAAGGCGGTGAAATCATAGGACTGTTGGGACCCAACGGTGCCGGCAAGACAACTACCTTTTATATGATAGTCGGATTCATCAGAGCCAACGGAGGAAAAATACTCCTGGACAACAAAGATGTAACGGACCTGCCCATGTATCAGCGATCCAGATTGGGTCTTTCTTATCTGCCTCAGGAACCTTCGATTTTCAGAAAACTCAGTGTCAGGGATAACATTAAACTTGTTGCAGAAACCAGAACAGATTTAAGCCCGAAGGAAAAGGAAAATCTGATAGACAATCTCATTGAATCTTTCGGCCTTACACAGCTTGTAAATCAGATGGGATATACACTCAGCGGAGGAGAACGGAGACGAACTGAAATTGCCCGTTCCCTTGCAACAAGTCCCCACTTTCTTTTACTTGATGAACCTTTTGCAGGAATAGATCCGAAGGCAGTTTATGAAATCAAACAGATTGTCAGAAAACTTGCAAAAAGCGGAATCGGAATTCTTCTGACAGACCATAATGTCAGAGACACACTTGCAATCACAACATGTTCACACATTATCAATGCCGGAAGCATTCTGGTTTCCGGAACAAAAGAAGAACTGCTGCAGAACAGCCTGGCAAAAACTACATATTTCGGAAATTCGTTTGAGGAAGACTGATGGATTTGAATCTGAATGCATCTATCAAACAGGAACAGACATTATCTCCTCTGATGCTTCAATCTCTGGCACTGCTTCCTATGTCGGCAATGGAGCTGAAAGCTTATGTTGAACATGAAATAGAAAACAATCCGGCATTGGAAATTCCGGAATCGGATTCCGAATACATAGACAGCATCACAGATGAAAAAGCGGAAGATGCTTCAGACAGAAATCAACAGGCAATAGAAAACAGTCCGGTATTTCATGAAAGCCTTTCCGAACATCTGATGAAACAGTTAGGTATAGCAGACATCTCTGACAGAATGTATCAAATAGGTCAGATGCTGATAGGAAATCTTGATGAAAACGGTTTCTTCTCCATAGATCTTAAAACCCTGTTTGAAAAGACAGATTATTCTGAAAAAGAAATCAGAGAAGCCGTCAGAACCGTTCAGACATTCGAACCCTACGGAATCTGCTGTAAGGATTTCAGGGAATCTCTGATTGTTCAGGCAAGATGCTGTAAAATGGCCGAAAGTGATTTAAAGATTTTTTCATCCATTGTCAATGACTATCTTGAACCGCTTAAAGCCGGAAAAATCCGGGAAGTTGCAGAATCATTACACATCTCATCAGAAGATCTGATGACGTTTTTTGAAATATTGAAATCTTTCACACCATATCCGGGAAGATCTTATGATAATTCGCATGATGAATTCATCATTCCGGAGTTTTCAGTTCATAATATCGATGGCGCACTTGTCATTGACATGAAAACTTCCGATTTACCCAAATTGGAAATATCCGAAGATTTTCAGAATCTGGCAAGAAACCTTACAGGTCCTCAGGCAAAGGAAACTTTTGAATATATTTCATCAAGTCTGCAGCAGGCAAGAAATCTGATTTCCCAAATAGACATGAGAAACAAGACAATGTTCAAAGCAGCCACCGCTCTTGTAGATGCTCAAAAGGAATTTTTCCTGAATGGTCCCAGATTTCTCAAAACTCTTACCCTTAAAGACGTGGCAAATACAATAAGTGTTCATGAAACAACTATGAGCCGTCTTTCCCAGTCAAAGTGGATTGAAACCGATTGGGGTATTTTTGAAATGAAATATTTTTTCTCCCAAGGTGTAAAAGACGGAGACGGACAGACAATTTCAAGGAATGCGATAAAAGACATAATAAATGAAATAATCAGCAAAGACAGTAAGATTTCAGATCAGAAAATCTCAGACATGCTTCTTGAAAAAGGAATAAAATGTGCCCGCAGAACCGTTAACAAGTACAGGGCAGAACTGACGGATTCAACCTTTTACCGTAAATGATAATCTGATATAATTTTTGAAAGAGGTGCCTATGAGTTACGCAGATAAAGTTTTTGTAGAGAATATCAAAGACATTCTTGCACATGGTTTTTCTGATAAAGATTTGGATGTTCGACCCCACTGGGAGGATGGTACTCCTGCTCATACAATCAAGAAATTCGGTCTAGTAAACCGCTACAATCTTCAGGAAGAATTTCCCATAATCACAGTCAGAAAAACATACCTCAAATCTGCCATTGACGAGCTTCTCTGGATATGGCAGAAAAAGTCAAATAAAATCAGCGAACTCTCAAGCCATGTCTGGGACAGTTGGGCAGATTCGGAAGGTACAATAGGAAAGGCATACGGCTACCAGCTGGGAGTAAAGCACAAGTACAAAGAAGGAATGTTCGATCAGGTTGACAGAGTAATATTTGATTTGAAAAACAACCCACAAAGCAGAAGAATCATGACCAATATCTACAATCATCAGGATCTAAATGAAATGATGCTTTATCCATGTGCCTATTCCATGACTTTCAATGTCAGCGGAAAAACTCTCAACGGTATTCTTAATCAGCGTTCACAGGATATGCTTACGGCAAACAACTGGAATGTTGCACAATATGCCGTTCTCATGCACATGATGGCTCAGGTCTGCGATTTACAGGTCGGTGAACTTGTTCATGTCATTGCAGATGCACATATTTACGACAGGCACATTCCCATTGTTGAAGAAGTAATAGCAAACGAACAGTATCCTGCTCCTGACTTCATTATGAATACTGAAATCAAAGACTTCTATGCCTTTACAAAAGATGATTTCAAACTGGAAAATTATCAGGCATGTACAAAGAAGTACGACATACCGGTTGCAATCTGAGGATAATCTATGCAGGCAATTTTACATTGTGACAGAAAATGGGGAATCGGAAAGCGAAATGATCTTATGTTCCGTCTCCCTGAAGACATGAAATACTTTCGCAAAATGACAAGCGGAAAAGTTGTTGTAATGGGTTCGAATACCCTGCTTTCATTCCCTGATGAAAAACCTCTCAAAAACAGAATCAATATCGTTCTCTGGCCGGGCGGAGATTCAGCCAGAGCCGAAAAAGACGGTTTTATCATGGTTGATAATCTTGATCAGCTGTTTGAAGAAATCAAGAAGTACAACAGTGAAGATGTTTTTGTAATCGGCGGTGCAATGATGTATCACACAATGCTTCCTTACTGTGATAAGGTATACCTTACAAAAGTAGATGCAGACGGCGGTGCCGAAGTATTCTTTGACAATCTGGATGAGCTTCCGAATTGGAAAATGACACGGGAATCCGAGCCTGTTGATGATAACGGCTACAAAATCCGTTTTACTGTTTACGAAAATATTTCTCTTAACAAATGATAACAATCATGTTATTATAACCATAGATTCAGTTTGGATAGGAGGCTGTCTATGAAACAACTTACACAGAGACAGAAAGAAGTAGCTCAGTTCATTGAAAATTACATGGACTCAAACGGTTATGCCCCAAGCGTAAGAAACATAGCAGACCACTTCGGGTTTTCTCCGAAAGCTGCTTATGATCATATGACAGCGCTGAAAAAGAAAAATATCATCAGAACTGCTGATAATCTTCCCAGAGGGATGGCTCTTCTTAAGAGATCAAATCCAAGTGAAAGCTCAATTATCAAAGTACCTTTGTTGGGAACTACTGCCGCAGGAGTTCCTATCCTGTCAGAAGAAAACTATGACGGTTATCTTCCTATTCCTCAGAATCTTCTGGGAATCACAGACGCAGATTCCGTTTATGCTCTCAAAGTCAGCGGAGACAGTATGATAGAAGACGGAATCAATGACGGTGATATTGCCGTAATGCTCAAAACAAAAGAAGCAGAAAACGGAGATATTGTTGTTGCCAGCATAGGAGATGAGGAAACTTACGGCCTTACCTTAAAGCATTTCTACCGAAACGGAGAACGCTATGAATTAAGACCTGCCAACTCATCATATCAGAGTATTATCTCAACCCACTGCGATGTTCACGGCAAACTGATAATGATTATCAGAAAATTCTGATATGGGCGACGTCTTTCTTCTTCTCGGTCCTGAAAAAGGACTTAAGGAAGATTTTATCAAGAATATCAAAAACTCTATCGGGCAATGTGATATTTCAAGATTCTATGCCTTTGATGACTATGAAGAAGAACTCTTTGCCCAGCTGAACAACAATGATCTTTTTGCAGATAGAAAGCTCATTATTCTTGATGAAGCACAGGAAATAAAAACAAAGGACAAAACCAAGGGGATTGTCGAATACATCAACAATCCTTCGGAGACAGTTACATTTCTTATTTCAAGCAAAGAACTCTATATCCATGCAGATATCATGAATGCAGTCAAATCAGACAACATCATGAAGTTTTACGAACTTTTTGAAAGTAAAAAGAACGAATGGTTAAAATCTTTTTTCAAAAGAAACGGACTTGAAATACAAAATGATGCATGCGCTGCAATAATTGAAAAAGTTGAAAACAACATTCAGGAATTTGAAGCAGTCTGTTCTCAGCTTGCAACTTATCTTTGTGCAACAAACAGGAATGTCGTAACAGAACCTGATGTTGAGGAATTCCTTTCCCATACAAGACAGGAATCGGAATTTTCTTTATTCGGTTACATTGCCAGAAAAGATCTGAGCGGTGCTTTGGAATGTCTTCAGGCTCTGCTTCACACAAACGATGAAGCAACTATGGCCGCAGTTCTGGCTTCCAGACTATCAACATTTTTCAGAAGATTGTTTTCCATTGAAGTCAACCTTGCAAAACGTATGAGCATAGACGATGCTCTTAAAACCAAATATTTTGATACAGACAGAGCCATTGTCGTTCCCAAAGACAAAGACACATACAAAAACGCCGTAAACAATTACAAGCTTGAAGATGTACAGAGAATTCTGAAAAAACTTGCTGTCTATGATATAGAAATCAAAGAGGTGGGAACCTATCTTCAACAGACCATGATGGAAAAATGCATCATGGACATTGTCATCAACAAATGCAAATGACAATGTCCGTCTTACTCATATTGTAAGAAATGCTTTATAACCTTTGAATGCCTGCTCAATATCGTATGTACTGGCGATTTCCCAAGGAGCATGCATACTGAGTACGGCAACACCGGCATCAATAACCTGTAAACCGAATTCTGCAGCATAGTGTGCAATTGTTCCGCCGCCGCCCACTTCAACTTTTCCCAGTTCTGCGTACTGATATTTTACTTTTGCAGCATCAAGTTGTTTTCTGATTTTTGCGATAAATTCAGGGTTTGCATCACTTGCACCGCTTTTTCCTCTTGAACCGGTATACTTGTTGAATACAAGACCTCCACCAAGGAAAGATGAATTCTGCTTATCGTAAAGTCCATCATTCAGAGGGTCAAATGCAGAATTTACATCACTTGATAACATGTATGAATTTTCCAACGCTCTTCTTACCGTAAGACTTACATCCTTAACTTTGAGACGATCTGCCACTTCTGCAACTGCATTATCCAGCATATGTGAATTCATTCCGGTTGCACCATAACTTCCTATTTCTTCCTTATCTGTCAGAATGCAGCATGTAGTTCTCTTTCCCGCTTTGGTATCAAGCATTGCAGCAACTGAAGTGTATGCACAGGATCTGTCGTCCTGACCGTAGGCAAGAATCAGTTTCTTGTCAAACCCGAGGAAACGGGCCTTTCCTGCAGGAACAATTTCCAGTTCTGCAGAAGCAAAATCATCCTCTACAAAACCATATTTATCTTCTATCAGACTGAGGATTCTCTTTTTAGCACAATCTTTATCGGCATCTTTCTTTTTATCTGATTCATCTGAAACCCCTATAATAATATCGAGCTTTTCAGCCTCAATGAAATCAGAAGCGGTTTTCTTCATCTGCTCGTATGCCATATGCGGAAGAATATCGGAAATACAGAAAACAACATCGTTCTCATCATCACCTACATTTACATCAACACATTCGCCGCTTTTCTTAACAACAACACCGTTGATTGCAAGCGGAAGAGTAAGCCATTGATACTTTTTTATTCCACCGTAATAGTGGGTATTCATGTATACAAGACCGTCTTTCTCATATATAGGATTCTGTTTTGCATCAAGACGCGGAGAATCAATATGGGCACCTAATATGTTCATGCCGTCTTCGAATTTTCCGGAACCGATTTCAAAGAGAATAATCGATTTACCCATTTTCTGGACATAAACTTTATCGCCTGCTTTCAGGGACTTTACTTTGCAGATATCTTTATATCCTGATTTTTCGGCAAGCTTAATAACCTGATTCACGCATCTGCGTTCAGTTTTACCGTTATCAAGAAAATTCATATAGTTTTTCAAAAGGTCTTTCATGAGATCCTCCTATAAAAAGTCAATCGTTTCCAAACAGGAAACCATTATGTTTAAATTCATAAGCTATCTGTAATTAAGCACAGATAGACTTCATTCGTGCAGAGTTTCTGTCCATTAAGCTGTAATCAAAAGGTTTTTGATCTTTCA